>PDPH01000020.1 GCA_002747435.1 Pseudomonadota bacterium
GGCTTTCACTTTCGTCGGTAAAAGATGCTCATGTGGTTGCCACAACCCCTTTTTTCAAGGCTGCTCAGATAGTTAACTGCTTAAGTTGGCGCGTATGACCATTACCCCACGCGCTGTTGTCAGCATGATCAAGCGGGGATTGTTATGGAGCGATGCCCATTGGGCAGCCTTGTTCCAGATGCCAGCCAGTGAGGATAGCGATTAGGCGTATTTTGCTTTGCTCAGTAAATCTTTTAATTGCTCATTATACACGCATCTTGGCTAAAACCGCGCAGACGTGCTAACTATATTTTATTTTTTAAATTGTAATAAATTTTTTCTAAAATGACAGATTTTTCATAGACTGCATTTAATAGTTCTGTGCTTGCTTGCGGTTCATCTTCGTAATCATGTGATAAGGCATTTCTTAACTCCCTTAAGATTTGCCATTCATTTGCTAACAAGATACCAGCTTTTTCCAAACGATTTAACATATCTATTACTGTCATTCTTTCAATGTTTTCTTCATATAAAGCAGTAACAATTTTAATTAATTTGTTACCCACCGTATCTTGCAATTTAGAAAAACGATAAATAAACTGATCTATATCCTGTACTCTCTCTTGAGATAGATTAATGTACTGTTGTTCTGTTAGCGGAAAAGTTTCTGCCAGCTCTTGCTTGGCATAGCTAAGCCTCATCAAATGCTTTTCACATTCACTGATAATTTTTTCCTGCCTTAGCTGATCCATATTGAGTTTTACTCCTGTTTTTCTCGCTTGCTTCTCTATTTCTCTACTCGGATCTGTACTGATGACTATATCAATTTTTTGCTCACCAATTTCTGCTTTTATCGCATTTAACAACTGATTTTTTTTAGATAACAAATTATCTACATCCTTTGTATCTATAAATAAGTCAATATCCCCACCTTTTTTATTATTATCTACTCGACTACCAAACAGATAAATATCACCTGCCATGAATATGGCATTAAAATTTTTGATAATGGCTATTTGTTCCTTATCATTTAATCGCATTGTTATCTGTTGCATCCTGTATGATTATATTCTCTCAAGGAGTTAGCTATTGTTCAAAACTCGGGCTATCCTTAACTCTCTGTCATTCCATCATGCTTATGAGGTTCATTCAACACGAATCTTCATCCTGTGCACAGAACCACTGCACAACACCCATAAATGCAGTAAAATCCCCTCCTCCATCCATTAACTCAGCAACGATTTATGAACGACGACGCAAGCCCATCCAATGCAGCTATTTACCGTGAAATTACCGTCAATGGCCTATGGCACAATAATCCTGGTCTAGTCCAACTGCTGGGCTTATGCCCACTCATGGCCGTTACAACTAATGTGGTTAATGGCTTCGGTCTAGGATTAGCGACATTAGTCACATTAATCACCTCCAATCTGCTGATTTCTCTGCTGCGCGATTACATTCGCCCGGAAATTCGCATTCCGGTATTTGTATTGATTATTGCCGCCACGGTCACCACCGTTGAGCTACTCATGCAGGCTTATTTTTATGGGCTATACCACGTACTGGGTATTTTTATCCCCTTAATCGTCACCAACTGCATTATTATTGGGCGTGCTGAAGCATTCGCCGCTAAAAATGAACCCAAGCACGCTAGCTTGGATGGTTTTATGATGGGACTGGGTTTTATGCTGGTCTTAGTCGTATTAGGCGGCTTACGCGAACTACTGTCACAAGGCACTTTACTATCACAAGCACACCTCATGTTCGGTGAAAGCGCGCGCGGTATGACCTTGCATTTGAGCGATCATTTCAAAGGCTTACTACTTGCCGCCCTGCCACCGGGCGCTTTTATTGGCTTAGGCTTTCTGGTGGCAACCAAAAATGCGATTGACCAGCACATAGCTAAACGTAAGGCCAAAGCAGCACGACAAGCTACCTTACATGCCGCTAGCGAGGCTGCATGAATCAGGAAAAACGTGTTGAAATTTTCCGCCGCCTCAAAGCTGCTAATCCAAACCCTCGCACGGAACTGGAATACAATTCCGTCTTTGAATTATTAGTGGCCGTCATTTTATCCGCTCAAACCACCGATAAAGGTGTTAATAAAGCCACCGCCAAACTATTCCCTGTTGCTAATACCCCCGAAGCTATTTATGCCTTGGGTGAGGAAGGCTTAAAGCCATACATTAAAACCATTGGCTTGTATAATAACAAAGCTAAAAATATTATTGAAACCTGCCGCTTGCTGCTTGAAAAACATGCCTCTCAAGTCCCCCAAGAACGCAAAGCTTTAGAAGCCTTGCCGGGCGTTGGCCGCAAAACAGCGAATGTCATTTTGAATACAGCGTTTCACCAAGCTACTATGGCGGTGGATACTCATATTTTTCGCGTATCCAATCGTACTGGCATAGCACCAGGTAAAAATGTACTGGCAGTGGAACAAGCCCTATTACGTCATGTCCCCAAAGACTATTTATTAGATGCTCATCATTGGCTGATTTTACTGGGGCGTTATACCTGTATTGCGCGCAAGCCTAAATGCCCGGAATGTATTATTATTGATTTGTGTGAGTTTACAGGAAAAACACATTAATGTTTGGCAATGACAGAGAATCATTAAGACACTTTTATCAACAGACCTGGCAAAAACATCAGCAAAAGCAAAGCTTAAATTCGCTAGAACAACAAGTCGCCTTGGTGATTAAAGAACATCCTGAATACCATAGAGCGCTTTTAAATAAAGCAGCATTAGGACGTGATTATTCAGTCGAGGCCGGAGAAGCCAATCCTTTTTTACATCTCAGCCTACATTTAGGTTTGCGTGAACAAATAAAAACTGACCGCCCCTCAGGTATTCAAGCGATCTACTATGACTTAAGTAGCCGCATGGAACCACATGATGCCGAGCACCAGATGATAGAATGCTTGGCGGAAAGCCTTTGGCTAGCACAACGCAATGGCAGCCCACCTGATGAAGCCACTTATCTGAGCTGTTTAACCGCATTATTAATGCAATAAATAGCTTAATTATTGAGCATATTAATTATTTATGCTTACCGAAGCACAGGTGCGGTTAGAATACTATATTATTAAGCCTGATATTTGCACAAATAATACCCATCCCGCTTGCCAGTTTGCCGTTGAAGGATTAGTTTTACTCGCCTCGGCGTCTGTGTCTGATTAATGCAGCCCAGTTTGATCCAATAAAAAGCACACCCTTAACATCAGACCATTAAATTTACACGGTTAGCGTATTTTGGTCTGTTGTGATGGAGTGATTGATCCCAGCTAATAAAACATAAATTTATGAAACGAATTCTGATTGAATCCCGAATACTAAGTTATTTCGCCTCCGTATGCCATGACCGTAATTTAAGTCTTACGGCTGAACGTTTACATATTGCCAAATCAGTTTTAAGCGAAGCTTGTAGCCAAGTAGAAAATGAATTAGGTTTATCGCTATTTGAACGGCGCTCACAAGGTATGCAGCCTACTGAGCAAGGTTTATTTATTGCGAAATATATTCTGTTCATGCAAAATCTAGAGCAGTTTGCACTACGCCTTGAGGCTGAACAACTTAATAACATTGCCTATATCAGCCTCAAAATTCCAGAGCGCTTTTGGAGTCCATCTATTAACAGCCTACTCGCTTATATCCTAGATGAAAGCGCGCAACGCTACCCCACAAACTTGATATTACCCATTATTCAAGATACTCAAACGGTAGAAGGAAAAAGTTATCAAAGTCACCAAGGCGAAGAGGCTTATTTACAAGCATATCGCTGGAAACCTGCGTGGAAACATTTAGGTGAAATCAATCTGGCCTTATACACTAACAAAGACGTTCCCTCTACACACAAAATACTGGTCAGCGAGCCTTGGTATTTAATTTTCCCCGAATCAAGTAATTATTGGCCTGAGCCAGTCAGCACAGAAGCACTCAAACATTATAAAATATTGCTACCCCGCATGCCCTGGCCGATGGCACAGCAAGCTGCGCAGTATTGCTTGGCACATCACTTAAGTTTTGAGCAGGTCACAGAAGACCTCACCAGCCTACTCCATCAAAATCAATCTATTCAGAAACAAAGCTGTATTCTGGTAAATGGCTTAATGCTGAATGTCGCCAAACTCAGTCATTGGACAACATCCCAACTGGATGAACCACT
This sequence comes from Pseudomonadota bacterium, assembly GCA_002747435.1. Taxonomy (GTDB): domain Bacteria; phylum Pseudomonadota; class Gammaproteobacteria; order Thiotrichales; family Thiotrichaceae; genus Thiolinea. The sequence continues at coordinate 4,149 of PDPH01000020.1, forward strand.
CACCATACATCTGAGCGCACAGACGCAAGACGATCAACTACTGCATGCGTTTAAAGCTATTTTCATGAGCGCTTGGAAAAAACGTCACTTACCACCTCCGCAGTGGAAACCTCAAACACGTTTAAAGCAATGGCTGTACTTTGGCGAGACCTTAGCAAAAGGTTCAATTTCTGAAGCGGCCAAAGGACTCTTTTTATCGCAACCAGCGCTCAGCATGCAGCTCAAACAGTTTGAAGAACATCTCAATATGCGCCTGATTAGTCGCAAAACAGGCTCACGCCATTTAAGCCTGACTGAGTCAGGTAATATTATTCATCAACTGCATGATGGTTTTTTTGAGCAGCTCCATATTATAGGGGAATATGTACAACAGCAGCGCTTAAGCCATAGCCAACGCTTGCTATTAGGTGTGCTGCCTAGCATAGATGCACAGAGCAGACTCTCCAGCATTATTCTCAACAAGGCAGCCGCTTGGTTGCGTCACCATCATCCCGAAACACGTTTAGAAATTGTGGAAGAACGTCATCAATACTTGATGCACTCACTACGCAATCAAACCCTGCACTTGGCTATTACTGAAGCCGACTCACCTTGGACGGTTCAAGTTCCAGTAGATATGCCTGAACAAATAGGTTTAGTGATTGCCACGCAACTATTACCGAATCCCAATATAACAACGCTGAGCTGGCAGGCAGTAAGCACTTTACCACTGGTTTTGCCTAGACGAGGCTCTGGGCTGCGTAGCCTGATTGACAACCATTGTATCAGTCAAGGCTTAAGCCTAGAGGCGACACTAGAGTCAGACAGCCTGAATCTTAATCGTGCTTGGATCAAACAAGGACAATATGGCTCCATCCTACCGAAGTCTGCGATGGCTAGCCTATTAACTGAAGAAGGCTTCGAAACAAACACCAAGGTGGTCTTTATCCCACTTGTGCCAACATTGGAAAGAGTGCTGCGGCTGTCCCACTTAAAACATCGCCACCTAGACTCAGTCGAAGAAGGTTTAATCGGTTATTTAGCAGGACAAACATCAGTTAAAGCACACTAAAGTACAATGGACTTTGCCTTTTGGGGGAGAGGCTGTATAAAATTCGGTTCTATAACGTTTTGTAGTGGAAACCTGAAAAAAATAAACCAATGACTTATCCAAACAATCCCCCTCATTTAGCCGCACCAAGCCCTCGGGTGCGGAACCGCCGTCGTCAAAAACAGCGCCCGATGATTGATCATACTGTCGTCTCTCCCTGCATAGGTGTCTGCTGGCTTAATGAGGACAATGGCTGGTGTGAAGGTTGTCTGCGCAGCGCTGATGAAATCCGTGACTGGCTTATTATGAGCCGAGACCAAAAACTAGAACTGCTTCAGCAATTGGCTGAACGTCGATCATCCTTACAACAAGATTCCAACAACTAATGGCCGGTTTGATTTTCTTTTTATACCTACTGGTATTGGTCGCTGTACTTTATGCCTTATGGCGGTGGTTGGCTAATTTGATGGCCACACTGAATATTGCTCATGAAAAACGCCTGATGCTTGACATCATAGCCGTCACCTTGGCAGCTTTTTTAGGCATGATGCTAGGACTAAAAATTTATCATCGCTTAAAAGCGCCTGACCCGTTGTCTATATCTAATCCAACGCCAGCGACAGCCTCGGCAAGTAACACTACCCGTCAAGCTAGTCCTGCACAGACAAATGTAGCAACACCCATTGCCACGCCAGCGGTTTCCAGTAACCCGCCCACGTCCAATGCAGCACAACAATCGCAACAAACAAGCAACGCACAAAACCCGAGCAATCCCGCAGCACCGGCCATTGCTTTGGCAAAAAAACAAGCTTTAAGTGATCAACAGCAATTGCTGCTCTATATCGAAACCTATCACAAAGACTTGTATGAGCAGTGGGCTACTTTAAAAGCAGACATTCGTGAGCTAGAAGCGTCATTCCACTTATTAAATAAGCTGGCACAGCAAACGCCTAAACAACGTGAAATGCTCGCGGGCATTGCTCAAATTCGCCAAGAAAGTCATCGCCACCTACAGCGTCTTTTGCAAGAAGTTGATCAACAGCTCATGAATTTCTGGGTACATTACAAAACAGGCAATCAACAGGATGCTGAACAAAAATTTAACCGACAGGCTGAACACCTGGTCAAACAGATTAAACAATGGCGTGGTGATCAATTAAAAAGCAAACAGCGTGAAGAAAAACTGATTACGCTTTACTTGCAACGTACGGGTAATGCTCTAAAAAATAATCAACTGCCCTCTACCAACATGGGTATTACCTCTTACAGCAAAGCCAATCGTGATCTATTGCAGCGCTGGGCACAGTTGAACATGTCGACTGAATTGACAGCTAATCTGGCACAGCTACAAGATAGACGAGTGCAAATTAATCAGCACCGTAAACAATTAGAGGATTATATCCAGCAATACCCTAGCTTGAAGCCGTCTCTGGATCGCACCGCTTATTTATGGACCGTCGCTTTGCAACAAAATCTTTATGCTGAATACCGCTTGCTACAGATTGTAGAAATCGAATATTTATTGGAACATTTGCGCATCGACTTAGCTGCCACTGCTCTGAAACAATTAGATCGTGATTTGCGCACTTATATGCCAGGCATGATTAATGCTGTCGAACGGCACTTGCTGAACGCGGAAAAAGCTTATCGCCCTGACAGCCTGAAATAAGTGTAACACAGGCCGCTAAAAGCCCCCTCTGGAAGGATATTTTTATGAAACAACAAGGATGCTTACTACTCTTGATCATGAGCTTATTGCAGCCCTTTGCACAGGTATCTGCACAGGACGCAAGTGCCACCCCTAGCACGACTAATACTACAGCCACAACATCCAACGCTCCATCAAGCGACCCGGATATTCAGGCGATTGAAGCCAGCATTCAACAGGGCAAAGTTGCTTTTGAAAATGATAACTATGACACCGCCATCAAGCACTTTAATAAAGCGATCACTTTAGCAGAGTCCAGCAAACACCAGCACTTACGTGCCGCTTCACAAGTCAACTTAGGCAATGCTTTGATGGAAAAAGCCTTCCAGACTCAAGGTGATAAGGGCTTGGATTCTTTGAACCAATCCATTGGAGTTTACCGCCAGTCTTTGCAGGTTTTTACCCGCCAAGATAAACCGATACTTTGGGCTTTAGTATTAAACAAACTGGGTTTTGCGCTCCAAACGAAGGGGGTTTATCAAGGCGGCGAGGAAGGCATGAAACTGCTGCAAGAAGCCACCGATAGCTACCGTAACAGCCTTAGCGTTCGTACCCGCAAGGACATGCCCGAGGAATGGGCAGAAACCAATAATAGTCTTGCCAGTGTCCTACATGAAATGAGTAACTTGAACGAACCGCCTCAAAGCGATAAATACTTACAGGAAGCTGTTGATCTCTACTTATTAGCACTGGAAGCAGTCAAGCGTAATGATGAACCCGAACGCTGGGCACAAATACAAGATAATCTAGGCCGAGCTTTGTGGGATCAAAGCATGCGCCCCGGGTTGAGCCTTGAAATCGAACGCGGTCTACTAGAAAAAGCGCTGGAACTATTTCGTTCCGCCTTGACTGTACGCACAGCGGCTGACTACCCCTATGATTATGAACAAAGCATGCACCATCTAGCTGAAGTTTCAAACAATTTAGCCTTTAATCTTATCGACATACCTGAACGCAAAGCCGAAGCACGCAAAGCCATTAATGAAGCACTAGCTATACACCCAGACGACCCTTATTACCTAGATACGTTAGGATGGCTAGATTATCACAGTGGTAAACCGGAAAAAGCGCTAACTAGTCTGGAAAAATCTTTGGAAATCATGCCTTATTCACAAAATGCTGGCCACCTCATTGAAGTGTATTGGCATTTAGGCAAAAAGGATAAGGCACGTAGTCTACTGGACGATATGCTAAAACAATTTCCAGATGATCCTTATCTTACTGAGCTTAGTCGCAAAGTGATCTCGTCCAAACCCAAGAACTAGGCATTTCTATTTGATGGGTATTTCTTATTCATGTATATTAGCTGATAATCTAATGCCATCAAATTAATGCTTACACTCTAAACAGTATGAAACCAAATGTGGATAGTACCAACAGCTCAAAAGGTTTTACATACATAATTATTGCTGCGTTATTATTTGGAATAGCTGGTGCTTTCTCTAAAATATTATTCAATAATAATATATCCCCAGTTGATTTAACTGCAATAAGAACTATTATAGCCTGTTTAATATTTGCAATATTCCTTTTTATAACCAACAAGAAATCTTTTTATTTTAATAAAAATAATATAATGCTGTTAATTTTTTCGGGTGTTATATTTACAATAATCAACACCACGTTTTATATGGCAATAAGCTTGATAAATGTTGCCGCAGCAATAACGCTTGAATATATAGCCCCACTTTTTGTTATCATAATTAATTTTACTATATTTAATAAAAAAATAAACTCAAAAATGTTTTTTCAGTCTTAATAGGGATACTAGGTTGTTTTCTCGTAACAGGGACTGATTCAGAAATTTTTTCACTATCAGAAGGGCTTTTGTGGGGATTAGTATGTGGATTTGCTTTTGCAATATTTAATATTATAGGAAATTACTGCAAAGAGAAAAATATTGAATCAAGCACTATAACTTTTTATTCATTTTTCTTTAGTTCAATTATTTGGCTTTGTATATTTCCATTCACAAGTATAACTGAAATATCAATCACCTGTGAAAACACATCTTATATTTTTTTCATATCAGTAATAGCAACAATCATACCCTATTGGCTATTACTTCATGGACTACGTTACGTTGATGCACTTCCAGCAACTATTATTGGTATGCTAGATCCGATTGCAGCAGGAATTGTCGCCTATATATTGATAGGTGAAGAAATATCTATGATAAATTGCCTCGGTATTTTGCTAGTAATGTTTGCTGTTATTTTATCTACACATAGAAATAGAATTGATATTTAGTATTCTAAGATGTCGCTTGCAGACTACAACAGCATGGAAGAAACGCTGAACTGAACCTCTAAGCGCAAAAAGCAAAAAACCGACCAGCAACGTAAGTTATTGGTCGGCTTTATAAAAACTGGTAGGCATAATTGGACTCGAACCAACGACCCCCACCATGTCAAGGTGGTGCTCTAACCAACTGAGCTATATGCCTGCTGTGTGAGGGGTGGAACTATACCGCAAGCTTTTTTCCGGCGCAAGATTCACCTACCATTTTTTACCAGCCTTTACATTATAAACGCATGCCATGATCAATGCTTATAAAGTTGCGGTGCCAAGGCCTTATTCGCCTGCCAACCACCTCGACCCGGTTTATGCAGACCTCGTGAGGCTGTCGGTACTTGATACACGCTGCGTACCCGCCCCCTCGCATCACGCTCAACGCGAGGCGGTGGTGCATTACGGTTGGCCGCTGCAATCGGCGCACGTTCCGACAAATTTATCACTTGTACTTTAGGAGCAGGCGGCGGTACAGGTCTAGTTGCTTGCGCTGGTACGCTTGCCCGAGCCTGACGTACCATAACACCTTGCCTCGCTGGAGCACGATAAATTGCTCGCTGTACGGGTGGTGACTGTGGGCGATTGACAAGCATTTCTTCTGAAGCTGGTGCTGTGCGGTGTGGCTCATAGTCAGCAGACAAACGCGCCCAAACATTCTTTACTAATACTTGAACAGGTGCATTTTGCTGTACTTTAGCCGCATCAGCATTGCCGGACAGCTTGCTATAAACGGCCAAGACATTGTTGACATAATGCTGCGTTTCAGCAAAAGGAGGAATACCACCGTATTCATCGACTTTGCCCTCACCGGCATTATAAGCCGCCAAGATTTTTTTCTTATCGCCTTGATAACGATTAGCCAGCCAACTTAAATAACGTGTACCACCCCGAATATTTTCATTGCTATCAAAAGCATCCGTAACGCCAAAACGCTCCGCCGTTTCGGGAATTAACTGCATTAAACCTTGTGCGCCCTTAGGAGAAAGTGCTTGCTGGTTATAACAAGACTCAATCGCAATCACGGCCTTAACAATCGCAGGTTCAACCTGATAGCGCTTGGCATAGGTTTCAATCGCATCCTGATAAGGTTCTGCCCGCTTATCTAAACGACTAACAGAATAACGTGCGCAGGGATGGCTCAAAGCTTCCTCCGAAACCACACTGGCTTTGAACACGGTCGGGCTTATCAGGGGGGCTATAATATGATTTTCAGTCAGGTCGGCGGGTGTCGCAAAAACTTCATTTACCGCTAAGACCGCTAGCCCAAAAAGCATCATCCATCGCTGGGTGTCTGTAAACATTGTCTATCCATTTACTGTGATTAGCAGAACTCTCTAAAATTGTAAGTTCTTTTTTACTCAGAAAAAGTTCAATACAAACTGTATAAGGGTATATAGGACAGGCTGACACACAATACAAACTCAGGCAGACGAAACCCCTCTTTCTCGCGTCGTTTGTGCCACTTTATTCCTCAAATAAACAGGCTGAGCCAAGTCTGCCACCACTTGCAAGCCATTTTGCCAATCAAAACGGGCTAACTTTACCACAAAACCAGCGGAAGGAAGCCAATCCGCATACACTGCCAGCAAACACGGTTCAAAGCGTTGCTGCAATACCGGATAAGCGGCCCAGCCGCTACCAACCCCAATTATTTTCTGATTAAATGCGGGTAAGGGCACAGCTTCAGGTTTATCCACTGACTCTTCCCGCTGCAAACACATACGTCCATCTTGCAGCACATACTCACCCCAATAAACCTCACCCATACGCGCATCTAAGGCCACCATGACATGCGTGGCCTCCAATTCCTCATACGCCTGCTCAGCCAAGGCTGCCAAGCTTGAGATAGGTAAAACCGGCTTATCTGCCGCCAAGGCCAAACCCTGCGCTACACCGACAGCAATACGCACACCCGTAAAAGCTCCAGGCCCGCGACCAAAAGCAATCGCATCCAACTCAGATAAACGCAAAGCAGCATGAGCCAATACGGTTTCTACCATCGGTAAAATCAAGCGGGTATGAGCCCGTGGTGCGAGCTCAAATACTACCTCATAAGCTTTATCAGTCAATACGGCAGCAGAACAAGCATCACTAGAAGTATCAATCGCCAATAACTTCATTCTGTCTCTCTTCATTAACAACTGCTACAGTGACAGGCTCAGGCTGAGGTGGTAGTTCAAAAGCTTGTTGCTGAGCAAAAAAGCGCTCTACCACTTCCAATTTCTGCGTGCGCGGCATGCGTGGCAGGCTCTCCAAGAAAACACGGCCATAACGACGACTGCGCAGCCGATTATCGCAAATCATCAACAAGCCTCGGTCACTTTGATCACGAATCAAGCGCCCCACACCTTGCTTCAAGGTAATAACGGCTTGAGGTAATTGGTACTCCACAAAAGGATTGCCCCCTTGGCGCCGCAAGGACTCTAGGCGTGCTTCCAGCACTGGATCATTGGGTGCTGCGAAAGGCAGCTTGTCTATAATGACACAGCTTAATGCCTCCCCTCGTACATCCACACCTTCCCAAAAACTAGCCGTGCCTAACAAAACTGCATTACCTAACCGGCGAAAACGCTCAATCATTTCACGCTGTGATGACTCGCCCTGAACCAATAAAGGATAGTCCAGCTCATCACGCAGTAACTCAGCCGCTTCATTCATGGCGCGATAGCTGGTAAACAGCATAAAAGTTCGACCACCACAAGCCTTGATCACAGGCAAAGCAGCCTCAACCATTTGCTCGACAAAATGAGGATGCTGTGGCTCTGGTAAATCCATAGGCAAATACAGCAAGGCATTATGCCAATAGTCAAAAGGGCTATCTAGCTGCAAAGTACGGGCATTACTAATTCCCAAACGGGCAGTAAAATGCTCAAAAGATGTCCCTACTGCTAAAGTAGCTGATGTCATAACCCAATTACAGGGCAAAACATCCATAAATCGCTGCAAAGGTGTAGCAATATCCAACGGTGTCGCTGTGAGGGTAAAGCTGCGGGTAAAGGTTTCATACCACTGCACCATACCAGGCTGTTCAGATTGCATGGCTTGTACACGTTCACGCAAAGTCATCAGACGTTCCAAGCAGACTTCCAAGCCTTTATTACGCTCGACAATTTCAAGCAACATAGCCACTAACGCTTCTATGCTATCGAGTAGTATGGCTATTTGCTCCATTACCCCCGGACGCTCACGCATGCGACTCCAAGGCGCACGCTGCCCGGGATTGTCCATGGCTAAACGCAAATCCAGTACCGCCTTATCCAGCTTATTCAGCTCATCTTGAATTTGTGGCATATCGGCAGCAGAAGCCAAGCTCTCCAGCCGCGTATCACGTATCCAATCCTGCAATTGACGACTACTGACCGCTTCACTGAAAAAACCTGAAGCAATCTCAGGAATTTGGTGTGCCTCATCCAAAACTACCACATCAGCCAAAGGCAATAATTCCCCAAACCCTTCTTCTTTAAGCGACATATCTGCAAAAAACAGGTGATGGTTCACAACCACAACATCGGCTTCCTGAGCTTGACGCCGCGCTTTAACGACAAAGCAATCATGGTAAGCTTCACACTCAGCTCCCAAACAATTATCTAGCGTGGAGGTCACTAAAGGCCAAATAAAAGCATCACGGGGGACATCTGTCATTTCAGCCACATCACCCGTCTCAGTCAAAAGCGACCAGTCTTCAATACGGCGCAACCAAGTCACTTCCCGCCGGTTCGACAGACGGCCTTCTGCCAGCGTTTGTTGCAAGCGTTGCTGGCACAGATAATTAGCGCGACCCTTAAGCAAAGCGGCTTTGAATGGCTTGCCCAATGCTTTTCGCACCAAGGGCAAATCTTTGAAAAACAACTGATCCTGTAGCGTTTTACTGCCCGTCGAAAGAATAATTCGTTCACCTAATGCCAAAGCTGGAGCAAGATAAGCAAAGGTTTTACCCACGCCCGTACCCGCCTCGACGATTAGAACACCCTTGTTTTGTAACAAGTCACTAATGGCAGCCGACATGGCCTGTTGCTGGGGACGCGCCTGAAAACCTTCAATACATTTGGCAAACGCCCCATCAGCATCCAGCAAACCGAGAGCGGTTTTATCGCCACTAGCCATTAGCCGCTCCCTATTCCGCCATTACTTCAACAAACGCTGAGCTCGCAACGCGATTCTTTCATCACTCGGAGCCAGCGATAAGGCTTTGTTAGCCATTGATTTGGCTTGCTCTGACTTGCCTAGCATCTGATTGATTTCAGCCAACCTTAACCACAAGGTTGCATCATTCGGCGCAATCCGCAACGCCCGCTCCAAAGTGGCTGCCGCACGGTCATTATTGCCCGCCACCATTTCATTATTAGCCTGTTTCAATAAAACGGCGACCACTGGCGAATTGATGGGCAAATCGTTGGCTTTAGGGGCAGGTTTGGGTGCTGTTGGGCGGGAAGGGCGCGAACCAGCCATTGGTTTATCTCGCCGCATATCTAGGACTTCTACAGCGACCCTACCCTGCCCTCTAGCCTGATTAGCCGTATTATTAGTATGGCTTTGAGTAGGTCTCGGTCTTGCTGCGGCTGAAGTTTGGCGTTTAGCAGCCGGAGCTTGCTCCCAGAAAGGAGGCGGCGTAACAGTCGAGGCAGACTGCATGCCAGTTGAGCGTTGGGCTGGAGGTAATGAGACAGGGGCTGGACGCTGAGTGCTAGCACGGTCTGGAGTATAAGTTACTGAAGGTTGGCGTGGCAAAACAGGTCTATTTCGTGAAGTAGTCGTAGTCGCCGTGGGAGATTTCACCACAGGCTCAGAACGCTTTTGAGCAGGCATAGGCTTAACACTTGGCTCTGGCTTTAAAGCTTCGTGTAAAGGTATGCCCTGAGGCAGCCTGTCTTGCTTGGTGGGTGCTCGCGGCGTTTGTTGCAAAGGTGCAGCAGGCGGAATAGTTATATTTGGTCTCAGGGGGTGGCTATTTGGCAAAGAGGGCGCAGGAACAGGAGCGGGCAGAGGCTCAATCATTGGCTCAACGGGCACTGGATAGTCAGGAACAGACATGGGCGTACAAGCAGTTAAAGCCGCCAGAACCGTTAGGACTAATAGGTTTGGTACTGAGCTGAGTATTATGGCTGTCTTTTTCATAAATCTGGCGTCCCCATATTGAACAGTATTCGTATTTATTCCATTTCATTCCATCAGATTATCAACCCAATTAGCCTGCCTAGGTGGTGGCGCAGCTCGCCGCGCGGCGGGTGCTGCGCGGGTTGGTGCGGGTGCAGGATTACGGGGTGGCTGCCGCACGACAGGCGCGGGTGCTGCGGCTTGGCAAAAACGGTATTGACGCGGTTGATCCCCTTTCATAAACGGTACACGTACCGCCTTGCCGCAAGCTGGATTAAATAAAAGCCCAGTTTCCTCATCAATACTGACCCAAATCAAACGCGAAGAATCCCCTAGTTTGAGCGCTCCCGATGGCAATACTCGCATCATATCACCCCAAACACGTAAAGCCCCGGAGGATCCAGTCATATGGGTCGGTTTATTATCATCGCGGCCTACCCAAACCGAAATCACATGTTGTCCAGAAAAGCCAGCAAACCAACTGTCCTTTTTGTCATTGGTTGTACCCGTTTTACCTGCCACCCGTTTCCAACGAGGCAATACTGAAGCAAGGTATCGTGCAGTACCACTGCGGGTGACTTGGTGCAAGGCATAATTAATGACCTCAACGGATTCGGGCTTGGCTACTTGCTGCACCGTTAAGGGGTAGCGCGTCAGTATTTTGCCATTACCGTCCATAACATTACGGATAGAGCGCAATGGAGAATATGAGCCCCCCGCTGCCAGCGTTTGATACATTTGCTGCACATCAATAGGCGCCATTTCCAGCGCCCCCAATAATAACGAAGGGTAAGGTGGAATATCGCCTTTCACACCCAAATCACCCAGCATTTTAATGACTTTATCCAGTCCGACTTCAATCCCCACTCGCACCGCAGGCGTATTACGCGAATAGATTAAAGCATCCAATACGGTCACTGCACCTTTATCAGTATGGTCATAATTGCGTGGCTCCCAGTATTTGCCACGTCCTATTTTGACTTTGACAGGACCGTCATTAATACGTTCACCTAAGGTAGAGTACTTACCATTCGCTTCAACCGCAGTTAAATAAACAGCAGGTTTGACCAATGAGCCAATTTGACGCCGTGCGGCTAAAGCGCGGTTATAGCCCGGATAGCGTACATCCAAGCCCCCGACTAAAGCCAATACTTCACCACTTTGCACACTGCTGATTACCATTGCACCAGACAATTTACCTTTAGGTATTTTGTGCTTTTTTTCCAGCTTTTTCACGCGGTCAATCAGCACATTCTCAGCCGTCAACTGTACAATGGGATCCATAGCAGTAAAAATTAACAAACCCGCCGTATTCAAAGTTTCCTTACTATAGTCACGACTCAGTTGTTCCTTAACCAGATCAAGGTAAGCTGGAAAAGGGCTTGCACCAGAAGGACGATGCGCGCTAACCCCCAATGGGCGCTGCTTAGCGGCAGAAGCTTGCCCTGATGTAATGACTTTTTCCTGCTCCATTACAGCCAACACCAAATTGCGACGCTCTAAAGCACGCTTAGGATGACGACGTGGATTATAGACAGCCGCCCCTTTAGCTAGACCGATTAATAAAGCAATTTGATCAGGTTTCAATTCTTTCAGCGTGCGATTGAAATAAAATTGTGCCGCCAGACCAAAACCATGAATAGCACGATCGCCATCTTGCCCAAGATAAATTTCGTTTAGGTAAGCTTCTAGGATTTCTTGTTTGTCATAACGCAACTCCAGCAACAGCGCCATTAGCGCTTCTTTAAGCTTGCGCCGCCACGTGCGATCATTAGTCAGGTAAAAGTTTTTAACCAACTGCTGGGTAATAGTACTCCCCCCCTGCACGGTCTCGCCTGCCTTGAGATTCGCAATCATAGCGCGCGCAATGGCTAAAGGATTGACACCTTGATGTTCATAAAAGCGCTTGTCCTCCACTGCCAGCAAGCCATTCACTAAGGCAGTGGGAACTTCATCAAACTTCACCAGAATACGATCTTCATTATGACTCGGGTAGAAGTTACCAATCAGTACCGGCTCCAGTCGCATCAACTGTAGCGGCTCTTGCTCATTCGCATAATCAAGCTTGACCAGCTTACCCTTAGATAACTGTAGTTTGATGCTACGAGCTCTTTCTATATCTTCATTAAAGCGGAACCCTCGCGTCACGATTTCAAAGTAATCACCATCACGCTTGTATTGCCCAGTTTCAAATGGCTTATCTACCTGCACATAGTTAAGCAATTTCAATTCCTGCTCTAGATGTCCAGCGTAAAGTTGTTGCCCCTTGAATAATTCCAGCGGTCGAGCAAATACACGCGCTGGTAAAGCCCAACGCCTTCCATTAAACTGCGCACGCACCTGTTCATCTAATTGCATGGCATACACCACACCTGCCAAGGTGCCTAACACCAAGGCTACGATTAACACTATACGAAAAACTCTACCAAACACTGCCATGATAAATCCGATTCCTTTCAGCAAACGGAACCACCACGCATCTTTTTTTCTTTTTACAGTTCGCCGCTGTAAATGCTGACTGGATTCCTGAGTCAAGGTACTGTCCTGTTCATAATAATTTCAATACTACCCTTATCGACCTACATTTGGCTCATAGAGTTCGCACTTGCTTGTGGGCTATGCCAAAAAATAAGTACCCGTAATTTTACACACAATTCCGATGAGGAGACAGCACAGCTAAGCCGCTTTCTGCAAAAAAGCCACAAACCCTGCACCGTTTAACCACCTATTGGCAGCGACAAAACTTACTCCAAAATTAAATAAACAAATCCTACTAAAACCCTCTTAATTGGCTATTAACCAATCACCCCTAGGAAACTACCACTTACTAGCCATTTGTGACCGTTCATCTAGCCTCCCTTAACAAAAACAGTATCACTTGCTTATGCTGCACAAGATGGATTGAGGTGTACATAAACAAAATAACAGGGATGTAGAAAACATCTTGATCCATTAAAACCTATGGCATAATCGCCAGTCTCCACCCTCAAATGTCCGCAATCCGCATAATCCTCTATCTTAAAATTGCTATAATCGTGGTTGTGAATAGCGAACCAAGCTTTAGCCTAATGTTTTTTTAGTGAGTGATTACGACATGCTGCTGCCGAGCACATCGCTGAACAATGGAAACCTTGGCACAGCTACACGGTCATGCACTTATGGATACAGTTATAATGCAATACCAAATCATCGACACCCCTTTGGGAAAAACCATTTTAGCGGCTAATGCACAAGGCTTAAATGGCCTGTGGTTTGAAGGCCAACGCCACTTTAAGGGCGTGCAGGCAGATTGGGAATACACTGAAACACCGTTATTGCAACAAGCCGCGCAGCAATTTAATGCGTACTTACTCGGCCAACGACAAAGCTTTGATTTACCCCTCGCGCCCCAAGGTACGGCTTTTCAACAAAGCGTATGGCAAGCTTTATTGGCAGTGGACTATGGCCGAACCTGCGCTTATTCCGAACTGGCAGAGCGCATGAACCAGCCTAAAGCCGTGCGAGCCATTGCTGCTGCGATTGGTCGCAACCCGATCAGCGTCATTATCCCCTGCCACCGCATCTTGGGCAGTCGGCAACAATTAACAGGCTATGCAGGCGGCCTAGAGCGTAAGCAATGGCTGCTCTGGCTGGAGCAAGGGATTCAGCCACAAAGTTTATTTTAAAATACCACCGCCTAATGAGATTAACCACAGGTTGATTACACGGGCTGGACTGAGTGCCGGGCAACCTAGAATAAAGGTGCGAGCGGTGTCGTCAATCAGATCAAGGCTATTGAGCAAGCACTGCCTTTGTCCTTGTTGGGCTTCGATTGTGATAAGGGCAGCGAATTCCTCAACTACCCTTTGCTGCGCTATTTCACCGAACATCCCGAGCACCCTCAGTTCACACGTTCTCGTCCTTACAAGAAAGTTGTTCAGGCGTTCATGTGACTAGTCTGTCTAGTCTCATTTCCTACCGCCTAGTGGCGTGTACCCGGCAACACACCCGTAGGCTGCACAAAAGTCTGTATAGCAGACCGCACCCTGGCGATACACCAGTGGCAAGCTGACCCACAGCGCCTTTGCCTCGCTTTCATCACGGCGGCCAATGTGGACAACCCACGATTTCCCTGCGTCTCCTGATCCAACGCCAGCCAAACCCACTGTTGATGACCCTTATAGCCGGAAAATGACCACAGTTCATCACATTCCAGCGTCAGACGGGCTTTTTTTAGGTTTTGCAAAGATAATTTTGTTTACTAATGAACATTTTACGAACTGGACACAACTAAACTTTATCAGAAGATAAAGACAGGGCGGTTCAATGCAATCAATTTCACTTACTTCACTCCTGTTGGTATTACTATTAGCCACAGGCTGTAGCACGATGGGTACAAAAATCCAGAGCGACAAACTGGCAACAATAAAAAAGGGTGTCACCACCGAACAGGAAATCATCTCAACATTTGGCAATCCTGATTCGATTACCACGACACCTGACAGAAAGGTATTGGTCTACAGTCACCGCACCGACAACAGTACTCAAAGGAATGTTGCGGCTACTACCGGCTCAGTAATCGGTGGTCTGGTCGGTGGTTCTATCGGCTCACTTGCCGGTGGTTTGGCCGGGGGTAATGTAATGAACAGTGAAGTAAATCAGGAAATACTGAGCGTCGAAATCGATGCAAAAACCAACAAGGTGCTCAACTATCAATTCCAGCAGTCTCAATAAGACTCGTCACAGTTGGCTTGCTTTTCAGTACATAACAATATGTCAACTGGTCGCCCCTCTTGAATCAAACTCGGGGGGTATGCCGACGAATGATGCTTTCTTGCAATCATTTCGGTGAACACTACTTAAGTTAATTGATGTTACGCAGTAGTGCGTGCGACGGGTCAGTCACCATTTAGCGTAAACAATTCAGCTTAAAACGCAGTGGTTTAACCGTACTCAAATGACGATTAAGATAATGATTAATCCAGCCAAATGCGCTAAAAATCATTATAGAAATAACCAGAAAATAAAAAGCTGCTGCCGAAAAGTGTAAAACCAGTGAATAATCCTTTTCAAATAGTTCACCCGCTTTATTCATTAAATCTTTCTGCTGGTTGATGACAGGCATGGTGAAATAGACCAAAGCGGTTGCATGGAATAAGAAAACAACCTCATTAGTATAAGCAGGCCAAGCCAAGCGCAGCATATTCGGCCAAGTCACTGTGCGAAACTCCTGCCACTTATTCATACCAATAGCGCGGGCTGCTTCAATCTCACCTTTGGGTATGGCATACAAAGCGCCATAAAAAATCTCTGCTGAATAAGCACTTGTATTAAGCATTAACACCAAAGAGCCAATAAACAATGGACTCATCATTACCCAGTCAATTCCCCAAGGCTTCCACAGTGGCTGGTTCAAAGCCAAAAAAATAGAATAAAACATAAAAAACTGGATAAATAAGGGCGAACCCCGAAACGCATAGACAAACCAATTGGCGGGTTGACGAATCAGGCCATTTTTATGATTTTTAGCTAAGGCCAACAAAATGGCCAGCGGAAAACCAAAAGGTACTGAAGCGAACGCAAAATAAAGATTATAGCCAGCCGGTTTCAGCAGTATAATTAAATCCTGTACGAAGGCATTATTCCATAACCACTCCATTAGTCTGCCCTCGCCATGCCGTGACTGACTTTTGCTTGTAAATAAGCAAAGAAACGCTCTGACAACAAAGTCATCAGTATATAAAATACAAACAAGACCAAATAATACTTCCAACGCCAATCAGGATGCACCAATCCTGCCATCGCCAAGAAATTAGGCGCTCCCAAGCGATCAGCCCAAGCAACAATATCAATCACTTGCAATAAAGACAGTAGCGAGGTAGCTTTCAATAATAACAACCAAACATTAGACAAGCCGGGCAAGGCATATATCCACATTTGCCTTACCTGAAAACGCCAAAAAACCTGCCAATCATTAAAACCAAAAGCATGGGCTGCTTCCAACTGCCCCTTGGGCACGGCTTTCATAGCGCCATGAATAACATTAGCCGCAAACGCACCGTACACCAAACCCAATGAAACACAAGCCATAATCAAGTACTCTGTCGTACTCAAATACCACTGGGCATCGCTGCACAAAGGCCAGCCTGTTGCTGTCGCTAATTGCTCTGGGCTGCAATACATCTGCGCCATTACCCACTCGGCTAATTGTTCGAAAGCTAAAGGAAAAAATAGCAAGAACAAAACATCCGGCACGCCCCGCACCATAGTAGTGTAAATATTACCTAGCCAACGAAACAGAAAAAAACGGGACTGCTTGGCTGCTGCACCCAATAAACCAAAAAAAACCGCCAGTGCTGCACCCAAAAAAGCAGCAATCAGGGTATATCTAACACTGGCATACCAAGCCATGTGTTTACCATTCGTAAAATACTCCAAGGTGGCTATGCCATCCGCACCCAACCACTGGGTCAGCCATTCGGGAAGCAGGTCAATCATGGGCGGAATCCTGATGTAGTAACAGAGCGTGCAAAATCGGAATAACAGTCTTGTGTCCCCCTAAGCCCTTGATCAAAAGAGCTTAGGGAAGGGATATTAGCCAGCCGCTTATTTCTTGGCCTCTTCTGTGCTGTAAACAGATTTCATTTTGAAATACTTTTCTAATAACTGGTCTAGCTCGCCATTTTCTTTCAGGGTATCCAGTGCAGCGTTCAACTTTTCTAACAACTCGGCATCATCCTGACGCAAACCAACAGCAATCCCGCCGCCAATTTGCTCTTCAGGCCCCGTAATTTCCAATAGCCCCTGTGAACCTTCTGCCATAGCGCGGATAAATTCACCATCTGCCAAGACGACATCCACATTGCCAGCAGCAAGATCGGACACAAACTGGTCAGATTTCTCATAAGACTTGATGGTGTTTTTTTCACCAAACTTTTCTTCCGCAAATGCAGCTTGAAGGGTTGCACCCTGCACACCCACACTTTTACCCTCTAAATTCCCGAAATCCAACTCGGTACCCTTGACCACTAGGTACAAAGAAGGGTCAACAGGCTTGTATTCATCACTGAAAGCAAGCGTTTTCTTACGCTCATCAGTAATAGACATGCCTGCCATAATCAAATCGTAGTTACCCGCCAGCAGATTAGGAATAATTGAATCCCACTCATTAAGCACAAATTTGCATTCCATCGCTAGCTGCTCGCACAGTGCATTGCCTAGATCAATTTCAAAACCAGCCACTTTGCCATCATCATTCAGGAAATTATAAGGCGCATACGCTCCCTCTGTACCAATACGTAATGTGCCTTCAGCAACTGCTGTACCGGATACCAGCGCGGCGCCCAAAGCTAAAGCCATCAACCAAGTTTTCTTCATGATTCAACTCCAAATCAGTTATGTTGAAATAATACTGTTATCAATAAGTTGTGTTTGCTAAAAATTGTTGTAAACGAGGTGACTCAGGCGAGCTAAACACTTCGCTTGGCGCTCCCTCTTCCTCAATTAAACCCTGATGTAAAAAAATAAGCTTACTGCACACATCCCGCGCAAAAGCCATTTCATGTGTCACGACAATCATGGTCATGCCATCCTCAGCCAGCTTGCGCATGACATTCAATACTTCACCGACCAACTCGGGATCCAATGCAGAAGTTGGTTCATCAAACAAAATGGCCTCCGGGCGCATTGCTAAAGCACGCGCAATTGCTACACGTTGCTGTTGACCGCCAGAAAGAAAGCCCGGATAAGTGTCAGCCTTATTCACTACGCCTACTTTCTCTAAATACTCCATGCCTATATCGCGCGCTTCGGCTTTAGACAAGCCTTGCACACGAATCGGTGCTTCAGTCACATTGTCCAGAATGCTTAAATGTGACCATAGATTAAATTGCTGAAACACCATACCCACTCGGGCGCGTAACTGCTGTACCTGCTTTGGATTGGCAGGAACACGTTCACCTTTGCGATTAGTCGTTAAAGCAATTTCTTCACCCGCCAGCTTGATCGTCCCTTGATTGGGCATTTCCAATAAATTAATACAACGTAAGAAAGTGGATTTACCAGAACCGGAGGAGCCTATGAGAGAAATAACATCACCGGCGTGAGCCTGAAGAGAGATACCATGAAGCACTTCGAGTTGATTGAAACGTTTGTGAATATTGTCAATATCCAGTATTGCCGTCATTGTACCTCCAAGCTGACATGCCTCAAAAAAATAATCCAAGCCCAAATGCCATAAATAAAGTCGACAAACGCCCAATACATGGCAGGGGTTTAATGCAAATGTAACACGTTCGCTTCAAGAGGCAAATAATTGTATTCAAAGCACTTGCACTCCTAAATGCCTTGTAGTGACCTGTCAAGCCATACCTGCACAAGCCCTCATAGCCAAACCTGACTATCGCAGCCATAAAAACAGTAGGAAACAGCAGAAACAAGCTTTTTCATGCCTACAGTACAACTATCTCTTTTAGCGCTGTTCACTGCCGCCAAAAATTTAGTAAAGTGTAGACCGTCCATTTCTTAGCAACAGATCCATTCATGCAAGCACAAGACCTCAGCCCCTTACTTCAGCAACAGGTACAACAAGCTTATCAACAAAAAATACCGCTGTGCATTAGCGGTGCTAATACTAAACACTGGTATGGTGGCCTACCACAGGGACAAGCGCTATCACTAGCAAAACACAGTGGCATAGTCAGTTACGACCCCACTGAACTAGTCATTACGGCGCGTGCTGGCACACCTTTAGTGGAAATTGAAGCAGCCTTAGCGGAACACCAGCAACACTTAGCCTTTGAACCGCCCCATTTTGGTACAGCAGCAAGCTTAGGTGGCACTATTGCAGCTAATTTTTCTGGCCCTGCACGCCCTTATTGGGGCAGCGCGCGTGATTTTGTCTTGGGCTGTCAGCTCATTAATGGCAAAGGTGAAATACTCAAGTTTGGTGGACAAGTCATGAAAAACGTGGCTGGTTATGATGTTTCGCGTTTAATGACCGGATCACTAGGAACGCTAGGCATTTTACTGGAGATCTCTCTCAAAGTTTTACCAAAGCCAACGACTGAACTCACCTTGGTACAAGAACTAGCGCCTGAAAATGCTTTGCAACAATTACAGCAGGCCAGTCTCAAGCCTTATCCGATTAGTGCGGCCTGTTGGTATAATGGGCATTTCTATTTGCGTTTATCTGGCTCCCAAGGTGCGGTCAAACAAGCAAGCAAGGAACTCAAAGGTGATTTACTTGATGATACAGCTACTTTCTGGAAAAGCTTGCGTGAACATCGTTTAAGCTTTTTCAAACCCCAACTGCCACTGTGGCGCTTATCCTTACCCTTGGATGCGCCGCTACTCAAACTGGAGGGTGACTGTCTATACGACTGGGGCGGTGCACAACGCTGGTTACACAGCGAAGCAACAGCCGAGGACATTCGCGTTGTTGTTAGTAGTGCTGGCGGCTCAGCAACCTTATTTCGCAGCCCCAGCGATCAATTGCACCGTGCAGGTCTTGTCTTTCATCCCCTAGAGGCAGGCTTGTTGCGCTATCACCGTGCCTTGAAACAATCCTTTGATCCAGCCGGTATTTGCAATCCACAGCGCCTCTACCCGGAGTTCTAAGATGCAAACGCAACTCACTGAAATCTACCGTCATCACCCCTTGGGAAAGGAAGCAGAAAGTATTTTACGTGCCTGTGTACATTGCGGCTTCTGTACAGCGACCTGCCCGACTTATCAATTACTAGGGGATGAACTGGACGGACCACGCGGGCGCATTTACCAGATTAAACAAATCCTAGAAGGCGCAACACCTACCGCCAGCACACGCCTGCATTTAGACCGCTGCCTGACTTGCCGCTCTTGCGAAACAACTTGCCCCTCCGGTGTGCGTTATGGTCGCCTTGTCGATATAGGGCGGGAAATTGTAGAGCACCAAACTGAGCGCCCTTGGACAGAACGCCTTATGCGCCAAGCTTTGTGTCGCATTCTGCCGTATCCAAAACGTTTTCAGACGCTATTGGCTATCGGCTATTTAGTCAAACCCTTATTGCCCTTGAAATTGGCACGCAAACTGCCGCCCCAACAAAAAAATCAACACTGGCCTGCCAAACCCAAGCCTCGCAAAATGCTGGCATTTGAGGGCTGTGTGCAAAGCGTCACCACGCCCGCCACTAATATAGCGACTGCACAGGTACTACAAAAACTGGGCATCGCATTAGTCCCAGTCAAACAAGCAGGCTGCTGTGGAGCAGTCCATCTGCATTTGGGTGAAACGCAAGCATCGCTGGATTTTATGCGGCGCAATATTGATGCCTGGTGGCCACAGCTTGAAGCTGGAGCAGAAGCAATTGTAGTGACGGCTAGTGGCTGCGGTGCAACCATCAAAGCGTATGGCGAACTGCTCAAAAATGATCCTGACTACGCTGACAAGGCACGAAAAATCGCCGCCCTCACCAAAGATATTAGTGAAGTCTTATTAACAGCGGATTTCGGTAAAACACTTATTGATCCTGAATGGCGCAAAATTGCTTTCCATAGTCCTTGCACCTTACAGCACGGCCAAAAACTTAATGGCGTCGTGGAAACAATTTTGGCCAAAGCAGGTTTTGAATTGACAACAGTTGCGGATGCCCATTTATGTTGTGGTTCTGCGGGTACTTATTCCATTCTACAGCCGCAGCTATCGCAACCATTGCTGCAAAACAAGCTAAAAAATCTTGAAGCCGACGAACCTGCTGTGATTGCCACCGCTAATGTCGGTTGCCAAATACACCTTGCTTCAGGCACTCAAAAGCAGGTATTGCACTGGATCGAACTGCTCGATATGGCTTTGGAAAGACCACTTAGGAAAACCGCTTGAATCTTAAGCACGCTTTAAGTCAGCGTTCCTGCAAACCATCCTGCCGCCAATGCAGCCATGACGGCTGGATTATCCCAAGGTAGCATGTGCCCTTCATCGCGCAAGGTCATGAGCTTAAAAGGATGTTGTAAGCGATTGACCAGCCGTTGTGAATAGCTGGCAGGCAACACTTCATCGTGCTCACCATGAACAATCGCCGCCATAAAAGAAGTATAAGCACGCCGCACCACACCTAGCCGCCAACTAAACAAGGAAGCCAAGGTTGCCACCGGGTAATCGTAAACCATACGGGAATCGTTTCGAATGTGTTGCATCAACCCAGCGGCTGGCCGCCCAGTCAATAAAGCCTCCAAATCCAGCAACTGCTTCAGTGGTAAACGCATACGGGGCATCAACAAAGCAGTACCCGACAACCACTGCCATCCAAACTGATGGAAAAAGTCAGGTGGTATATCTGGAACCAGCAAAGTACCACATAAGACCGAACGCACTCGTGCATCCCGCTCAGCCAAAGCAACCGCTAGCAAAGCGCCTATAGAATAGCCATAAATGCCGACCGGCTCTGAAAAACGCTGCTGCATAATATCCAACACGCTTTGTAAAGCTTTTAAGACCTGAGCCACGCGGTAATCGCCGCGCGTTCCGCCGGAGTAACCATGCCCGGGCAAATCAACCGCCAATACATTAAAGCCCTGCCCTTGCAATGCAGTGAGAAAAACAGCATAAAGCTCAACATAAGTCGTTATTCCTGGCAAAAAGATAATCAGAGGCGCTTCGCTCGCGTGCGGGTATAACTCACAATGCAAATCACCGATACGCAGCACTTCCCGTTGCTGCAAAGCTGCTGACAAACCCAGTGCTTGTCGCAAGTTATTGCGCTCTTGTAGCGTTTCATATACAGGCTGGCTCCCCGCCAAACAGGGATGCCAGCTTAAGCTCTGAGGTGTCGTCAACATCAGCCCAATGCCCCTGATAAAAAATGATCTGCCAATTCCAATACCCCCCTGAATCGAGTAAAACCGTGATCACCCCCCTGAAAAACCAACTGATGACAATCACGATAAAAAGCCACTGCATCGCGCCAATCTAGGACTTCATCACCTGTTTCCTGCAATAACAACAGTTTATTCGGCTCAGCCGGTGCGGATAAATCCAAGGCTTGCAATTCATCCAAATGAGCTTGGCTAAACTCATACGTGGCATCGGAATAATAACTTTTTTGTAAACCCAGAGCAGACCGCAGTAACAGTGCCGGATGCACCGCAGGATTGATGAGAACTGCACGTAATGCGTGACGCGCTGCCAAGACAGTGGCATAAAAACCACCTAATGAGCTACCCATGAGTGCCACTGGTGTCCTTGCCTGAGCCAGAATACTCTCTAATAAGGCAAAGGCCTCAGCAGGGCGATGGGGCAAGTCAGGGCAAACCCATTCCGTCCCTCGCCCACGCGCCTCCAGCCAGCGGCGCGTTTCCTGCGCCTTGCCGGACTGAGAGGACGAATTAAATCCATGAATATAAAGCAACATAATTTTTCAAGCTCAAGAGCCAATAAGCCGCGCAGTATAGCCAATTTACCTGCGACAAGTGAAATGCTTGACACTGGGTATTAATCCTGTTGAATTGCTACCTATTGAAGCCATTAATAGGAATACTCCGGCAATGAACACCACTACGGGCACACCAGAGCGTGCCGAACCAAGCCTTTTCCTGCAAGCCGCCCTGCAAGCAGTACGCGCCGCAGAAGCCGTTATTTTGAACTATTACCACCGAGATGTTGAAGTCGAGTTCAAAGCGGATCAATCACCTGTCACCATTGCTGATGTGGAAACCGAACAAACCATTAAACGTATTATTCTGGAACACTTTCCTGAACATGGCTTTTTGGGGGAGGAAACCGGCAAGGTCAATAGCGAAGCTGAATATCGCTGGCTTATCGACCCTATTGATGGCACCAAAAGCTTTGTACGCCATTACCCCATGTTTTCCACACAAATTGCTCTCATGCACGGCAATGAACTTATTCTTGGCGTTTCCAATGCACCCAGTTTTGGTGAGCTGGCTTATGCAGAAAAAGGCAAAGGCGCTTTTTTAAATGGTAAGCCACTCCACACCACGACTTATACTAAACTCAGCCAGTCGGCACTGTCTTTAGGCAATATTGCCAGCCTTGCCGCTCATCCCAAACGCTGGACAGCGCTGGGCAATATGATCCAACAAGTCCAACGTATTCGCGGTTATGGCGACTTTTTGCACTACCACCTACTCGCCGCTGGCAAGCTAGATGTGGTATTGGAGTCTGACGTCAATATTCTGGATATTGCTGCACTGTCGGTCATTGTCACTGAAGCAGGTGGCACTTTTACCGATATGTACGGCCATGCACTAACATTGTCAACCCAATCGGTCTTGGCAACCGCCAGCCAAGCACTGCACAGCACTTGTTTGCAACATTTGCATGCAGATTAAGCAATACCCAAAATACCAATTACCCCTGCACCACCCTGTTTCAATAAACGGTAGTATGCCCTATACATATAGCTTCAATGGCGAAAATGGCGCATGCCAGTAAATACCATAGCCATACCATATTCATTAGCCGCAGCAATAAGCGCTTCATCCCGCATTGAACCACCGGGTTGAATCACCGCACGAACCCCTGCTGAAGCAGCACTATCAATACCATCACGGAAAGGAAAAAAGGCATCTGAGGCCATCACCGAACCCGCCACGCTCAAGCCTGCCTGTTGCGCTTTGATAGTAGCAATACGCGCTGAATTGACCCGACTCATTTGTCCCGCCCCCACGCCAATGGTGCGCTGCTCAGACGCATAAACAATCGCATTGGAT
The DNA here is from genome assembly GCA_002747435.1 of Pseudomonadota bacterium. Classification (GTDB taxonomy): domain Bacteria; phylum Pseudomonadota; class Gammaproteobacteria; order Thiotrichales; family Thiotrichaceae; genus Thiolinea. Next base: position 27,959 of record PDPH01000020.1, read on the forward strand.
TTAACGAATTTAGCGACCCGCCAAGCAAACTGTAAATCTTCCCATTCTTGTGCATTAGGCTGGCGTTGAGTAACTACGCTTAAACCTTCCAGCAGGGTTTTGTCCGCAGTCTGTAGCAGCAAACCACCATTAACACGCTTGAAATCTAATGTAGTGCGGGTGCTGGATGAAACTGGCCATTGTTCGACTATAAGTAAGCGTATGTTTTTCTTAGCCGCCACGACAGCAACAGCCTCGGGTGCGATCCCCGGTGCAATAATCACTTCAACAAACTGTCGCTCAATGATCAAACGCGCTGTCGCCAAATCCAGTTCCCGATTAAACGCAATAATGCCACCAAACGCAGACTCAGGATCAGTACTATACGCCCGCTCATAAGCAGTCAATAAATGACTCGCCACCGCGACACCACAAGGATTCGCATGCTTAACAATCACACAGGCTGCCGCTGTGAATTGCTTGACACATTCAAGAGCCGCATCAGTATCAGCAATATTATTATAAGAGAGTGCCTTGCCTTGAATTTGCAGCGCACTCGCAATACTGCCAACAGGCGGATTGCTTTCAGTATAAAAAGCCGCCTGTTGGTGGGCATTTTCACCGTAGCGCAAGTCCTGTTTTTTTTGTAGCTGTAAATTAAAGGTACGCGGGAATTGTGCAGGTGACTCATGAGAAGCCCCTGCCACTCGTGCACCAAAATAGTTTGCAATCATCCCATCATAGCGCGCTGTATGCTCAAATGCTTTAATCGCCAAATCAAAACGAGTTTCAGGCGACACACAGCCTCCCGTTTGCGCCATTTCAGCCTGTACACGACCGTAATCCAATGGATCAACAATAATGCTGACATGAGCATGATTCTTAGCACTAGCTCTTACCATTGCTGGACCGCCAATATCAATATTTTCTACAGCATCTTCATAGGTGCAATTTTCTTTGGCTACCGTCGCCTCAAAGGGATACAAATTCACCACCAGCAAATCAATACGGCTAATGTCATGCTCAGCCATTACAGCATCATCTTGCCCTCGCCTGCCCAACAAACCAGCGTGAATTTTAGGGTGCAATGTCTTAACTCTGCCATCCATCATTTCCGGGAAACCTGTGTACTCGGACACTTCGAGCACCGGAATATGATGCTCCATCAATAAACGCGCCGTTCCGCCCGTCGAGAGCAGCTCAACCCCTTGACTATGTAAAAACTGGGCAAACTCCAACAAACCGCTTTTGTCTGACACACTGAGCAACGCACGGGTAACAGGCAGATTGGAAACCGTTGTCATCATGGGATCATCCTGAGGCAAAGAAAATCATTTATTGTAGCCGCAGATGAGCAAGGGGAAAATCCTCTCAGTGCAACTTAATGGAACGCCCTAGCCAATTTATTAGCCACATCGAAAAAAACGATGAATCTTATATAAATTTGAACTACATTTTGAGCAAGCTGTACTATACTCCTTGACAAGAGTCTGGAAAGGATGACCTTCAGCACAAGACGCGGGACGGTGGGGAGTGCAATTCAATACCAAGATTTCCGCCTTCCAAGAGAAAACCCAATAACACAGCGTGAGAGGGTCATTCTCTCCAGGTTCTATTTCTCATCTTCATTTTCAGGATTGGCTGATTCATTTTCACTTTCAGCCATTTCCTTTTCTTCTACGAAATAATCGTTAGCGATAGGTGGGCTTGCGGGGTTATTCTCTCTATCTACATCCTCCGTTTGTTGAGGATTCAAGCAGTGCAGTAAATCCTGTAACAAGCGGGTAACTTCTCCTGTCATTAAGGTAAATTCAATATCTTTCTTCTCAGCATAGGACTGTGGGTCATGTTCATCTAATTGTTCGCCCATCACATCCAAAAACTTGAGCCGCTTGATCAATAAATTATCTGTCAGCATAAAACTGATCTTGTTGTCCCAAACCAGCATGAGCTTGGACACCCACTTTCCATTATCTAAGTTAGATTGCACCTCATCGGAGCGCAATTCATGCTTTTTGAACACAGCAACACTTTGATCATCCCCTTGGCTACGTAACTCACATTCTTCGCCTAATTCAAATGGGGCAGGCAGAACACCTTCGCGCAACCATTGCGTCATTAAACAGACAGGCGTCATTTCAGTTTCAGGCGCTTTGAGCGGCAAAGAGTCTATACTTGCCCGCAAATAATGCGTCAGGCGCTCAGCTTGGGTAGCAGAAGCTGTATTCAATATCAACCAACGCCCTTGGGGATCGAGCCAGGCATCAATTTGCCGAGTTCGCGTAAATGCCTTGGGGAGCAACTCAAACTCAATCGTTTCTTTAAGGTCTTTTTTCTCACGACCGCTTACTTTTCGCCCATCACGCGCCTCAATCTCAGCGAGACGCACCTCCAGCGCTTCACGGATAACAGAAGACGGCAGCATACGTTCCTGATGCGCCAAACTTACCAAGATATAGCCATTAGCAGCATGAGCCATCACCTGAGAGTCACGCCCCAATGGGCTGACCCAGCCCACACTTTCACGCTGCTCTTGCACGCAAGGCGCAAATGGCCTAAATGCCAGCTTTTCGTGCAAGTCCTCAGCAGTCCATTCAAAATCCTGCTGCAATTTATAGAGATAAAGATTTTTAAACCACATAACCCGCCGTATTTGCTGTGAAGCTGATTGCTCAAAGGCGGGGATTATGCGGCAAAATGCTCATTCAAACAATCAAACAAACGGTAATATACCTTGTGACCGCCAAGGATTTGCGACACCCAACCAACGACTTGCTACAGTGCCATATACTTTGCGAAAATCAGTCGTCATGTGCAAATTACCATCTTTATCCAAATCATGCAGAGGTGGACGATCGCCGTAAATACCGCCACGCACTTTACCGCCCATGACTAATTGTACTGATGCAGCACCGTGATCCGTACCTTTACCATGATTCTCGGCGACACGCCGCCCGAACTCAGAGTAAGTAATCACCATGACCTCATCCCACCGCCCATGACGTTGCATAGCATTAGCAAAAGAATCCAGCGCAACAGACAGTTCACGCAACAAATGATTTTGAGTGATTAATTGCTTGGAATGCGTATCAAAACCTTTATGCTCAATTTTATAAACAGCGGTGTCAACATCATTAATAATCATTTGAGCAATCGATTCTAGCTGACGTCCAAGCGTACCGGTTGCAAAACCACCTAGCGGCTTAGGATGACTCATCTTTTGTTTCAACTGCTTACCGGCAGCATGCAATTGATGCTGAATATTAACAATATGCGTTAAGGCTTGGCTAGGGTGGCGAGAAGGAGAAATATCATCAATCAAATCAACCTGATTTAGAAAGACTTGCGGACTTTGCATCGCAATAGTGTGGCAATCTTTGCCCAACATTGGTCCTAGGCCTTCTCCAATAATAATGCCATGTAGTCCTTCTTTGTAGCGAGGCAATATCTGCGTTAGCCAACCAATGTCTGAATACTCAAAAGCATTGCTAGCCGTTTCCCAAATATCACTGGAGCGAAAATGGGATAAGATTGGGTGATGGTAACCTACACCTTGTATCCATGCCACATGGCCTGACTTCCACCAACGTTGCAGGGGTGCCATATAAGGATTCAGAGCCAAACCATTGCTGTCGGGTAACTCTTGTAATTGATGCTTGGCATGTAAAATATTGGGGCGATATTTGTCACGCAATAAGTTGTATTCCTTGTCGCGCGTCGGAATTAAAGTGCTTAAACCATCATTACCACCCACCAACTTGATGAGCACCACTCGACGCGTTTTACCAGAAACCGAGCGTGGCGCAATGGGTTTTGCCTGTGTATTGCCACTCCTAGCAGATGGCGCGGCAGCCCATAAAATTTCTGGCGCGAAACCGACAGTCGACAAAGCACCAGCCAGCTTTAAAAATCCACGTCTTTTCATAAACCAACTAATCCCTCTAGATATATAAGTTAACCACCTTGGTATTTACTTTTATTATCTTTATATAAATTCCTTCTTTTACTTATCAGCTATTACCCAAGTTTCAATTCACCTGAAACGACGGGTCTAACAGCAAAGCATGCGCCAAGCGTCGCTCGCCAGGAATTTTTGGCAAAGCATTAACCGGCGGCACAGCCAACATCCAGTCGATAATGCCTTGAGCATCTCTAACCGGTAGAGGCAATTGATCGTCATACTTCTGATCCAGATTCCCACGAGAAATCTTCGCCAGATAAGAGGCTCGAACCAATAAAGTTTGGGTACTGATCCAATGCTCTCCTCCCGACCAGCCTTTCACACTAGGGGGATCAAACAATTCTTGCCCCAACAAACGACACAAATTAATCATTTCACCGGTATTTTCACGACGATACCCTCTCGTCATGCGCAAAGTACCGACTAATAAATCAACAGGCGACTTGACCAAAGCACCCCGATTACGTTTATCCCAGAATTCAGGACTATTTAAAACCAGTCGCAAAATTCCTTTGATATCATAGTTTAGCTGGCGGAATTGCGCGCCCCAGTGCTTTATAAGCACCGGATTAGGACGTGCTGTACTAACGAAATTACGCCAGAAGCGCTCGGCTAAACGCTCGGCTGTACGGTCATTATTCAGCAACAAGTCAATAATTTGCTCGCCAGTGAAACGACCCTTATGCTTTTTTAGAAAGGTAAGCGGACTATTATCATGCAAATCGGCACGTACTTGAAACTCTCCGGTTTGAGGATGTACGGTCCAGCCTGTAAATGCCTTGGCTGCCGCAGTCACATCAGCTTGATTATATTTCCCTCTGCCAATGGTAAACAGCTCTAGCAGCTCTCTAGCGAAGTTTTCATTGGGACTATCCTTCGCATTTTGATAACCATCCAGATAAACCAGCATAGCTGGATCACGGGCTATGGCTTGAAGCAGATGACGAAAATTCCCCAGTGCGTGTCTGCGTAACAGCAAATTTTGTTTATACAATAAACTGGGTTGCAGCGTTTTCTGGATAGATGAGGTCAAGAAGCCATGCCAGAACAAAGTCATACGTTCAATGAAGGGCGACTTAGTTGCAAGCATCTGCTCAAGCCACCATCCTTGTAAACGTTTTCCTTCCTGTTGTGCGATCATCCACGCATCTTTGCGCCCCTTGGCACTTTCGTCACGCATCGGCTCTAACTTGTTCCAAGGTGTCAAAGGTGGCGGCGGTCTGAGAGGCGAAGGTGGCGTATGCAAAATTTGCTCTACAGCCTTATCCCTAGTCTGCCCTTCGAGAGCTTTTATGCTGCCCCACTCTGCACCCAGTCCTGTGCGGGATACAAGATGACGAGCCTCACTAAATGTGAGTACGTTCATAGGCATATATCACTTGTTGAATAGACACGAAACGCAGCAAGAATAGCATTATTTATTTACCCCATTTTGCTTTTTTTTAACCAAAATGTCTAAATTGCAACCGAAATAAGTTTAATTTAATAAAAGACAATATTATTTCGAGCTTAATTTAAGCAGCCCTTGAACCCACTGCCCTCTATCAACGACTTAGTCTAAGCATTATTTTAGGAACTTGCATTCCATCAACGACTAGCATAGACAGCCGCCCCTGTGCTCAATTTTACAGATTGCGCCAACTGATGCACCGCCATGGCATAATAATTACTATGATTATAGCGAGTAATCACATAAAAATTATTATACCCAATCCACGGTTCTTTATTACCCCCCGGAACTGTCGTCAAAGCTAATAAATGTGTGCGCCCAGTCTTACTCCAACTGCCACTGCGAGGCTTGATACCTTTGCTGGCCAATGTCGACGAAGAATACTTCACTTTAAAGCCGTCAGGCATCGTTGCATATTGTGACGAACTCACTACCGCAGGTACAGCCACTTCCTGACCACGCTGCCAACCGTGCTTGGCAAAATAGTTGGCAATGCTGCCAATGGCATCGACTGGATTCCAAAGATCACGAATGCCATCACCGTCAAAATCCACCGCAAAGGACTGGAAACTGCTAGGCATAAACTGTCCATAGCCCATAGCACCGGCATAAGACCCCATTGGCTCTAATGGGTTCATTTGCTCGCTGCGTGTCATTAATAAATAGTTTTCCAACTCGTTAAAAAAGAATTGGCTGCGCCGAGTGTTAACAATCGCTGAAGTCAATAGCGCATCAATGACTCGATGCTTGCCGAAAATACGCCCCCAACGAGTCTCAACCCCCATAATGCCGACAATATACTCAGGGTCAACACCGTACCGACGCGCTGCTCTTTGTAAATGTACGCCATGTTCATTCCAGAACCGTACACCTCTTTGTACATTCTCTGGTGTTACAAATTTGGCACGATAATTATACCAGCCCCCCGGTGTAGCGCTACCACCCTTATTTCCACTCCACAGACGTGCTACATTATCACGATTACGTACTTGTGAAAAAACACCATACAAATAGCCACGATCGAAACCATAACGCTTTACCATATGCTCAATAAAGGAAGCTAACTGCGGATAACCTGCAAAATCTCCGCTCAATGCAGTCGCATAATAATCACCTGTTCCTCTGCCACCATAGCCGACGTGTGAACGCTGACTGGCATGAGCAATTTGTCTTTGGGCTGCTTGCCGCTGACGTTGCCGAGTCTGTCGAGCCATTTGCTGCTGGCGTTGAACTTGTGCTTGCCGAGCTGCATATTGCTGTTGCTGAGCTTGTTGAGCCATTTGCTGCTGACGTTGAGCTTGTGTTTGCCGAGCTGCATATTGTTGCTGGTACTGTTGACGTAATTGTTGTTGTTTGGCAGCGGCCTGTGCTTGTTGCTGTCTAGCGGCTGCTTGACTTTGTGCTAGTTGAGCTTCCTGCGCTTGCAAACGGTGCTGATATTCAGCACGTTGACGAGCCTCTTCTTGTTTAGCTTCCCACTCACGGTGGCGCCGTTTGCGCAAATGCGCCAAACGCTGTTGCTCAGCCGATAAACGTCGAGCCACAGGTTTGGGTCTGGCAGCAGCAACAACCCTCTTTTGCAATGGACGAGCTTGGGGAATGTTTGCTTGAGTTGTTGCCGCCATTACCTGCGCTGATTCTACCGCAGACTCCACAGTTTTCCCGACGATCTCTTCTGCATCTGCATGCTCTTGCACTTTAGCTTTACTGCTTGTATTTAATGGAGTCAGCTCGGCCAAGTTTTCTTCAAGTTGGGCTGGTTTACTGTATTCAGTCTTAGCATGACTGCTTACGGCAGGCTTTGGGCTAGCAGCCTGCTCAGATCGGGTAGGGGCATTGCTGCAACCGGCGATAGCGCCCACACATCCTGTAAAAATAGCCCATGGTAGCAACCACTGACCTGCTCTCATTTTGGTCTCCCTTATAATTCGTTAATAGTATTAATAGCTGGAATGAAAGTAATTTGTGTTTTGCGCAAGCGCTTTGCTTATACCCTGCCCTAGTAAGCTCACTGTCCCATATCTTCCCTTACATTACCTTAGGAGATACAAGCTGAATCAGCCATGACTATGCACCACAATGTTCTGTAGTCTTTACACAACCCTCTTAATAAGAGTTATTGGCAAGCTCTTGACTAAAGGCAATAATAAAGCTCAAAGTCCGTTGGAAGACTCGCATGCCCTATTACTATGTATTTCGCATTACTCAAACCTTGCCTATGATCAAACAGTTTGCACGACAAGGCAACCACGAAAGCTATGAAGATGCGCGCAAACAGGCACGTCATTGAAGATCAGTTCTGCGCTGTTTACTGCGAAGTATCTTTGAAAGCGAACTCGTTCAAGGAATTGTACATTAGCAAATTTGGCATAAAAATCGCGGAGGTTAATGAGTGGAGCGTTTTCCGGTCTTTTTGTGTTTAAAACAACGGCTTTGTCTAGTAGTCGGTGGCGGTCGGGTGGCCTTGCGCAAAACAAAAAGCCTATTACAGGCAGGCGCGCAGTTAAGCATTGTAGCACCTGAGATTAACCCGGAATTACAGGCTGTTTTGCAACAATATCCAGACAGTATCCATTACCAACCACGTGCTTTTATACCTAATGACCTAACAGGCGTGTTTCTCGTGATTGCTGCAACGGATCAACGTGCAGTTAATGCACAAATAGCAAGCTTAGCCAATAAGCAAAATATTCCGGTGAATGTGGTGGATAGCCAGCAAGAATGCAGCTTTACCCTAGCCTCTGTGGTCGATCGCTCGCCAGTTAAAATTGCCGTGTCTACCGGCGGTGCATCTCCTGTATTAGCACGGCAGTTACGCATGAGGCTGGAAACAATGATTCCCGCTTCCTACGGTCAACTGGCGGCCATTACTGAAGCGTATCGTGATCCGGTAAAACAGCGCTTTTCCAATCCCGATTTACGCAAGCGCTTTTGGGAGCAAGCCTTACGCGGTCCCTTGGCTGAACTAGTCTATACAGGCAATATAGATGCCGCCCGCCAAATGTTGGAAGACATGATAGCGCGAGGCTCGGGCATCGCCCGTATTGGCGAAGTTTATTTAGTCGGTGCAGGCCCTGGAGACCCAGATCTGCTGACTTTTCGTGCCTTACGCTTAATGCAGCAAGCGGATGTCGTGGTACATGACCGCTTGGTGGCAAAATCCATACTCGATATGGCAAACCAAAATGCCGAGCGTATTTATGTGGGCAAAGAAAAAGCCAACCATGCTGTACCACAAAACAAAATCAATAACTTGCTAGTCGACCTAGCTAAACAGGGCAAACAAGTCTTACGCCTTAAAGGGGGAGATCCCTTTATTTTTGGGCGAGGCGGTGAAGAAATTGAAGCACTGGCAAAACAGGGTATTCCCTTCCAGATAGTACCCGGTATTACTGCCGCTTCCGGTTGTGCCTCTTATGCAGGCATACCCCTAACACATCGTGACTATGCCCAATCTTGCACCTTTGCCACCGGCCACCTTAAAGATGGCAGCATTGATTTAGATTGGGAAAAACTGGCACGCCCCGGTCAAACGATTGTATTTTACATGGGGCTCAGCGGCATTGCAGTAATTAGCCAACAGCTTATGGCACAGGGTATGTCAGCGGATATGCCTGCTGCACTGGTCGAGCAAGGCACTACGCGCAATCAACGAGTACATATTGGCACACTGGCCAGCCTTCCCAATTTGGTCAAGGAACGAAAAGTCCGCGCCCCCGCGCTCACTATCGTAGGCGAAGTCGTCCAGCTACATGAAAAGCTGCGCTGGTATGAACCAAAGCACCCTATAGCCGCAAGTGAGTTTAGCCGTAAGCCTGCACAGGAGCACTAAAATATGGCTGAAGTCAAAATTGCCGTGCAAGATCTGTTCAAATCTAAGCTCAGCGATGGTAATAGTAATGGTGGCCACTGTGCAGAAGCTGAACCCTTTGCCTTGCAAATTATTGATGGCAGCATGGAGCCAGAGTTTGCCCAAGGCTGTATTATTATTGAAGGCATTATTACCCAACGAACGGGCAAACGACGTGCTTATCACAAATGGTATGACCGCTAAATAGCAGCTTACTTGAGAGCAGTGCTAGATACTAAGTGTCAAGTGTTTGCCAAGTGTCAGCCAGTCTCGTATAGTCTTCCTGCTCAGCAATAGCAAATGGAAATGCAATCATGACCACGCTTTATGGCATCAGCAACTGCGATACGGTACGCAAAGCTCGCGCTTGGCTGGAAGAACGCGGTATTCCTTATACCTTTCATGATTTTCGCAAAGATGGTTTGAATCCAGTGCAACTACGCGCTTGGGTAGCAGAGTTGGGCTGGGAGGCATTAATTAACAAACGTGGCAGGACTTGGCGACAATTACCAGAACGCACGCGTAACCATATGGATGAAACACTAGCACTCGCGGTCATGGAAGAACAGCCTGCTATTATCAAACGCCCTGTACTGGATTTGGGAACACGTCGTATGCTTGGCTTTTCTGCCGATACCTATCAAAACACTTTTCAACATTAAATAAAATACTAATAACACCATTATGTCCAAAATCCTGCAACTTGCTGAAGCGCTCATTCGTCGCCCATCTGTCACGCCTGATGATCAAGGCTGTCAAACATTTATCGCTGATTATCTCGCCCCCTGTGGCTTTCAGGCTGAATCATTACGCTTTGGCGAGGTCGACAATCTGTGGTTAAGACGCGGCAACAGTGCCCCTCTATTATGTTTTGCAGGTCACACGGATGTTGTGCCGCCGGGCTCATTAGAACCTTGGTACAGTGATCCTTTCCAACCAACGATACGCGATGGCCTGCTATATGGGCGCGGTGCAGCCGACATGAAAGGCAGTATTGCAGCGTTTATGGTAGCTTGCGAAAACTTTGTACGCGCTTACCCCGAACATAAAGGCTCTATTGCTTTTCTGATCACCAGTGACGAAGAGGGACCTGCTGTCAATGGCACGGTCAAAGTTGTGGAAATACTGGAAGCACGCCAAGAAAAAATCAACTGGTGTTTAGTGGGTGAACCTTCTAGCAGCAACACCTTAGGCGATATTATCAAAAATGGCCGCCGTGGCTCTTTGCATGCCAAACTCAGTATTCAAGGCAAGCAAGGCCACGTGGCTTACCCACAGCTAGCGGATAATCCTATCCATCGCGCCGCGCCTGCCTTGACTGAACTGACACAGACCCAGTGGGATCAAGGTAATGAGTTCTTCCCCCCCACGACTTTTCAGATTTCCAATATACACGCTGGTAATGGCACTAGTAATGTGATTCCTGGAGTGTTGGAGGTGTTGGCAAACTGGCGTTTTTCTACTGAAATTACGCCGGAAGTGATTCAAGCACGTACTGAAGCGCTTTTAAAACAGCATCAACTGAACTATACCGTAGAATGGAGTTTGTCAGGTCAGCCCTTTTTAACAGAGCCTGGTGAGCTGGTTAACGCTTGCCAAGCTGCTATTCGTGAAATAACCGGCACAGACACCACATTATCTACCTCTGGTGGCACGTCTGATGGGCGCTTTATCGCCCCCACTGGCGCACAAGTGGTCGAATTGGGACCGCTGAATGCCACAATCCACCAAATCAATGAATGTGTAGCCATAGCCGATTTGGAAAAACTTAGCCAGATTTATGAAGCTGTTTTAAGAAAGTTACTACTATAGCGATAGAAGTTGCTGTGCTGCCACCATGCCAAAATACTAATCTGCTAGCTGACTTAAGCACAAAAACTGCTAAACTCAAACCAACTGCTTAGTCAAGGATAGCGCCATGCAAGCCGTCTACCTCAACCCACTCACCGACTTTGGTTTCAAAAAACTATTTGGTGAAGAGCCCCATAAAGACTTGCTCATCAGCTTTCTCAATACCCTGTTGCCCGCACATCATCAAATTGCCGAGCTGCAATACACCAAAAACGAATATCAAGGCATAAGTCAGGCAGATCGTAAAGCGATTTTTGATCTCCATTGCCTGAGTAGCACCGGCGAACGCTTTATTGTCGAGCTACAAAAAGTGAAACAAAGGTTCTTTAAAGATCGAAGTATT
>PDPH01000021.1 GCA_002747435.1 Pseudomonadota bacterium
CTTTCACTTTCGTCGGTAAAAGATGCTCATGTGGTTGCCACAACCCCTTTTTTCAAGGCTGCTCAGATAGTTAACTGCTTAAGTTGGCGCGTATGGGGTTATTACACCAGTGTATTTTATTCTTACTTTGCCTCTCTTGGTTTAAGCATCACTTTGGAAGATGTGACCAATCTAGGACGTATAGACATGACACTACACTTTAATCAGCAAGTATATATCTTTGAGTTTAAAGTGATTGAAATCGCTCCAGAGGGCTATACTTTGCAACAAATTAAAGATAAAGGCTATGCAGATAAATATAAAAACAAGGGTGAACCGATTTATTTAATTGGCGTGGAATTTAGCAAAGCACAACGCAATGTGCTTGCTTTTGAAGTGGAGCGTCTAGTTTAGGTAGCCTAAGCACCTAAAAAACCAGCCTCCTAAAAACCACCCATAGGCGTATTCCCAGTAAGACACTTCCTGAACTCAAACCGAAAATCAGTCCAATCCACAAACCACGTGCCCCATAGCCCAATACATGCGCGAGTACATACCCCACACAAAAACCCAAGATCCAATAAGAAAAGCCATTAATCAACATAGGTACACGAGTATCATGCAAACCGCGTAAAGCAGCATTAAACGTCACTTGTGTTGTGTCAGACAATTGAAAAATCGCAGCAAATACAACAAGGCTGTTGGCTAATGCAATAACCGTCGTATCGTCTGTAAACACACCCACCCATGTCGATTTAAATACAATCAAAAGAGTGGCATTTACACAGGCCATGGTGATAGCAATCAGTAAACTGGCCTGCAAACGCTGACGTATAGCAGCGTGATCCTGTTGCCCATAAGCTCTGCCCATCCGCGCCGCAACAACAAACGACAAGCCCAGCGGTAGCATAAAACAGTAAGTAGCTAGTTGTAGTGCAATCGCATTCGCGGCAGCCTCTGTTGTGCCTAATACCCCCATTTGTATCGAAACGGCTGAAAACAAACCGGCTTCAAACAATATACTCAAAGCAATAGGAATTGATAAAGCCAGCATGGCTTTAATTAATTTCCACCGTGGCCACTCCCAATGAGCCAATAACTGATAATGATGGTAACGCTGTCCCAACAGCAATATAAAAGCCACAATTGCCATGAGCACTAGCGACGTAACACTCCCCCAAGCAATGCCAACCAAGCCAAGACGTGGCAAACCCCAATAGCCCAAGCCCAGTAATACACTCACACTGACATTGACGATCAAACCAATCAATGTTATTAGTAAAACAGGATGAGTATTTTCCGAAGCTTCCAAAAAATTACGTGCCACAACCAACATCGCACTAGGTAATAAAGTCCAAGCCATAATGCCCAGATACGTTTGCGCCGGCACGACCAAGGCTTCATCAATGCCCAATACTGCCAATTGTTTGGAGAGAAACAGCAGCAATATCACCCCCAAACTATGCACGATGAAAGCTAACCACAAACCCTGACGTAAATAATGCCCCAACAGCCCAAGCTGATTTGAACCCAGCAAGCGCGCTGTCATAGGTGCAAGCGCATTGGATAAACCCATACACCCCAGCATCACAATGATCCACACCGCCGAGCCTACCCCCACAGCACCTAAAGCCGTTGAACCCAAATGACCCGCAATCAGGGTATCCACCAGCCCGGCACTCACTTGGAATAATTGCGCCATAATCAATGGCAGAGCCAACCACAATGTACGGCGAATATCCGCCCCTAGCGATACCGTAGCATTGGTAGCACTAACAACTGTTTCAGACATACGATAACCTTGAAATGGATTCAGCGACAGTCAGCCTATTGAACTACCATCCAATGAAAGGGCTACATCACCAAAACAATAAAGATTCAGCTTGATTCAAAGCTTGTCTTCACCATAACGCTCGTCATAATGTACCGGATTGCGGGTACGATCATGCTGTTTCAGCTTCAAATGCAAAGCGGCCTTTGCCATCATGTGGGCTGACACAGGCGCTGTGATAAACAAGAAAACAGTGACCAGCACCTCATGTACCCCAGGTGTGTCGGTCAACAGTGTAAAATACAAGGCTGATGCCAATAAAATCGCCCCTATTCCCAAGGTGGAAGCTTTGGTGGGTCCATGTAAACGCATAAAAAAATCGGGTAATTTCACTAATGCCAATGAACCCAAGAAGGTAAATACAGCCCCCAATAACACTAAAAAAGCAACCATGAATTCAATAAAGCCAGGCATATTGCTACTCCATAATATCGCCGCGCAGCAAGTATTTGCTGAGTGCCAAAGTCCCCACAAAACCCATGACTGCAATTAACAAGGCAGCCTCAAAATAAAGTGGACTGCCCATTAAAACGCCATACAAAATAATCATTCCCACCGAATTTATATACAGTGTATCCAGCGCCAGAATGCGATCCGGTACAGCCGGCCCAATCAATAACCTGATCAGACTCAAAGCCGAAGCCAAACTTACCAAGGTAAAAGCAATTTTCAATACAATTTCTAGCATGGCTTCAAAATCTCCAGCAGACGTTTTTCATAACGCTCATGTATTTCTTTCAAGGCCGCTTGGGGGTCATCGACATGCAGTGAATGAATCAATAAGACCTTACGATCCATAGCTAAATCACAAGACACCGTTCCAGGTGTCAACGAAATAGTAGAAGCCAACACACTAATCGCCAAAGGCGACTCCAAAGCCAGCTCCAACTCCATAAAAGCGGGCTGCAAATGACGGTTACTGCCAAGAACCCAACGCGCCACCTGCATATTGGCACTAATAATGTCGTAGATCACAATACCGATAAACTGCAAAGCTAGGAAAGGCTTTTGAATACACACACGCTCTGGCCAAAAAGCCGAGCTCAGAAAAGGGATCAAGAAAGCAATAAACGCCCCTAGCAGCATGTGCCCGAGTGCAAGGGTATTATTCAATAACAACCACATCAGCCACAAAACCACAGTCAAAATAGGGTGAGGTAAAAAGCGGTATTGGTTCTTTTTAGAAGCGAGCGATGTCACAATACTCATTTCAAACCTCCCGGCTGATTGACCAAAACTGCATTGACATAGTGAGGAATATCTCGCAGTTGCTCACTGATTTGTACAGTGAGATCGGATAAAGGGCCTGCGCCGATTACAATCAGAGGGCTACAGAGCAATAAAACCAAAGCTAGCAAACTCGCTTGCATCTCGGGCTTAGGCAAACTGAATAAAGGCAGTGGTGATTGTCCTTTCGGTAAGGGACGGTAAAACAATAAAGTCCCTGTGCGTGTCAGTGCAATCATAGCAAACAGACTTGCCAGCAAAACGCTACACAAGACCCACCAGAACCAAGCATGCTCGGGTGCTGCACTCAGAATCATGACTTTACCAAAGAAACCCGACAAGGGTGGCAGACCTACCATACCAACCGCTACACCCATAAATAGCATACCTAACCATGCTCCTCCCTGCATTAAAGGCGAGGGTACAAAATGATCTTCATTAACCCGCTTTTGCACAATTAAGTCAGCAATAAGAAAGAAAGCAGCCGTCAATAAGGTAGAATGAACCAAATAATACAAAGCACCACTCAGCGCATTAACATTATTCAGTCCTACTGCAATCAGCAAGGTAGCCACCGAAGTCACTACCAAATAAGCCACCTGATCACGCAAGCGGCGCGCAGCCAATACACCCAATGATCCCAAGACCAGCGTAATTAAACCCGCCGCCAGCACCCAAGGCAAATAGTAGTAAGCCAAAGCACCAGCCGACTCGCCAAACAGGGTACCATGCACCCGAATAATCGAATAAATACCAACCTTGGTCATAATGGCAAACAAGGCCGCGACGGGAGCCGAGGTATTCGCATAAGTAGCGGGTAACCATAAATACAGCGGGAACATGGCTGCTTTCAGTCCAAATACAATGAGCAACAGTAAACCCGCCGACATGACCAAGCCCACCCGCTCACCGGGTATTTGTGCAATACGCTGCGCCATATCCGCCATATTCAAACTGCCAACAGCGCCATACAGCGCACCGACTGCAAACAGGAATAGTACCGAGCCAATCAGATTCATACTGACATAATGCAAACCTGCCAAAACACGTGGCCGTCCCACGCCATGTAGCATCAAACCATAAGAAGCCAGCAATAAGACTTCAAAAAACACAAATAGATTGAAAACATCGCCGGTCAGGAAAGCGCCATTCAGACCAAACAACTGCAACTGGAACAAAACATGAAAATGCTGCCCTTGTCCATCCACCCGCATAATGATGCTATACAATAAACTAATCACTGCCAGAATAGCAGTTAACAACACCATTAAGCCGGATAATTTATCCAGTACCAAGACAATACCAAAGGGTGCAGTCCAATTACCAGCGTAGTAAACATGCTGCTCACCAACTAATGACAAGCGAAATACGCTTAGTGCAAACACTAAAGCACACAATACTAGGAAAACACCAATACGCCGCTGCCACTCAATCCCTTTAGGACGCGCAAATAACTGGATAAAACCGCCTAGCAAAGGCAATAAAACTGGAAAAATCACCCAATGTGTCATTCCTTAGCCTCCCCGTGAATAACGGTCTTATCCAGATTTTTATTGTCTTTATCGGCAGTCAGGGAAACCACACCTTGACCGTCCACATGGTCATTCCCCAACACATCACGCGCTCTCAAAGCTAGTACAATGACAAAAGCCGTCATACCAAAAGCAATGACAATGGCGGTTAATACCAATGCTTGTGGCAAGGGATCAGTGTAAGCACGTGCATTGACTGTATCAATCACCGCAGGTTCACCCATAGCCAAGCCGCCCATAGAGAACAAGAACACATTGACGGCATAAGACAAAAAGGTTAAGCCGACTACCAAGGGAAACGTGCTAGGGCGCAAAATCAAATACACACCGCAAGACACCATCACACCAATACTTAAAGCGATTAGTAACTCCATGCTCCCCTCCTTTAGTGCACTTCAGTGTGTTCAGTTTTGATGTAATTCATCTTGCCCATTTCCACCAGAATCATCACGGTGGCACCGACCACAACCAGAAAAACACCTAAATCAAACGCAATAGCACTGGCAATTTCAAACTCGCCTAGCAGCGGCCAATGGACATGGGTAAAAGCAGAAGTCAGGAAGGGATAACCCAAACCCATCGCCACCAAGCCCGTTCCCATAGCAAACAGCAAACCCGTTGCAATGACACGGTGCATACTAAATGGCAGACGATCAGCCGTCCAGACAATACCATTCGCTAGGTTTTGCAGAATAATAGCCAATGCTGCAATCAAACCGGCAATAAAGCCACCACCTGGCAAATTATGCCCACGCAAGAAAATAAAGATAGCGATTAGCAACATTAGCGGAAACATAACCCGCGCCTGTACTTGCAAAATCATAGGGTGACTATCCCTATTCCAAGGCAGACGATCCTCATTGCGCTTAGGTGCATACAGATTAATATTTTGCAGCAAGGCAAAAATACTCAGGCCAGCCAGCGCCAATACTACAATTTCCCCCAAAGTATCAAAACCACGAAAATCGACCAGAATGACATTCACCACATTCTTGCCGCCCCCACCAAGAACACTATTGGCTAGGAAATAATCCGAAATCGATAAGGTATCGCGCGTCAGCACTGCCAGTGTCAAGACGGCTGCTGAAAAGCCAACACCCACCGCCCAAACCAAATCCTTGATATGGCGTCGCTTTGAATTCAGCACTTCGGTGTACTGTGGCAAGAAATACAGTGCCAACATTAATAAAGCCACTGTCACAATCTCTACAGATAACTGCGTCAGAGCCAGATCAGGCGCGGAAAATTTAGCGAAGCCCAAAGAAATCACCAAACCAACGACACCTAGCATGACCAGCGAAATTAAGCGATAACGATGTGTCAATACCGTCACCAAACTACTCATGATTAAACCGCCAATCGCAATCAAAGTCACCAAATCGACTGACATTAATGTTTTTTCGCCAAATAAGGGAGCACTGGTCAACATAAAACCGCTAATACCTGCTAGCAAGCTCGCCCCCATGAGCCAATAAATCATATTGCGCAACTGCCCACGATCAAAACGTTGTGTAATCGTTAGCGCTATATCAATCAGCCATCTAATCATGGCGTTATAAGGCTTACGGGCATCTATTGGCTCAATATTACGCTCATACCAGGCAAACCAATTTTTACGCTTAATCGTAAAATACAACCAAGCTCCACCTACCAGAGCCAGTAAACTCATCATTAAGGGTAAATTTAAGCCATGCCAAATAGCCAAACTGTATGAAGGCGGTGCTGCCTGTAAAGTAGCTGCTACGGCAGTTAACAATAAAGGTCCCACAATCCAAGCAGGCACAATGCCTATCGCCAGACACAAGACCACTAAAATATCGACTGGGATTTTCATATAACGAGGAGGGCTGTGCGTATCATGCGGCAAATCCATTGGCTCACCATCGAAAAACACATCATGTACTAAGCGCAATGAATAAGTGACAGAAAATAGCGCACCCACAGTCGCTAATAAGGGTACCAGCCAAGCCCAGCCATACGCCTTGGATAAAATTACAGCCTGACCAAAAAACATTTCCTTACTCAGGAAGCCATTCATCAAGGGCACACCAGCCATCGCAGCAGAAGCAACCACCGCCAATACAGTCACATGCGGCATGTATTTATACATACCACTCAACTTGCGCATATCGCGTGTACCTGCTTCGTGATCGACAATACCCGCCACCATAAATAAGGAAGCCTTAAACGTAGCGTGATTAATTACATGAAAAATAGCAGCTACCGCAGCCAGTGGTGTTCCCAAACCCAGCGTAAAGGTAATCAGCCCCAAATGACTTACGGTGGAATAAGCCAACAAAGCTTTTAAATCATGTTTAAAAATGGCATTAAATGCCCCCAACAACATCGTCAGCATGCCTGCTGTACCAACTACCCAAAACCACTCTGAGGTTCCAGCAAACACAGGGAAAAGGCGTGCTAATAAAAAAATGCCAGCTTTAACCATCGTTGCAGAATGCAAATAGGCAGATACCGGCGTCGGGGCGGCCATTGCGTGCGGCAACCAAAAATGGAAGGGAAATTGCGCAGACTTGCTTAAAGCACCTAACAAAATCAAGGTCAAAGCGGGTAAATACCAAGGGCTTTGCCGAATGATCTCCGCAGAGGCTAATATATCGGTCAAATTATAGCTACCGACAATATGCCCCAATACAATCACGCCACCGAGTAAACATAAGCCCCCCATACCCGTAATGACCAAAGCCATACGCGCGCCTTGTCGAGCCTCTTGCCAGTTTTGCCAATAACTAATTAGCAAGAAAGAGCTTAGTGAGGTCAACTCCCAGAAGATAACCATCTGTAGCATGCTTTCCGACAACACTACACCCAGCATAGACCCCATGAACAGCATCATGTAAGCAAAGAAACGTCCCATGGAATCTTTTTTGGATAAATAATACCGTGCGTAAAGAATAATCAGCAGCCCAATCAGCAAGATCAGCAAAGCAAATAGCAAAGACAAACCATCCAGACGAAACGCAAACTGCAAACCTAGCAATGGTATCCAATCCCACGCCTGTATTTGTGTTTGCCCTGCAAAAGGCATTTGCACAGACAGGGACAATGCTAAAAGTGATGCCAGTGTCACCCCGCCTGCTGCCCAAGCAGACGAAGCCGCAGATCGCAAAGGAGCAGCCCATAAAACCAGCAAGGCACCCAAAAAAGGTAACAAGACGACAATAGGCAAGTTGCTAGCTGTAATATCCATAACACCTGTCTATCTAAAAAACAAAAGTAAAGAACAAGAAAAACTGCTAGAAGATTATAGCCTGACCTTGAACCACAGTAATAGCATTGCTTTCCTCCCTTCATCAAACTAATAAGCAAACCTATAGTTGTACCAGCCTAGCCAGCACAATCCAAACGGTATTAGCATAAAAACGCACACAAGCTTGATTTGAGTCATGGTTTGGCAGTCGTAATTACCACTCGCTCACTCTATTATCTTAAAGAGACAAACCAAAGAAGGGAGGTTAAGTTATGCAAAAAATCATGGAACAACTGCACCAAGACCACGTCAATTTGGCACGTCTGCTCAATTTGCTCAAACAACAATTGGCTATACTGGAATCGGGTGAGGAGGCTGATCTTTTTCTAATAATAGACATTGCAGACTACATCCGTCGCTATAGTGATCAAGTGCATCATCCACGCGAAGATCAAGTATACCGTGTGTTTAGTCAGTGCAACCCTGAAGCAACAGCAATGGTGGCACAATTACTGGAAGAGCACGAAATTCTGCCTGGCATCACCCAAACCTTCCACGACATGCTAAGCAGTGTGATCAATGCTGAAACGATAGTCAGTCGCCAAGAGTTACAGGATAAAATTAGCCATTTTATTGACATTCAGACAGCGCATATGGATCGTGAAGAAAATACGGTATTTCCACTGATTCATAAAACTTTGCAAGCCAGCGACTGGCAACAACTCAGTGACTTAACGCAAGATATGGAAGATCCGCTGTTTGGCAGACGGGTATTGGATCGCTATCAAAACCTTTACGAACAATTAGCCGCCTGATCTTTTTCACAAAGTGCTGACAAGCAGATGAAGCACTTCCAGAGCAATGTTACAATCACCTCCCCCCGGGGTTTCCGGGTCACGCACCTTTGATTCACGGAGTTTTTAGCAATGCTCAAAGTAGGTTTTGTTGGTTGGCGCGGGATGGTTGGTTCTGTCCTTATGGCGCGCATGCAGGCTGAGTCTGATTTTCAGGGATTCGAGTCAGTTTTTTTCACCACTTCACAAGCCGGTCAAGCTGGTCCTAATGTCGGCGCGGGCGCAAAGCCACTGCAAGATGCCCGTCATCTCGACAAATTGGCTGAAATGGACATTATTGTAAGCTGCCAAGGCGGTGATTATACCAATGAAATTTACCCTAGCTTGCGTGAGCGTTGGGATGGCTATTGGATTGATGCGGCCTCGACTTTGCGTATGCAGGAAGACAGTATTATTGTACTTGATCCGGTCAATCGCAAAGTCATTGATGCGGGTTTGCAAAATGGTCTTAAAAACTATATCGGTGGTAACTGCACTGTGTCACTTATGCTAATGGCGCTAGGAGGATTATTTGAACACGACTTAATAGCGTGGATGACTTCGATGACTTATCAAGCGGCGAGTGGTGCGGGTGCCAAAAACATGCGCGAGCTACTAGTGCAAATGGGTGAGTTAAATGCTGAAGTCAAAGATTTGCTAGCGGATCCGCAATCTACGATTTTGGACATTGATCGCCGTATTACTGACAAACTCAATGCTGAAAGTTTAACGACCGACCAGTGGGGTGTGGCACTGGCCGGTAGCCTAATTCCGTGGATTGATAAACCGATGGAAAATGGCCAAACCAAAGAAGAGTGGAAAGGCATTGCGGAAACAAACAAGATTTTAGGTCGAAGCGAAGATCAAATGATCCCTATTGATGGGCAATGTGTACGGATTGGCTCAATGCGTTGCCACTCACAGGCATTTACCCTAAAACTCAAACAAGATTTACCACTGGCTGAAATCGAAGCAATCATCGCCGAACACAATGAATGGGTTAAAGTGATTCCCAATACGAAAGAAAAGACCTTGCGTGGACTAACTCCAGCCGCTGCCTCGGGTACTTTGGATATTCCTGTGGGGCGGATTCGTAAAATGAATCTGGGGTCTGAGTACCTCACCTTATTTACCGTAGGCGATCAATTGTTGTGGGGTGCAGCAGAACCCTTACGACGTATGTTAAAGATTACAGTGGATTATTTGCGCTAAGCCGGAAAAACAAGTCAACAGCAACAGCGCCTCCTTATTTTAAAGCGAGGCGCTGCGGCATTGTTAAATGTAAATACCTGCTTACTCTACTGTCACTGACTTTGCCAAATTGCGTGGCTTATCCACATCCGTTCCCTTCAATACTGCAACATGATAGGCCAGTAGCTGCAAGGGTACGCTGTAAACAATCGGTGCCAAGGATTCTGGTACGGGCGGCAAACTCAGTACGCGCAAACCTTCAGATTCAGGAATATGCGCATCCTCACTGGCAAATACATACAACTGGCCACCACGCGAACGGACTTCTTCCAAATTAGACTTGAGCTTTTCCAGCAAACCCGTATTAGGTGCGACCGCGATAATCGGCATTTCACTATCCACCAGTGCAAGAGGGCCATGCTTTAATTCACCGGCAGGATAGGCTTCTGCATGGATATAAGAAATTTCCTTGAGCTTGAGCGCTCCCTCCAATGCGACCGGGTATTGATCCCCTCGACCTAAAAATAAAGCATGGTGCTTTTCTAAAAATTGTTCGGCCAAAACTTCAATTTTGGGATTCAAATCCAGTGCCTGCTCAACCAAAGTGGGCAATTTCAATAAATCATTGGCCAACTTACTGCTAGTATTGGTGATACCTTTTTTGGCCTGAAGCAAAGCACCCAATAACAACTGCAAAGCAACTAATTGTGTGGTAAAGGCTTTGGTAGAAGCGACACCAATTTCAGGGCCAGCCAGCGTCATTAGTGTCATATCTGACTCGCGGGGCAATGAGCTTTCCGGCACATTACAAATACTCAATGATGCCAGACAAGCCTTGCTTGCTTTCACCTTTTCCAAAGCCGCCAGTGTATCGGCTGTTTCACCAGACTGAGAAATTGTCACAAACAGCATATTCTTGCGCGCTGGCGTACGGCGGTAACGGTATTCGCTGGCCACTTCAACATGACAGGGAATATCGGTCATTGCTTCAATCCAGTAGCGCCCAATCAAACCAGCGTGATAGCTTGTACCACAGGCAATAATCTGGATTTCTTCAACCTGCTCTAGCAATTCCTGTACATTTTTGCCCGCAATGCCTGCAACAAAGTGATCATTGCTGACACGATTTTCCAATGTAGCACTCAATGCTTGTGGCTGCTCAAAGATTTCCTTGAGCATGTAATGGCGATATTCCCCTAGGTCTGAGGCGAAACTGCTGGAACTTGATTCGCGGATAGCACGCTCTACCTGCTTGCCCTCTACGTCAATGATCTCAATGCCACTCAAACGTATCCGCGCCACATCGCCATTTTCCAGATAAATAAAGCGATGCGTCACAGGCAACATAGCCTGGATATCCGAACCAATAAAATATTCACCAATACCCACGCCAATAATCAAGGGACACCCTTGGCGCGCCAATACCAATGTATTAGGCTCATCAGGAGAAATAGCTGCCAGCGCATAGGCACCGTGCAATTGGGCACGTGTTTTTAGCATGGCTTTGAGCAGATCACCTTCGCGTTTGAGGTGACGATCAAGCAGGTGAGCCACCACTTCTGTATCTGTCTCTGAACTAAAGGTATAGCCTTGCTGTCCTAACTGCTCACGCAAGCCTAAATAGTTCTCAATAATGCCATTGTGTACCACTGCAACCCAATCACCACTAAAATGTGGATGAGCATTTTCTTCCGCAGGCTTGCCATGCGTCGCCCAACGAGTATGTGCAATACCAATTTTGCCATCGACTGGCTCCGCCGCAAGACGACTCGCCAGCGCAGCCACTTTGCCCAATGAACGCACACGATACAATTTATTACCCGCATCCATAAAAGCGATACCGGCTGAGTCATAACCACGGTATTCCAGCCGACGCAAGCCTTCCATCAGAATAGCGCCCACAGGGCGTTGCGCCAATGCACCCACTATGCCACACATTACTTTTTCTCCTTGACTGGACGCTGCCAGCCTTTAATGCTTACTTGCTTGGCGCGTGCCACGGTTAACTGATTAGCCGGTGCATTACGGGTAATGGTTGAACCTGCTCCAATCGTCGCTCCATCTTCAATCATCACGGGAGCTACCAGTTGTGAACAAGACCCCACAAAAACACGGTCGCCAATCACCGTCTTGAATTTATTCACACCGTCATAATTACACGTAATGGTGCCTGCACCAATATTGACCGCTTCGCCCATTTCCGTATCGCCGATATAACTCAAATGACTGACTTTGCTGCCTTTGCCAATTTTGGCTTTTTTAGTTTCAACAAAATTACCAATCTTAGCTTTATCCGCTAACACTGTACCCGGTCGGATTCGCGCAAATGGCCCTACTTCGCAGCCATTACCCAAAACAGCATCTTCAATACAGGTATTTGATTTCACACGCACATTATCTGCCAATGACACATTCTTGAGCACACAATTAGGTTCAATCACCACATGATCGCCTAGCTCCACATGCCCTTGCAAAACCACATTAACATCAATAAAGCAATCCTGCCCTGCGGAAACATTGCCACGAATATCCAATCTAGTGGGATCAGCCACTGTAACCCCGCCCAACATGAGTGCTTCAATCTGACGACGCTGAGCTTCACGTTCCAAGCGTGCTAATTGCACTCGATTATTAACACCTTCCACTTCCAGTGGATCAGCGCAGCTTACGGTGTTCACTGGCAAACCTTCAGCAACAGCCAAAGCTACGCAATCCGTTAAATAATATTCGCCCTGAGCGTTCTGAGGACTAAGACGCTGCAACCAACGTTTTAATTCAAGGCCACGTGCTGCTATAAAGCCGGTATTAATTTCGTGAATGGCACGTTGCTCACCCGTCGCATCTTTTTCTTCTACAATGGCTTGAAGCTGCCCAGCCGCATTACGCACCATACGACCATAACCGCTAGGATTGTCGACAAATGTTGTCAATACACACAAAGCCGCATCGGCTAAACCATCGGCCAATTGCTGTAAAGTGCTAGGACGAATCAACGGTACATCACCATAAGCCACCAACACCACGTCACTATCCTTAATCATATCCAAGCATTGCGCAAGTGCATGCCCAGTGCCCTTTTGCTCAGCTTGCAAAACCCATGTTAAGTTTTCATCACCGATTTGTTCGCGCACTAGCTCCCCGCCATGCCCGTAGACAATAGCCAATCGGCTACCCACCAGAGGAATACGACAAGCATCAATCACGTGCTGCAACATGGCCTTACCAGCAATGGGATGTAGTACTTTCGGAAGTTGTGAGCGCATACGGGTTCCCTGACCCGCCGCCAAGATAATTGGAAAGATAGTAGTCATAAGCATTGTAATATGAGAACAAAACAAGCAGCTCCCAAGCCACGGAGAACTGCGGCCTATTGATAGGCAAGCATAGCATGGAAAAAGAAGCAGGCTGAATGACAGGCGGAAATTTTTTGTGTTTATCAGAAGGAAAAGAGTGCCAATTATCGGTTCAGACCAACAAAATCACCACAGCACATTACACTTTAATCTGTGGTAGCCATCAAACACATCTGCCTGCCGAAAGACAAAAGGAGTTGAATATGATGATTTTAAGGAAAACACTACCGATCAGTTTAACTGGCATTTTAGTAGTAGGCTCAAGTCTCGCTTTAATACCAAACGCTGCCAATGCGGCAAACTATACTGGCAAACGTATTGCCATCAATAAACCCTGCCCTGTTTTAGCGTATGAACTGGCTAGCAAAATCACTCGTTTAAAGCGCTTGGCCAATGAAAAACGTGCAGAAGGTAATGCTTACGGCGAACGCCGCCTGCTCAGTACAGCCAATGTCATAGCAGCCCACCGAGGCAATTTGCCTTGCGTCAATCGACGTACTTGCGGCATTTAAGGATAGGCTTTCGCGGGGCAACCCGCGAAATCTTGATAGGTACTCAACGCTCAAGCATCATTTAAGAATGTTGAATAAAAGCGCTTGGATAAATAATTTGTTGCTCTTTTTGGCGCAGAATAACCGGACGCGCTGCCTCGGAACGTGCCACCCGTGTTCCTAACCAAGCGGCAAGCTTCAAACCGCCTAACAAACCAGCTATACCTGCCAAGATACCACCCAACTCAGCTTCCATACCCAAACGCTGAAAAATCACATTGCCCAGCATGGCAAATACAATCATGCTTACCAAAGGCAATAGATAAGCCAATAAAGAATAAGTAATCAAGGCATTACCTTGTACACCGACAACGACTTCATCACCTGGTTTAGAGCGCAGTGGATTAGCAACATATAAGGCTTCCGGCTCTGACTTGAGAAAACTAAAAAAATCCAGTTTGCTGGAGCAGGATGAGCTAGTATGACACGCCCCACAAGCAGTTTTACCCAAGGGTACAACCCAAGCATAATCTTGCTGAGTGCGCACGACTTTTGCAGTCTGTTCAATCATGGGAGTCTCCCCTTGTAGATAGTATTTTTTATGATTAGACTCCATTATGGCTGAATATGCCTTAAACCTTTCTGAATGGATTGCAAGGTCGCAGCAGGGACTTCCCCCACAAACGTCACTAAATAACCCGACATGACATCGCTTAAAACATGGGTAGCCCCCGCAGCATAAGAAAGATCATCCAGTTTTTCTGCCTGAGCGACCGGGGTAAAAAAGACCGAAACAGAGGTCATACCATCCGATAAAATCACTTGATCAGTTTTGCCGTTATTCACCCGCTCAAGCGTACGCACCCATTGAAAACCCGCCGGTAAATCATCAAACGCCCATTCATCTAACACCAAAACGGCTGACTTATCTGTGGCTGAATCATCCGTATCCGCTAGTGTTTGTGGCCTCATCATTGTTACTGCCGAAGCTTGCCTAAGCGTAGTCGGAGAAAACGAAGCGTTATAGGTCACTCGGGCTGAGGAGGGTTTATCACCTTGTTTTCCTATCTCCAACTGGGTAAACACCAATTGCTCCAATACGTTTTGACTGCGATCCATTAAGGAATACTTTAACAACATACCAGTTTCTGGATTAATGCAATACCGATGCAGAAAGCGATACTTATCTTTAGGCCGTACTACCACAACTTTGCAAGTCTGTTCAGCGACTTGCGTTTCTTGTCCTGCATCAAACGAATAGGAGTCTTTAGCTGGCCTGTGCAGATTATCAAAATCAGTCAGAGAAAAACTCTCCACCTCATTGGAAGCAGCCTGACCAAGGCTACCACTATCCAAGCGCACAATCGTTTCTTGATCTTCTCCTGCCTCATGGGTGATGCTAAAGGTGTAAAGCTCATTACTGCGTGTATAGGCAACATGCCCCGTATAGTTGAGGTCACGCACGGCTGACTGCATACGTGTTAACAAATCCAGAGCTTCATTGGCTGAAGCATTACTCGCCCCTAATCCTGCCAACATAGCTAGCAATAAGGTCAATAGGCAACGCCACCCAAGCTTAATAATCATTGAAGTATGATACCGCCCTTAATGATGGAACAATGGAAGCTGTCGAAGCATAACGCATATGCTGGGTAACATATTGATTCAAAAGGTCGCGCGTCTGAGGATCAATGTGTTTGGAAGCTACGGCGACTACCTTATCTTCTATCTCTGCTGTTGCATTTGCTACATTGATGGCTGCTGACGCTGCGGGGGTTTGAACACTTTCCGTCTTTGATACAACCGCCGCCACATCAACACCCGCGACTTCAGCAGTGGGCAATGCAGCGTTATTAGCCAGTAGTGCATTAGCATTAGCCTGATAGTCAAGATTTTGCTGCAACAACATTCCACCGACAAAAGCTGCACTAACAGCCGCTGCCATGCCATAATGATACCACCTCGGGCGTCTACCCCCCCTGAAACGATCATTCGCTGCTTGCTCAACCACAGTGGTATCAGTCTGATAAACGGGTTCATCATCCAAAGCTAACTGCACTCGCTCCAGAAAGTCCTGCTGAGCGATGGCTGGCGTTTTCTTAGCACGCATCACCTCGCCAATCAGGGCATAACGGCTCATGGTCTGCCCTAAAGCTTTATCCCGACACAGCTCACCCAGCATGCGCCTACCTTCAAAGCCACCGGCTTCATTGTCTAGCCACGCAGACAGATACTCCTGTTTATTTGTATTCATTTACACTCACCTAAATCAAGGAAACCCCACCCTTATCAATTGAGCAGTGGTTGCAATACCTTGTCTATTGCTTCACGCGCCCGAAAAATGCGGGAACGCACAGTACCGATAGGACAATCCATTGTTTCCGCTATTTCTTCATAGCTCATCCCTTCTAGCTCCCGCAAAACGATGGCTGTTCGCAGATCATCGGGCAAAGACTCTATCGCCTCTGTGACCACCCTTTGAATTTCTTCCCGTAGCATTTCGTTTTCGGGCGTACCATATTCCTTTAGAGCAGACTCACCGTCATATTGTTCCGCTTCTTCTGCATCAATATCGGTAAGCGGTGCTCGTCTTCCTTGGGAGACCAAGTAGTTTTTGGCTGAGTTAATGGCAATCCGATACAACCACGTATAAAACGCTGAGTCACCCCGAAAATTCTTCAGGCCACGATAAGCTTTGATAAAAGCTTCCTGCGCAACATCCTGAGCCGTATCATGATCACGCACATAACGCATAATCAAATTAATGACTTTGTGTTGATACTTGAGAACCAAAACATCAAATGATTTTTTATCCCCGGCCTGAATACGCTGTACCAGCTCAAGATCTGTCAAATTCGTGCCCATCCGGGCCATGCTCCTTAGCAATTATTTATCCAAGATTCCCCAGAAAACGCTATATGCTACCGTGTGTCCATTCAGAATAGAATATTTGTATCCAAAAAACAGGTGGCACTAGCAAAGTTTATCTGTATACCAGTAGCCCTGACGGCACTAGTGGCAATGGTATTGCAATGGCTTGACGAGCAGGCTGCACTGATTTGTTGTTAACCTGTTTGTGCGGTTACTACTGTGTACCCGTTCCGCTATCCTCCCTGTTGCGCTTTGGCTGCTTCCAGCATAGCGGCAATATCAATATTATTCAGTTGTACGTAAAAACTCATAGCAATACCTGCTGATACTACAGGTACTAATAAAACCCCGACCATGACTAACATAAGCAAATGCCGATCTGGCCGCGTTCTAAAACTATAGTGCCAAGCGGTATACACCGCCAACATCATTAAAATGACCAAGGTTGCCGCAAAAACAATCGTCAACACAATATCAATAAGATCATGATAAGCTGGTAAAAGTGAGCCAATAATCCAAGTTCCCGCAGCGGCTACATAAGCCGGAAGCAGCAATAAACTCCAGAAAAACCAAAACCATAAGTTCTTCCATAGTGAACGTTTTTTCACAGCCATACATGATCTCCCTGACACTCAGATTCATAAACTCATCGCTATGGATGACACATCAATGAGATTTACAGGGAATCAATAAAATAGATGAACGATATTTGGGTTACAGGGTGGTAAAGCTCTGACAAACAGAAACCAAGCTGCCCAAACTACTGCCCCGCTACCGTCATACGATCAATCAAAATTGAACCACTCTGAATCTTGCCACGACGATCAATATCATTACCGATTGCCTGCATGCCTAAATACATCTGCTTTAAATTGCCTGCAATCGTAATTTCTTCCACTGGATACTGGATTTCGCCCTGCTCCACCCAAAAACCCGCAGCACCCCGCGAATAGTCGCCGGTAATCATATTAATGCCACTGCCGATCAACTCTGTAAGCAACAAGCCGGTTCCCATTTGCTGCAAAAGTTCATTGAAACTAACCCCCGTATCACGCAGTAATAAATTGGAACTGCCACCTGCATTACCCGTTGTTTGCAAACCCAACTTACGTGCCGAATAACTGCCTAAGAAATAGCCTTGCACCTTGCCGTCTTCAATAATCTGACGCTCTTGTGTTGCTACCCCTTCGGCATCAAAAGCACGACTACCCAGTTGGCGTGGTAAATGTGGTTTTTCCTGCAATAGTACAAATGCTGGCAACACTTGCTTGCCAACACTGTCCAACAGGAAACTGGCTCTGCGGTATTGTGAGCTACCACTCAAAGCACCCACCAAATGCCCTAACAAACCACGCGCCAACTCCGGAACATACACCACCGGCACTTCACGGGTAGACAAACCGCGTCCATTTAAACGCCTCACCGTGCGCTCAGCGGCTTTCAAACCAATCGCCTCAGCCGCGTCTAATTGGCTAGGCAAACAGGAAGTGGTATACCAGTAATCGCGCTGCATGGAATCGCCTTCCTTGCCGACCACTGCACAGCTCAAAGAATGGCTGGTACTGCTACTGCTGCCAATGAAACCATGACTATTAGCATACACACCCAAACCTGCATAGCTATCTACATTGGCACCCTCGCTATTAACAATGCGGCAATCATATTCACGCGCAGCCTGTTCTGCTTGCAGCGCCAATCCAATTCCTTGATCAGCCGTCAATTGCCAAGGATGATACAAATCCAAATCGACAATCTCTTTCGCCATTAACTCAGGATCAGCCAAGCCATTGAACTCATCTTCCGAGGTATAACGCGCAATACTACATGCTGCTTCTACTGTATCTTCCAATGCCTTGCGAGACAAATCACTGCTAGAAGC
Source organism: Pseudomonadota bacterium (assembly GCA_002747435.1). Classification (GTDB taxonomy): domain Bacteria; phylum Pseudomonadota; class Gammaproteobacteria; order Thiotrichales; family Thiotrichaceae; genus Thiolinea. The sequence continues at coordinate 18,396 of PDPH01000021.1, forward strand.
ATTAGCTTTACGATGTCCAAAATACACCGTCACACTCGCGCCTTGATCGCGGTGGTATTGCAGCTTCTCCACAGTACCCAAACGCACTTCGACCGAAAGACCTACGCCCTTATCCAAGCCGACCTCAGCAGCAGTCGCCCCCTTTGCTTTGGCTGTTTTTAAAATAAAATCAGCCAATTCCTGAAACTTAGCACTTAATGCTGCGCGGTTTTCTAGTTCTATCATGTCTAATCCCCTTAGCCTGTTGCGGTTCCGCCGACGGTCAAACCGTCAACTCTCAAAGTGGGCTGCCCCACGCCCACTGGAACACTCTGTCCTTCCTTGCCACATACACCAATACCCGTATCCAGCGCAGAATCATTAGCAACCATACTGACACGGGTTAGCACATCTGGGCCATTACCAATCAAAGTGGCATTTTTAACAGGATAAGTCAGCTTGCCGTTTTCAATCATATAGGCTTCTGAAGAGGAGAACACAAACTTGCCAGAAGTAATATCGACCTGCCCACCGGAGAAATTCACGGCATAAATGCCTTTTTCCACTGAGGCAATAATCTCAGCCGGATCATGCTCACCATTACGCATATAAGTATTAGTCATGCGTGGCATAGGCAGATAAGCATAGGACTGACGACGGCCATTACCCGTCGAGCGCGTATTCATCAGCGCAGCATTTTGGCGATCCATCATATAGGTTTTCAAAATGCCATCTTCAATCAGTGCCGTACATTGCGTTGCTGTGCCTTCATCATCGACCGTTAGAGAGCCACGTCTGTCTTTAATATTGCCATTATCAACGACCGTAATCCCCCTAGCAGCTACTCGCTCACCAATCCGCCCGGAAAAAGCCGAAGTGCCCTTGCGATTAAAATCACCTTCTAGGCCGTGACCAATGGCCTCATGCAGCAACACTCCCGGCCAACCGGGTCCCAAGACGACCGTCATATTCCCGGCAGGTGCAGGCTTGGCGTCTAAATTAACCAAGGCTTGCCGCACGGCTTCATCCACATAACCATCGGCACGGTAGTCATTAAGAAAATAACGCAAATCAAAACGACCACCACCGCCACTGCTCGCACTTTCTGTCTGACCATCACGCTCGACAATCACAGAAACATTACAGCGTACTAGCGGACGAATATCAGCCGTCATCCGCCCTTGCTCATCTATGATTAAAATCGTTTCATGCACCGCAACCAGATTAGCCATAACTTGCTTGACATAAGGGCTCGCCGCACGCGCGCGGCTATCAATATGACGCAATAATGCGATCTTGTCTTCTTCCGCCAGAGAAACCAATGGATCATCCTGAACATATAAATAACGGCTAGGTGCTTGGCTACTAAGGGTTTTGACCGTACCCGACTGGCCGGAGCGACTAATAGCGCGCGCCGCTTTGGCGGAGTCTAACAAAGCTTCTAATGTCATTTCATCGCTATAAGCAAAACCGCTTTGTTCACCACACACCGCACGCACACCAACACCTTGTTCAATGCGGTAACTGCCACTTTTGACAATACCATCTTCCAGCCCCCAAGACTCATAACGGGCAGACTGAAAATACAAATCGGCTAGCGTGGTATCACTGCTCAGCAGTTGCGCCAACACCTTATTCAAATCCTGATCCGTCAGGCCGGTAGGCACTAACAAGGCGTTACGCGCCAGATCCATCTCATTGTGTTGCATCATAAATTCTTAACCCAATTCAAGTGTTGGCCGTCGCAGCAAAACGACGGTTAGATAAAACCGGAAAGGTTTTGCGAGTGGCTTGTAGTGTAGTCAAGTCTGGCTCTAACAGCACCATTCCCGCACCTTTGGCAAGCTGACCACGCACCCGTCCCCAATAGTCAACAATCATGCTATGACCATAAGTGCTACGGCCATTGACGTGATACCCCCCCTGTGCAGCCGCCACCACATAACACAGGTTCTCAATCGCACGCGCCCGCAGCAAAGGCTCCCAGTGTGCTTGCCCAGTCACATCGGTAAACGCAGCCGGAATGACCAGAATTTCAGCTCCTTGGCGCGACAGTTCACGGTATAGTTCAGGAAAGCGTAGGTCATAACACACCGACATACCGACACGGCCAAACGGTGTATCAACCACCACAGCCTGCTGACCTGGTTTATTGCTAAGACTTTCATTGTAAACCTCACGGTCATTATCGGTATTGTTGACCGTCACATCAAATAGATGGATTTTGTCATAACGCGCTACCACTTCCCCCCAAGCATTATACAGCAGTGATGCAGCATACGGACGCTCAGGCTCATCGGAACAAATAGGAATCGTACCAGCCACAACCCACAAACCATATTTGCGTGCTTTACGCTCCAGAAATGCTTGAATCGGGCCTTGACCATAAGGTTCTGCGACAGCGACCCGATCCGTATCTTGCTTGCCCATCATGCCAAAAGTTTCTGGCAATACAACCATGCCCGCACCGGCTTCGGCAGCACTACGCATCAAACGGGAAGCCTCCATCAGATTGGCTTGCAGTTGGGGGCCTGAAGCCATTTGCAATGCGGCGATTGCTTTCATCTCTTACTCCTTATATGGCGTCATTACAGCAACACTACATCAAACTGCTCTGGGGTATATAACAACTCCACCTGCAAACGTATCGGAACAGAGACAAATTCCTGCAATTCCAGCAAGCCATCGGATTCTTCATCCACCAGCATATCGATGACATCCTGTGATGCCAACACCAGCAACTCCCTTGCTTCGAATTGGCGTGCTGCGCGCAATAACTCACGAAAAATTTCATAACACACTGTTTCAGCCGTTTTCAGATAACCCCGCCCACTACAAGTTAAGCAAGGCTCGCACAAAATATGTTCTAAACTTTCGCGGGTACGCTTGCGTGTCATTTCTACCAAACCTAGTGGCGACACGTCACAAACATAAGTCTTGGCATAATCCTTTTCCAAAGCTTTTTCCAGTGTCTTCATAACCTGTTGGCGATGATCCAACTGGTTCATATCAATGAAGTCCAGAATAATAATTCCACCTAAATTACGTAGACGCAATTGCCGTGCAATAGCCTGCGCTGCTTCCAAATTGGTACGAAAAATAGTTTCTTCCAAATTACGGCTACCGACAAAGCCACCTGTATTGACATCAATGGTTGTCATGGCTTCGGTCTGATCAACAATCAAGTAGCCACCGGATTTTAAGGGAACTTTACGTTGCAGGGACTTCTGGATTTCTTCTTCTACGCCATGCAAGTCGAAGATAGGGCGTTCCCCCGAATAATGTTCAATACTATGAGCCAGATCGGGAATGTATTTCGCACTAAATTCACGTACTTTATTGGCGGTTTCACAGGAGTCTATTAAGACACGTTCTATGGGTTCTCCGACCATATCACGTAATACTCGCAAAACCAGCGGCAAATCAGAATACACCTTACGTTCAACATCTGAAGCTGCCGCAGTTTCCTCCAGATTACGCCATAACTTGTGCAAAAACTTCATATCCTGCAACAGCGTATCTTCATTGACCCCTTCTGCCGCAGTACGCACTATATAACCACAGTTTTCATCGAACTGGTGCCGCAATGTCAGCACCATAGCACGCAAGCGCTCACGCTCATCCACAGACTCAATTTTACCGGAAATGCCAATAGTCTGATCACCGGGCATCAGCACCAGAAAACGAGATGGTAGGGTAATATAAGTGGTCAGTCGCGCACCTTTTGTGCCCAAGGGGTCTTTAATGACCTGCACCAGCAAGCGCTTACCTTCATGTAGCACTTCGCCAATCTTAGGAGGGGGCAACTTCTTGAGTATCTCAGCATCACCATTTAACTCGTCCATACGTGGGAAGGTCAAGTCAGAGGCATGTAAAAAGGCCGCCTTATCCAAACCCACATCGATAAAGGCAGCGTCCATCCCTGGCAACACTCGTGAAACTTTGCCTTTATAAATATTCCCCACCATACCACGACGGGAAAGACGCTCAATCAAAATTTCTTGCAGAATGCCATTTTCCAACAGAGCAACTCGCGTTTCTTGCGGTGTTATATTAATCAGCAGCTCTGCACTCATGGCATCCTCGTAGTATTCTTATTCAGCGTTCAGGCGTCGCTAACGGCTCATTCAATGACTCTATTATAAGCCTATCTGCCATTTAAGATGCTTAATTTCCTTTAATCCTAATTTCTGTCTGTGCGGCAAGCTTATAAAGGGTAAATACCATGCTGCTGGAGCAATTGAGCCGTTTCAAACAAAGGCAAACCCATTACCGCAGAATAAGAGCCTTCCAAACGCTCGACCAATACTGCTCCCAAGCCCTGAATACCATACGCCCCCGCTTTATCCTGTGGTTCACCACTGTCCCAGTACGCCTGCACTTCAGCCTCACTAATCGCACGAAACCAAACTTGACTTTGGTTCAAAGCAAGCGCACAACCACCCTGATGGCACAAGGCTACTGCACTAAAAATAATATGACTACGCCCCGCCATGCTCAGCAGCATTTGTCGGGCATGTGCAAAATCGCGTGGTTTCACCAACAACTCACCATCAAGCACTCCCAAGGTATCCGCTCCCAATACAGGCAAAGTTTGATCGCTACACTGCCAAACGGCCTCGGCTTTTTGTCTGGCTAGACGCTGTACCAAGGCTGGTGGAAATTCGGTAGTCTGGGCGGACTCATCAACATCAGCGGTTTGTACTCGATGGGCTATACCTATTTGTTGCAGCAATTCACGCCGCCTGGGTGAGGCAGATGCTAGAATTAATTGTGGCTGCATTCAGCCTCCTCGATGATATGGATGGTTGGAAATAATGCTCCAAGCACGAAACAATTGCTCAGCGACAATGACCCGAACCAAAGGATGTGGAAAGGTCAATGGCGACAAAGACCAGCACTGTTCGGCACGTTGCAGGCTGGCAGGGGACAAACCTTCCGGCCCACCCACCAGTAAAGCAATATCTTGCCCGGAGGCCATCCATTGCTCCAACTGTTTGGCTAGCTGCTCGGTTGACCAAGCTTTACCGTCCACATCCAATGCAATGACTTTGCTACCTGTCGGAATACTAGCCAGCAAGTGTTCCCCTTCTACATCACGAATACGTTGCAGATCGGCACGCTTGCCACGCTTTTCAGCGGGAATTTCACGGATAAGCAATGCGCAATGAGGTGGCATACGCCGAGCATAATCATCAAAAGCGGTATACACCCAATCGGGCATACGTGCACCCACTGCCAGTAGGTGAATACGCACTCAATGCGCGCCTAAACGCTGTTGTGCGGGTGCATCTTCACCCCACAACTTTTCCAAATTATAAAAATCACGGACTTCCGCAGTCATGACATGCACCACAATATCGTTCAAATCGACCAGCACCCACTCAGCATCACGCTCACCTTCAATGCTTAAGGGCGGTTCGCCTACTTCCTTGGCTTTGATCGCAACGTTATCAGCAATGGATTTGACATGACGGGTAGAAGTGCCTGTGGCAATAATCATAAGTTCGGTAATGCTAGACTTACCACGCACATCCAAAATACGAACTTCACGGGCTTTCATGTCCTCCATAGCCTGGAGAACGATGGCTTGCAATTGATCGAGTTCCATTAATACCTTCAAATGTTTGTAAAATCTTTCCAGCCAAGCTTGCTTTAGCTATCAAACAGCTAGATACCACTAAGAATAGCACGGGACTTAGTCAAGCAGGAATGTCTCGATAGCCAATACAATGATTAGAACCTCAACAGCTTCAGCAGCAGCTAAGCTAGCTACACATCTCCAAATACCCGGCGATTACCTTCGGCAAGCCCATTTCCAAGCTTTCCACCGTTAAAGCATGTCCAATGGACACTTCCAGTATTCCAGGTATTGTCAAAAACGTCGCTAGATTGCCTAAGTTCAAATCATGACCCGCATTTACCCCTAAACCCAAAGCTTGTGCAGCAAGTGCTGTTTTGCGAAAAGAAGCTAAAATGGTATCCACACCCTCACCTTTTACAAACGCTTCTGCGTAAGGTTCGGTATACAATTCAATTCGATCTGCCCCCAATTGCCGAATCAGAGCCAATTCACTGGTATCATGATCCACAAACAAACTTACCCGAATGCCCCGTGCATGCAGTTGACCAATAATCTTACGCAACACAGCCTGATATTCAGCCACGCGCCAGCCGTGATCTGAGGTAATTTGATCAGGCGCATCAGGCACTAAGGTGCATTGATCCGGCTGATTCTCCAAAACCACCTGTATAAATTCCTCACAGGGATAACCCTCAACATTCAGCTCAGCACCGCGCTCATTACACAAAGCACGCAAATCCACCACATCACTATAGCGCGCATGCCGCTGATCAGGACGTGGATGCAAAGTAATCCCATACGCCCCCAGCTCAAGGCAACGACTGGCAAACTCGTGCACGCTCGGATAATCGCGTCCTCGGGCATTGCGCAACAAAGCAACTTTATTAATATTGACTGATAACTGTGTCATAAGTTAAATCCAACAAAACTGAATAAAAGAGACGCTTAACTTAAATGTGAGCCAAGCAAAGAATCAAGGTGAATTAAGGTAATTTATTCGCTGTCTGGTTAATGTAAATCTTAATATTTAAGCCTCCAAATTAGTCGCCATGCTATACTCAAATCCTGCTGACTCACCATGTTATCCGTATGCAAAAACACTTCAATACCGCAGGCCCTATTATTCCCGAAGATCATTACTGTATTGATCCCATACACCGCCTTGAATGGGAAGAAGTACGCTTTTTGATTGATGCTAAAAAATACTTCGTACTGCATGCACCACGCCAAACGGGAAAAACCAGTACCTTACTCAGCATGATGCGTTTATTGAATGAGGAAGGTAAATACCAAACGCTCTACGTCAATATTGAAGCTGCACAAGCAGCACGTGAAGAGGTCACAATGGGCTTAACCATCGTCTGTCAAACCATTGCAGCCCGAGCGCGTGACTATAAGCTTGAAACTAAGCTGCCTGCCTTAGCCCAATCCGTTTTGGCAAATACTGACGCTGGTACAGCACTGACAGAACTCCTCTCTCGTTGGGCGCAGATTAGTGACAAACCGATTGTATTGATGTTGGATGAGGTGGATAGCCTTGTAGGCGATACCTTGATTTCGCTGTTACGCCAGATTCGCGCAGGTTACGCCCAGCGCCCTGAAAGCTTTCCACAAAGCATTATTTTGTGTGGCGTGCGCGATGTACGCGATTACCGCATTATCAATGCTCACAAGGAAATTATTACGGGTGGTAGTGCTTTTAATATTAAAGCCGAATCCTTGCGTTTAGGGAACTTCAGTTTTGATGAAGTACAACGACTTTATCAGCAACATACGGATGAAACCGGACAGCTCTTTGAGGCATCCATTTTCCATGAATTATGGCAAGACTCTTATGGGCAACCGTGGCTGGTTAATGCCCTTGGACATGAAATGGTTTGGAAAGATAAGCAAGCGCGTGATCGTAGTACGTCTATCACACTGCAACGCTATCAAGCTGCCCGTGATCGCCTGATTCGTTCCCGCGCTACGCACTTAGATCAACTGGCATATCAGCTTAGAGAACGGCGTGTGCATACAGTGATTGCGGCTATCCTAGCGGGTAAGACTCAGGTGGAAGGCTTAAAAGCCGATGATCTGCAATACGTAGAAGACTTGGGTTTGATTCGTACTCAACCCCAAATCGTGATCAGTAATCGTATTTATCAAGAAATTATTCCACGCGAAATCACATTGTATTGGAACTAAAAATACTCTACAGCAATTTAGATAAAACTATTACTGAGGGGCTGCAACAGGTAGTGGACTATACCCAGCGCTGTGGAGCGGATGAGGCGCACTTGGTCATCTTTAATCGTGACCCTGAGGTGAGTTGGGAAGCAAAAATTTGGCATGAGCCGCGTGTTGCAGGCGATTATACTGTGCAGGTGTGGGGAGTTTGACACTTGCTTGGAGCTTGGCAATAACGCGACAGGTCAAAATCACGAGGAGCAAACAAACCGTGCTGTCAAAATATTACTGGTGTGCAACAAGTACGATGATCGAGTGCTTCTAGCAAACGGCAATGTTCAGCATGCTGACTGGTACATCCTGCTAGTTGTTCGAGTACTTGTTGTATAGCTTTCAGATCGCGGATTTTGGCTTTGACTTCAGCTAAATGGTTTTGCACCAACTCATCAGCCTGAGCACAGGGCTGTTCAGGATGATCAGCTAGTTTCAATAAGGTTCTGATCTCTTCAATACCAAAACCTAAATCACGCCCACGACGGATAAAGCGTAAGCGTTGAATATCCGCATCACTATAACGTCGATATCCATTGCTAGAACGTTTGGCACGGGGAAGTAGCGCCGTTTTTTCATAATAACGGATAGTTTCGATACCCACACCTGATGCTTGACTTAGTTCACCTATTGTTAAATCCGTTTTCATGACTTGACCCTGTAGTGGCTACAAGCTTTAGCATAAAGCTAATTAAATATTAGGAGAAGCATCATGGCGTGTCATGATCATCATTGTACTGTTAGCGAATCCCCCCACGGATCTTACCGTCAAGTGCTGTGGGCTGCTTTAGCGATTAATGCTGCGATGTTTATCGTGGAAATTATTTACGGTGTTAGAGCCCACTCTTCGTCACTGTTGGCGGATTCCTTGGATTTTCTGGGCGATGCTGCCAATTATGGCATGAGTTTGTGGGTACTGGGTATGACTATCACCGCACGGGCAAAAGCGTCTCTGGTTAAAGCTGCCACAATGGCACTGTTTGGTGTTTGGGTATTGGGTGATGCGCTAGGGAGCTTAATGTCAACGACTGTGCCAGAGGCCAGCACAATGGGGCTAATAGGCATCTTAGCTCTTGCTGCCAATGTGGCTGTGGCGCTGATGCTTTATGTATGGCGTCATGGTGATAGCAATATGCGCAGTGTGTGGTTATGTAGCCGTAATGATGCTTTAGGGAATATCGCGGTTATGTTGGCCGCCTTAGGCGTCTTTGGTACACAATCAGCTTGGCCTGATGTCATTGTAGCAGTCATTATGGCAAGTTTGGCATTAAGCGCAGCCTATCAAATTATGCAACAAGCACGCAGCGAGCTCAGTGTAGGTAAAACGGAGGCTGTTCATGAGCCATAGTGGTTTATAGTCTGTCCAATAGACACCGTAGCGCTTGAGCCTAAATCTTGCTTCATCCGCCGTGAAAGTATGTTTATCATTAATAATCCAATGATCTCATTTCGAGGTATCTGCTGCTATTAGCGCAATACAGTGTCCGAAATTACTGGAGCAGATCAACAGGGAATTGGGCTATGATAACGGAACAGTTAACGAGACAGGAGCAAAACGATGGGTAAGGGCTTGAAGATGTTAATAGTAGGGACTGTATTTGGGCTATTGGCCGTCTTTGCCTTTATTGGTGTTAAGAGCATGTTAGGTAATCGCCCCATGGTGACGCGAGATAATGGTTTTATTGCCATTCCGCCTCAAGGTTCTTTAGCGACTAGCAATAGCGCGACTACTGATACTGGACAAGATGCTTCAAGCCAAGACACCCCGGCGACGGTAGGTGAAGCAACTGATTTGAACACCTTTACTTTGGAAGGAGAACAAACGCCTGATAACAATCCGACGGCGGATAACAATCATACTGACGCTGCACAAGCTGCTGCAAATAATCCATCGACTCAACCCGATACAAGGCAATTTGTTTTAGTGGAAGAATATGGCCAATTAAATCTAACCGTTGATGATCCAGACAGTACCACCGAAGAAGGCGAATTTTTGATTTATGATCAACAAGGTTTGCAAGTGGCTTCTTCCTCAGGGGGCACAACGGCAAGTTTTGAGTTGGAGCCAGGCCAGTATCGCGTTACGGTCAGTGCTAATGGCAAGGAAAGCACACGCAACCTAGGTATCTTTAAAGACAAAATCACGAATGCGCGTTTTGAATTACCTGCAAATCCCGCAACAAACCAGCGCCAAAACCAACAGTCAGCGCCAACAACGGCTACTGAGTCGGATAAAGGTCAGTTATTGGTCTATGTGCGTGCGGCGGAAAGCAACTCACCAGTTAAGGCTAATATCTATGTGCAAACCAGCAATGGTCAGCATGTGGCTAAAAAGAATTATGACGAAAATGCAGATTTCCTACTGCCAGCAGGCACTTACCGTATTACGGTAAAGGCTAAGAATCGTCAAGACATGGGCAAAACGGTACGCATTGGGGCAGGAGGTTCACTGCGAGAAACCTTTGCTATGCGAAGCACAGCCACTACCGCGTCTGGCTCACGTTCTACTAATACTAATCATAATCAGCCACAGGCTCAAAGCCAGTCACAAACACCCGCACCGAGTACAAGTACAGTTCCTGCGCCTGCTGCTTTACCCGCAGATGGTACTTTGAAGATGAGCTTGGATACGACAGAAGGCTTACCACAACGTGCCCGCTTTATTATTCATGACAAAAGCGGGGTGCGTTTGGCCGATCTTGGGCCTGCAAACACGGCTGAGTTGCAATTGCCACCGGGTAGTTATGATATTGAAATCGACTTTGGTCGTCGCGCTAAACGAACCCATAACGATAATATCCGCAGTATTGATATTGTCTCCGGTAAAACCAGCATGGTCACATTTAATGCGGCTGATTTTGTCATGCAGACAGATCGTCCTGCACGTCCTGTGCGTCCGCTGGGTGGCTCACGACAACAATCACAACAACAAGCACCTGTGACACAGCAAAACCATTCTAGCCGCAATCCCGCTACTCAAACGCAACAAGCGCAAGGACAAGAACAAGGACTGTTACAACTAAATGCGGTTTCTAGCGTGGATGGTTCACCTGTGCAGGTCAATTTTAGTGTTTCCACACCTAATGGGCGTTTGATCCATAATCTGAATAGGGTAGCAACGGCTGAAGTTGATGTGCCTATTGGTGATATTATCGTGGCGATTCATTATAAAGATTTGACTGGTTCAGAGCGGATTACGATTAAGCCGAATGAGCCAACCGCTTATACATTTACTATCTTGCCGCCAGAGCAAACACAGCAGTCAGGCTCAACCGAACAAATTTTGATAGATCAGATTCAACAAGAAATTTTCAGACGTTTGAATCAGTAAATACCCTACCCATACTCATGCAGCAAACACTTGGTATTGCTGCATGATAATGTAATTATTACAAAAACATCACAATAAAACTTGCGGGAATGATTATGAAAATAAACGGCACATTTGAAGTCAATCTACACGCTTTGGATACATTTCATACAGGTCATAGCAGCGTCGAGTTGAAGCGTATGTCGATTAATAAAACCTATCAAGGCGCTTTACAGGCGACAAGTCAGGGGGAGATGCTCAGTGTCATTACGCCGGTGGAAGACTCTGCTGCTTATGTGGCGGTTGAGGAGGTGCAAGGCACGCTGGAAGGTAAACAGGGCAGTTTTGTATTGCAACATTTTGGCAGTATGAATCGTGATGATATTCGTCTGATTCTGGAGGTTGTGCCCGATTCCGCGACAGGGGATCTGGTGGGTTTGCGGGGCAAAATGAATATTGATATTCAAGACGGTGAACATTTATACGTGTTTGATTACGAACTTGTTTGACTGCTCGCCAAAGCGTACAGTTCAATTTTTCACCCAGATCAGTCACAATACGAGCCTTAATCCCAAACTGGCTCTATTGATTCCATGCGTTTATTGCACACTTCCGACTGGCATCTGGGGCAGATGCTGCACCATTTTGAGCGCCGCTATGAGCATCAATGTTTTTTAGATTGGCTGCTACAAACACTAGAAGAGCAGCGCATTGATGCTTTGTTGCTGGCTGGCGATATTTTTGATAATGCGAATCCTTCAGCAGCCAGCCAGCAGCAGTTCTACACCTTTCTGACGCAAGCTCGCCAACGTATTCCCCATTTAAATACTGTGATAATCGCTGGTAATCACGACTCACCGGCTCGCTTAGAAGCACCCAAGCCATTTATGCAGCTTTTTGAGGTGAGTGTGATGGGACAAGTACCTTGGTTGGATAGTGAGCAGATTGATTGGGATAGCTTAATTATTCCTTTGAAGGATAAACAAGGCCAGATACAAGCTTGGTGTCTGGCCGTGCCTTTCTTGCGTCCGGCTGATTTACCTAAACTGGCCGGTGATACGAGCTATGCCAAGGGCGTCAAAGCCTTGTATCAGCAGTTAACTGAACGGGCTATTAGCCTGAGACAGCCTGGTCAGGCTTTGATTGCTCTGGGACACTGCCACGTAAGCGGTGGCAAAGCTTCGGAGGACTCCGAGCGTAGAATTGTCATAGGAGGCAGCGAAGCTTTGCCTGTAAATCTCTTTGCCGATGAGCTGGCTTATGTTGCCTTGGGTCACTTGCACCTAGCACAAACCTTAGGTGGTCAAACAACTCGGCGTTATTGTGGCAGTCCTTTGCCATTGTCTTTTGCAGAAACCAATTACCCCCATCAAGTGCTGATTATTGAGTTGACGGGAGAGCAAGTCGCTAGTGTGGAAACTGTGCGTGTACCACGCTTTGTTGAGCTATTGCGTGTACCCGCCACACCTGCGCCATTGGAAGCCGTCTATGCCGCGCTGCAAACTTTGCCGGATTGTGAGGATGACACTGATGGACTGGCAAATGCACCTTATTTGGAAGTCAGAGTTAAGCTACACGAACCTGAACCAGCTTTACGTAAACAAGTAGAAAGTCGCTTACAAGGCAAAGCGGTACGGCTGGCTAAAATTGAGCTAAGCACGCCACAACAGCAGCCTTCAGATTGCTTGGCATCCAGTATGACCTTGGATCAATTGGATAAGCTAGACCCTATGGTATTGCTGGAAAACCTATACCAACAGCAATACAAGGTCGAACTACCCAATGATTTACAGCTAGCATTTGCTGAGTTGATGCAAGTATCAATTATGGATCCACAGTCATGAAAATACTCGCCCTACGCGGCAAGAATCTGGCTTCTCTAAGTCAAGGTTTTGAGGTGGACTTTACCCAGCCACCCTTAGTCGATGCAGGTATTTTTGCGATTACAGGGTCTACTGGAGCGGGTAAAAGTACCTTATTAGATGCTTTATGTTTAGCCTTGTATAACGACACGCCGCGTTTACTCAAAGCCAGCAGCCGAGACGCGCCTTTACCCGATGTCGCAGGCGAAGCTTTGCCCCCGCGTGATGTGCGTAGTCTATTACGGCGCGGAGCGGCAGAAGGTTTTGCTGAGGTGGATTTTATTGGCAATGACCAACAAGTTTACCGAGCGCGCTGGAGTGTGCGGCGGGCGCGCAATAAAGCCGCTGGCAAATTACAGCAGGTGGATATGAGCTTATTGCGCTTGCCCGATGAAAAACCAATAGGCGGACGGCTAAAAAAGGAAGTATTGCCTGCCATTCGTGAGCGGGTTGGCTTGAGTTTTGAGCAATTCACCCGTGCGGTATTATTGGCACAGCATGAGTTTGCCGCCTTTTTAAAAGCACCGGATGATGAACGTGCTAGCTTATTGGAAACCTTGACCGGCACAGAACGTTTTGCTGAGCTGTCGCAACAGGCTTATATCCGTGCTAAACAAGAGCGCGAGCAGGTCACACAACTGGAAAACCGTTTACAACAACAGTTGCCATTGGACGCTGAAGCGCGACAACAACAAGAACTGACCCGTGAACAAGCGGCTGCTCAAACAGCTCAATTGGAGCAACAGCAAGCCAAACTGGAACAACAATTACAATGGCATGCCAACCGTGAACGCTTGCAAGCCGCGCGGGATGAGGCTGAGCAGCATCAGCAACAGATACAAGCCGAGCAAAATCAGGCAAAAGGACGCCAACAGTATTTGCAGCATGTACTAGCCGCACAGCCAGCTCGAACTTTGTTACAAAACAAAGCCAGTCTACAAGCCGAACACCAAAGCATTCAGCAGCAAGTCAATGAGCTACAGCAAGCCTGGCAAGCATTGGAACAAAATCTGCAAGTTGCGCAAACCCAATTACAAACGGCTCAGCAACAGCAGCTTCAAGCTCAACAAACACAAACCGATACGCTGCCATTATTGCATCAAGCCCGCTTATTAGATGCACGCTTAGAGGACTTATCCGCAGCGCTCCATACTGTAAATGCTCAATGCGCCCGTTTACAACAGGAGCAACAGACCTTGCTGAAACAGCAAACCCAGTTGCAACAAGCGCAATCTTTATTACAGCAACAATGGCAAGCTGGGCAGGACTGGCTAGGTGCACATAGTCATTGGCGCTTATTGGGAGAATCGTGGCCACAATGGCAGGTTTTATTGGAGCAAGCTAATCAGTTAGCACAAACTCTAGACGATCTGCATAGCCAACAGCAGCAGCAAAAAGCGACACAACTACAACAAGAACATGATTGTCTGAACCTAGAGCGTGAACTAGAACGTTTAAGCGATGCTATGACAGCAGCTCACAAAACCTTAGATGCAGCTAAAAAAACTTTAGCGGGCTTTGATCTGGAACATCTGGCTCAAGAAAAACAACAATGGGAAGAAAAAAAGCAGGTGCTCCTGACTGCCCAACAATTAAAAGATAAAGTGCGACAAGTGACTAAGCATCATAAAGTCTTGCAGGCACGGCATGATCGACTTCTGAGTGAGCAAAGTACTTGTCAGCAATGCTTGGCTGATGTGCGCGATGAGTTACCTTTGCAAGCCGCCAGACTGGAACAAGCCAGCAAAAGTCTGGCACAAGCTGAGCTGGCCTGTCGGGATAATGTAGAAGCCTTACGCACTGCTTTGCAGCAAGGTGAACCTTGTCCAGTGTGTGGAGCGCTTGAGCATCCTTATATGGCTGAAATACGGCCTATTGGTGATGTCTTGTTAGCGACGCTGCTGAATGAACGTCAGCAGCAACAGCAAGCTTGGGAAAAACTGAAAACCCAAGAAACAGAATACCTTACCCGTCTGGAAACATTGCAGTCACACTATCAAGAAGTCGAGCAGGAACGGCAAGGACTCGCCCAAGAACAAAAGCAACATGAGCAAGCTTGGTTTGCACACGCTGCTTTGCATTTCGTGGCAGAGACGGAGGATGCGCTTGAAGATCAATTGGAGCAAGTGCAACAAATCTTGGATGAACAAGTTCAGCTTGAAACAGCGAGTCGCCTAGCACAACAGGCGCGTGATCGTGCTCAAAGCAAGCTGGACAGTTGTCAGCAGGAACAATTGCGGTCGCGCGCTGATTTTCAGGAAGCTAAGCAGCAATTGACCTTAAGCCGTCAGGCAGTCCATTCATTGGAAGAACGTTTTCAACAAGAAGAGCAACGTCTGCATGCCTTGCTAGACTCATTGCAAGCGCCTTTAGTTGTACAAGCCGAAGATTGGCGGGTGCAATGGCAACAAGATACGGCTGGCTTTTTGGCGCTACAACAGTCACAAGCCTTGGATTGGCAACAACAGCAACAAACAATGCTACAGCAACAGCAAGCTTTGCAGGCATTGCAAGCGGAATTGAAATATGCTCAGGATAAAATCCAGCGCAATGAGGACGATGTTAGACAGGCAGTGCAGCAGCAACAAGCCCTACAAACGGATTATCAGGCACATTATTCTGAGCGACAAAATTTATTGAATGGTGAGGCAGCAGACACTGTTGAGCAGCGCTTGCAGCAAGCTCTACAAACAAGTGCTGCTCACTTAGCCGAGTGCCAACAGCAGCTTAAGCTCATACAGTTACAGCAACAAGATGTGGCCGCAGAACTCAAATCAGTGACCTATGCCTTGGACAAGTGCAACAGCGCTTACCAGACAGCCAAACAGTCTTTACAAGATTGGCTGCTGGCGTGGAATCAGAATCAGCACCATGAAGCGCATTTGGACGAAGCACAGTTGCAGGCACTATTGGCGCATAAAGCTAACTGGCTTCAGCAAGAGCAGCACTGGCAACAGCATTTAAAACAAGCCTTGGATAAAGCACACATTGTATTACAGGAACGTGAGCGGCAGCTAAGTTGTCATTTGGCCTTGCAGCCAGCGGACACTTTGACACGCTTAGACGCTTTGCAGCAAGAGCAGCAAAACTTGCTACAAGCTTTGCAAACGTCAAGGGAGACATGGCAGCAAGCGGTGTTGACCTTAAAGCAGGATGATGCTTGCCGTGCTGCGGCCGAGAGTTTATTGGCAAGCTTAGAACAGCAGCAAGCTAAATTACGGGTATGGGATCAATTGGATGATTTGATTGGCTCGGCTTCGGGCAAAAAATTCCGTAATTTTGCACAGCAATACAGCTTGGATATTTTGGTGGCACATGCGAATCGTCATTTAGCTGATTTATCACGGCGTTATATTTTGCAGAGCATTCCTGATAGTTTGGCTTTATTGGTGCGTGATTTGGATATGGGTAGCGAAGTACGTTCAGTACATTCATTGTCCGGTGGTGAGTCCTTTTTGGTTTCGCTAGCCTTGGCTTTGGGCTTGGCCTCGCTATCTTCTAGCCGTGTGCAAGTGGAATCATTGTTCATTGATGAGGGTTTTGGCAGTTTGGATACTGATTCATTGCGGGTTGCGATGGATGCTTTAGATAAGCTGCAAGCACAAGGACGTAAAGTGGGCGTGATTTCGCATATACAGGAAATGACCGAGCGTATTGGTGTGCAAATACAAGTGAAACGCAGCGCTGGTGGACAAAGCAAATTGATTATAATTTCTCCAACTTCATCATTTTATTGATAAAAAGACTAAACTTAAAAGTTTAATGAAATGATAATGGGAGCTAATGAAATGAAGAAACATTTGATGTTGGCGGGAGTATTGTGTTTGCTTACGGCTGTGCCGACTTGGGCGGCGAGTGTCGGGGTGGATGATACGGTCTATCAAGTTCACCGTGTCAGTGCTAATGATGTACTAAATTTGCGCGCAGGCCCCGGTGTTCACCATAAAATTATCACCCAATTACCCGCTAATGGTCGTGGTGTAGTAGCGATGGGGGAAGAACAGATTGTCGGTCGATCAACGTGGATTAAGATCGCTTGGGCAGGTAAGCAAGGTTGGGTGAATAAGCGCTACTTGCAAGCGATACGTCTGGGTGCTAACGGTCGACCAGTGGGCGCGGATGTGATGTTGAAATGTTTGGGAACTGCGCCTTTCTGGAAATTGGATATTAGTGAGCGAAAAATGACTGTAGCCATGCCCCATGGACCAAAATACGAAGTAGCAGTAGATTTTCGTCAGCAATCGGCTAATAATAGGTCGATCGCTGTGGTAGCTGCTCATCGCGGCAATGCGCAAACCACCGCCTTTTTACAGAAAGTCGAGCGTTGCAGTGATGGTATGTCTAACAAGATGTATCCCTATTCCGTCAGTGCAGTTCTCAATAGTTATAAAGTTGTATCGGGGTGTTGTTCCCTATCTAATGCAAACTAATTCAAGCCGAGTTAATTAAATCATGCCTTCACCTTTGCTCTGTATAGCCCATCGCGGTGCGATGGGTCATGTGCCTGAAAATACCTTATTGGCCATACGTACCGCACTCGAAATGGGCGCGCGTGCCATTGAGGTGGATGTCTATATGGCTCATGGACATTTAGTAGTGATTCACGATAATCATTGGGAGCAGTCGCTTGATTTTGAAAATCTGCGTACGTTTGATGCAGGGCAAGGTGAGCAAATACCTTTACTGGATGAGGTGGTGGATGAAATAGCGGGTCATGCTTGTCTTAATATTGAAATTAAGGACAAACTGGCTGTGGATCATGTGGTAAATTTGATTCGCACACGTATTAGTCACCCCGATGCTGTTTGGAAACAAAAGCAATTCCTGATTTCATCCTTTGATCATCGTATTCTGCAAAGAGTGCGTGAATTGGATCATCGTATTCCCATTGCAGCTTTGGGTTATGCCATGCCGGTGGATGATGCGCGTTACGGTGAATTGCTAGGCGCATTAGCTGTCAATCCTTCGCTGGAATGGGTAGATCGTCGTTTTGTGGAAGATGCTCATACCCGTGGCTTGCAGGTATTCGTCTATACCGTCAATACACCCGCCGCGTTGGAGCGTGTATATGAAATGGGCGTGGATGGTGTCTTTACCAATTATCCCGAGCGGGTTTTAGAACATTATCCACAGCCCGACACGAGCCAAGGCTGGCCGGTGTATCGGGCTTAAAATTTATTTACACCAGATGTAAAAAAATACTGGAAATTCGGCAAACTTTTTATTAGTCTAAGCCCCCTTCGGAGAGCTGGCTGAGTGGTCGAAAGCGGCGGTCTTGAAAACCGTTGACGGGAAACTGTCCGGGGGTTCGAATCCCTCGCTCTCCGCCAATAAAATCAAAGTGTTATACCGGAAAGCCAGTCGTGCAAATGTGACTGGCTTTTTAGTTTGGTGCGATTTTGGTGCATTACAACTGATCAACGTACCCCGCCGCACTTGGATGAATGGCTGAAATAGATTCGGTAACTGTCAGATTTGGCAAGTGCTTGCCGAATGCCCTCCTTGCAGTTTTTAATCTATTCCTCTTCTATATTGAATGCGCAAAACAACGACAAAATTACTTGGTATCGCTCTTATTAGTTTTATCTAATAAACACAGCCCCGTTTGTGAGAAATACAGGTAGGCTTCGGAAACGCTGCCGTCAAAGACCTCCGGCCTTAGATTAATCAGTAATTCGCGGCCGTGCCAATCGGCCACGACTTCCCAATGATTGCCCATGTAGATGGCGCTTTGTATGCGGCAGTGTTGAGCCGGAGTCCCCTCGGATTTGAGCGAAACTGCTTCGGGGCGAATACAAACCAGGCACTCCTTACCCTTAACATTGAATTGTTCGACATCGTCAAACACTATTTTGTAGCCGTTAATATTGACTTCATTGCCATTTTTTTCGCCTTCAAAGATGCTGGACTCCCCCATAAAGTTTGCCAAAAATAACGAATTAGGGCGTAAATATAATGCTTTGGCAGTGCCTTTTTGCATAATTTTGCCCTGATGCATAACAATGACTTGGTCGGATACGGCAAAAGCTTCGGTTTGATCGTGGGTCACGTATAACGAAGTAATATCCAATCGTTGTTGCAATTCACGAATTTTTTCCCGCATGCTGCGACGCAAGTTGGCATCAAGGTTACTTAACGGCTCGTCAAATAATAGCACTTTGGGTTTAAGTATCAATGCTCTGGCCAGTGCCACCCGCTGCTGCTGGCCGCCGGAAATCTGATCGACATAACGGCTGCCAAAACCGGCCAGATCGACCAGCTCCAGTGCCTCTTCCACCCGCTGGCGACGCTCTTGTTTGGCCACACCCAACATTTTTAAACCGTAGCCGACATTATCGGCAATCGACATGTGCGGAAACAACGCATACGACTGAAAGACAATGCAGATATCGCGGTTTTGCACCGAGCTTTTGGTGACGTCTTCGCCGTCGATAAGAATCTGTCCCGAGGTGGGCGTTTCCAAGCCCGATACCAAACGCAAAATTGTCGTTTTGCCGCAGCCCGACGGCCCCAATAGGGTGGTCATGGTGCCGCGTTCGATGGTTAAATCCAAATCGTCGATAACGACGGTTTTACCAAAGGCTTTGGTGATATTTTTTAAGACCAAAAATTGTTTATCGTTTGTCTTGTTCATTGGGGTTTCCTAAAAAATTAGTGTTGTTTTTTAGCTTTGGAGCGGGCAATTCGCGTATCGCCGACAATCCAATCAAAGAACAGGATAATTGACATCATCACGACGATTAACACCGAACCGTAGGCAATGGCGATACCGTATTCGCCGTCTTCAACGCGGTTAAGAATATAAGAGGTAGCCACCCGCGTATCGGCAGTGACCAAGAAAATAATGGCTGAAACGGTCGTCATTGCGCGCACAAAACTGGTTACCAACGAGGATAGCAAGGCCGGCTTTAACAGCGGCAGCACGACAAATAACAGGGTTTTAAAGGAGCTGCCTTTGAGTGATAACGAAGCCTCGTCAAGCGATTTATCCAGTTGTCCCAGTCCGGCGATGGCTGCACGCATCCCGATGGGCATATTGCGCGTCACCATTGATAAAATAATGATAATACCGGTGCCGGTGATATAAATCGGGGCATCGTTAAAGGCCAGAATATAGGCGACCCCCGCTACCGTGCCGGGCACGGCAAAACACAACAGTGTTAAAAATTCCAAGGTTTTTTTACCCTTAAATTCGCGCCGAACAGTGATGTATGCCAGCAACAAACCGAGCACAGCAGTAATCGGGGCGGCAGTAATGGCAAAAATAACCGTTTGAATCAGCGATGGCCAAGCACCGCTATCAAAACCGCTGCCAAATAATAGTTCGTAATTTTTTAGCGTTAAAGAGTAATCCACACCCCAATTGACGGTAAAACTGCCGTAAAAAATACTGCCGTACAACACGGCATTGAAAATTGTCCACAACAATAAGAATAGGGTAATCGCGGTTTTCATCAATTGAGGTAAATCTTGTACCTCGCCGCGGTAGGATTTACCTGATACCGTGACATAAGAACGATTACCTATCCAAATATATTGAATAATGAAAATGCCCAAAGAGAACACCAATAACAGCGTACCCAAGGTACTGGCCGAGGCATAATCCAATTGTGAACCGGCGATATAAAAATAAATTTGTGAGGAAATGACGTCAAAGCTGCCGCCCAATACCAGCGGCGTACTAAAATCTGCCAAGGATTGAATGGCGACCACTAAAAACGAGTTGGCCAAGGCCGGTTTTAGTAGCGGGAAAATAATATTAAAAAACGTCTTATAGCGGTTGGCTCGCATGGTATAAGACGCTTCTTCAATTGAGGGGTGAATGGACTTTAACGCCCCTTCCAAA
>PDPH01000077.1 GCA_002747435.1 Pseudomonadota bacterium
TTGGTTGGTTGTCGAAGCGGAGCAAGACCCCGCCGTTGCCCATCCGCTGACTTATGCGACAATGGGATGTAATAATCTGCGACGTTTGTGTGAGAATGCCGGGATTGAGCTAGACGACTGAGCTGGATCTTATAATTGAGGAGTTTATTTTGGAAACCATCGGACATTTGATTAATGGCGAGCTGCGCGAAGATACGGCGCGAACGCAAGATGTATTTAATCCCTCTACGGGCGAAGTTCAAAAGCAAGTGGCGTTAGCCAGTAAAGCCACCGTAGAAGAGGCGATTGCGGCGGCGGCGGCGGCTTTTCCTGCTTGGCGTGATACGCTTCCTGCGCGCCGTGCTCGCGTGATGTTTAAGTTCAAGCAACTGTTGGAAGAAAAGGCTGACACCATCAATCAATTAGTCGGCATGGAGCATGGCAAGATTGCACACGATGCAGGCGGCGAATTACAGCGCGGTATTGAGAATGTGGAATTTGCTTGCTATATCCCGGAAATGCTTAAGGGCGAATATACCAAGCATGTAGGTTCTGGAATTGATTCTTGGAGCGAGTTTCAGCCGCTCGGTGTGGTAGCGGGGATTACGCCGTTTAACTTCCCGGTAATGGTACCTTTGTGGATGTATCCAGCCGCCATTGCTTGTGGCAATACCTTTGTACTCAAACCTTCTGAGCGTGACTCCAGCTCAACGATGCTGGTCGCTCAATTAGCCCATGAAGCAGGTTTGCCGCCTGGGGTATTAAATGTCGTTAATGGTGATAAGGAAGCGGTAGATACCTTATTGCAAGATAAGCGTATTCAAGCGGTGAGTTTTGTCGGTTCGACACCGATTGCTGAGTTTGTTTATACCACTGCTACTGCTAAAGGTAAGCGTTGTCAGGCGTTGGGTGGCGCGAAAAATCATGCGATTGTTATGCCCGATGCGGATTTGGATAATGCGGTTAATCAATTGTTAGGTGCTGCCTTTGGCTCTTCGGGCGAGCGCTGTATGGCTTTGCCGGTTGCACTTGCAGTCGGCGAAGAGACTGCTAATCAGTTGGTCGATAAGCTGCGTATGGCTATGCAGTCCCTGAAAACAGGCGCTTGGTCAGATAAAAATAATGATTTTGGCCCTTTGATTACTAAGGCTCATCAGGAAAAAGTAAAAGGCTATATCAGCAGTGCTGAGGCTGATGGTGCTACAGTCGTCGTCGATGGGCGTAATACTGTGGTGGCTGGCTATGAAAATGGCTTTTATGTTGGTGCAACGCTGATTGATCATGTGCGCCCTGATATGCTCAGCTACCAAGAAGAAATCTTTGGCCCTGTCTTGCAGATCGTGCGTGTAAACAGCATGCAGGAAGCCATGGATTTAATCGACGCCCATGAATATGGCAATGGTACGTGCATCTTTACGCGCGATGGTGAAGCAGCACGTTATTTCACCGATCGTATTCAAGTCGGCATGGTCGGCGTGAATATTCCTCTGCCTGTGCCTGTGGCTTACCATAGCTTTGGCGGATGGAAGCGCTCATTATTTGGTGATTTGTCTGCGTATGGCCCAGACAGTGTGCGTTTTTATACCCGCAGAAAAACGATTACCCAGCGTTGGCCTTCCGCCGGTGTGCGTGAAGGGGTATCGTTTGCATTTCCGAGTTGAGTCATTTAAGTCACTGATCCATTCAAACAGGTCATCTTTGCAAAGCGTGATAATAAAGCATGATTGAAAGTATTCTGGCGCGAACTGCGCAAGCTCAAGGTGTGAAGCATATTGTTATTGCATTGGCAGGTGCACCTGGCTCGGGTAAAAGTACTTTGGCAAAAAAACTGGTTGAACAATTAAACCAGCATTCGGCTAGCGAGCGAGCAGTAGTGGTGCCGCTGGATGGCTTTCATTTGGATAATGCCTTATTGCGTGAGCAGGGTTTATTAGCACGTAAAGGCGCACCTGAAACCTTTGATGTGGCCGGGTTTATTCATTTAATCCGCCGCATTAAGCAGGAAGATGAGGTGATCTTTCCCTTATTTGACCGCGAGTTTGATAAAGCGATTGCAGGGGCTGGACAAATCAAGGCACAGCATCACTTTGTGGTGGTGGAAGGCAATTATTTATTGCTCAATTACGCCGCATGGCAGCCACTGCATACGCTATGGGATATGAGTATTTGGCTGGAAGTTCTGCCCGATGAACTAGAGCAACGTTTGTTATTGCGCTGGCTGGGGCATGGCTACACCCAGGAACAAGCGGAAGCCAAGGTTTATGGCAATGATTTAGCCAATGCTCAGTTGGTTATGCAGCATTCGGTAAAGGCTGATTATGTGGTGTGAATACGCTTTATTCGGCTTTTGTGGCTTTGAATAAGGCATTATGATCCACTAGAAAACGCCCCGAGAGTGGCAAGCTAGCCGCGCCGAGAACACGCGCCTCTGTGCCCAAATGACCCGCCATTAAGCTTGGCTGCGTTAATCCTGCTAGATTGAGTTGGTTGAGCTGCTGTTCTGTTTGTTTCAGCATGGCTTGCAGTACGGTTTTAGGAAGCCAGCCATCCAGTAAAACAGCTTCAAAATCAATCACTGCTATAGAAGCGGCAATGGCATAAGCCAAGGCTTGTGCGCTTTGTTGTATCCACTGCTCTAAAATAGATGGAGGGATGTCCCAATGATCAGAGTGTTCCAGAATACGATCAGCGGCGTAGCCTTGCTGTAATAGCATGCGCTCCAAGACAATCAAGGAGGCTTGATCAATCAATTGGGTCGTTTGGCCACTATGACTTGGAATTGGCATGGAACCTAATGCACCTGCATTGCCACTGCGCCCTGAATAAAGACTGCCATTGAGCACCACACCACCACCAATAAAAAAGGCCACGTAAAAGTATACGAAATCTTGCGGCAAGGGATGCGTGCCAAACACTAATTCAGCACCACAAGCGGCGGTGGCATCATTTTCCAAAAAAATGGGGAAATCATAATGTGCGGCCAGCTCGCTGCGAATGTCATAATGCTGCCATTCATTCATTTCATCGTCGGGCGCACCAACAATCGGTGCCCATTTCCATAATTGAAAGGGCAGAGCAATACCTAAGCCTGCAATGCGATTGCGTTGTTGTTGGCTGAGTTGGCTTTCTATCTCGCTAATCGCTTGTTTAACAAAGTCCATCAGCTCGCTGACTTTAGGCCAAGGGTAGCGCAGTAAACGTCGTTGTTGTATTTGTCCCAAGAAGTCACTGAGGATTAATTCGCTACTGCGTCTGCCGATTTTTAATCCATAACAATACGCCCCATTGGCGGCTAGGGTGAATGGCACAGAAGGTTGGCCGACCTTACCTTTAAGGGGTTTTCCTTTGCGCAATAGTCCTTCTTTTTCCAAGGAACGCATAATCACTGAAATAGTTTGTGCCGAAAGGCCAGTGAGTCGAGCGATTTCTACTTTGGGTAAAGCGCCGTGTAAACGTAACAAAGATAAAACCAAACGCTCATTCCAAGCACGTACGCCGGTTTGATTGGAACCACGCATACCTTCCTTGCTATTAGGTGACGTGTTGGCTGTGACGATTAAGGGCATGGGTGAGATTTTCCGCTGTCTGGGTCTAGCTATCTTAGTCAGAATTACTTTGTGCTTCAATGATAAATCAACTGGATTTATTTATTATTGACAGCCCATTCATTCAAGCTTAATCTGTTTCGGAGGCATCAAGAAACTGTGATTTAAGCTGTGATCCAGTATTCAATCAAAGTAGATAAAGTAGACTGAGTGGCTTAGTGCACTCATCACGTCATAATGTGTAATTATTTGGAGTAGATTTATGAAAGTCATGCGTTCACCCCTGAAACTCTCTTTGGCTGCGGCTGTTTTGTTTGGCGTGTCGGCTGCTCCAGCGATGGCTGAGAACATTGGGGCTTGCTTAATTACCAAAACGGATACCAATCCATTCTTTGTTAAAATGAAAGAGGGCGCTACCCAAGCGGCAGAAGCAAGCGGCATTAAGCTACAAACCTTTGCAGGCAAGCTGGACGGTGATGTGGAAACGCAAGTGGCTGCGGTTGAAACCTGCATTGCCTCGGGTGCAAAAGGTATTTTAATTACCCCATCTGATAGTCGTGCCTTAGCACCTGTTGTTCAACAAGCGCGTGATAATGGTTTGCTAGTGATTGCACTGGATACGCCTTTTGAGCCTGCGGATGTAGCGGATGCGACTTTTGCAACGGATAATTTCAAGGCGGGTGTTTTGATTGGTAAGTGGGCTAAGGCACAAATGGGCGATAAGGCTGCTGATGCAAAAATTGCTACTTTGGACTTAAATCCTAGTCAGGTATCAGTGGATTATCTGCGTAATCAAGGCTTTATGACGGGTTTTGGTATTGATGTCAAAGATGCCAAGAAAATTGGTGATGAAGACGATAGCCGTATTGTCGGTTCAGATGTTACCAATGGCAATGAGGAGGGAGGACGAACTGCAATGGAAAATCTTTTGCAGAAAGACCCTGAAATCAATTTGGTTTACACCATTAATGAGCCTGCGGCGGCAGGGGCTTATGAAGCCTTAAAAGCGGTCGGTAAAGAAAAAGATGTCTTGATTGTGTCTGTTGATGGGGGTTGTCCAGGTGTGCAAAATGTCAAAGAAGGTGTGATTGGTGCAACTTCTATGCAGTTTCCGCTGTTAATGGCCTCTTTAGGGGTTGAAGCCATTAAGAAATTTGCCGAAACGGGCGAGAAACCACAAAACACCGAAGGCTTGGATTTCTTTAATACAGGGGTTGAGCTAATTACGAATCAACCCGTAGAAGGTCTACCGTCTTTGAATGCTGAAGAAGGTTTGGCAAAGTGCTGGGGCTAAGTTTCCTGATACCTTGCTGATTATTTCCCCTTGATTGTTTTCAGTAAACGCTTCCTCAAAAGATTGGGGAAGCGTTTACACGCACTGGAGGCAGCACGAGTATGAATACTTCCACGTCGGCTGATCATTCTAATCATTATGAGTCTAGCTTGGGGGGCGCTGCGAGTACGGTAGCGCAGTTTGAAGCACCTAAACGTTCGCCGCTGGGATATATCCAGCACTTTCTACATGCTTTTCCCACCATGGTTCCAGTGATTGTGCTGGCCTTGAGCTTATTGGTTTTTGGTTTATTGGCAGGCGAGCGTTTTTTTTCACCGTTTAACCTGTCTTTGATTCTGCAACAAGTGTCGATTATTGGCATTTTAGCTGCTGCACAAAGTTTAATTATTATTACCGCTGGGATTGATTTATCGGTCGCAGCGATTATGGTTTTGATGTCCGTTATTGCAGGTAAACTGGCGATTAGCTTCGGAGTGCCTGCTCCCTTGGCCTTGTTGGCTTCGTTTGCTTTAGGAACAGCAGCGGGTTTGGTAAATGGTTTATTGGTCACCCAACTGCGCTTACCGCCCTTTATTGTCACTTTGGGGACTTGGAATATCTTTTTTGCCCTGAATTTGTGGCTGTCGGATGCTCAGTCGATTCGTAGTCAGGACATTGATACGCATGCCGCTTTACTAAAGTTTTTTGGCAATAATTTTCAAATCAGTGGTGCCAATATTACCTATGGCTCAATTTTAATGGTGTTGGTATTTGTGCTGCTGTGGTATGTCTTGAATAAAACTGCTTGGGGGCGGCATGTGTATGCCATTGGTGATGATAAGGCTGCGGCTGAGTTGTCAGGTATTCGGACGGATCGCACCTTAGTTTCGGTTTATGCGGTGGCGGGTTTGATTTGTGCGTTTGCAGCTTGGGCTTCAATTGGTCGAGTTGGCTCGATTTCGCCACAGTCTTTTTATGAAGGCAATCTGCAATCCATTACGGCAGTGGTCATTGGCGGAATTTCTTTATTTGGGGGGCGCGGCTCGATTCTTGGGGCTTTATTTGGTGCTTTGATCGTGGGGGTATTCCAGTCTGGCTTGCGTCTTGCGGGTGTGGATGTATTGTGGCAGGTATTTGCCATTGGCTGGCTGATTATTATTGCCGTAGCGATTGACCAATGGATTAGAAAGGTGTCGTCATGAGTACAGAACTGAGTGTAGAACCAATTTTAAAAGTTCGTCATTTAGTCAAGCGTTTTGGCAAGGTAACGGCTCTGGATCATTGTGATTTTGATTTATACCCGAATGAGATTATTGCTGTTATTGGCGATAATGGCGCAGGTAAATCCACCTTGATTAAGGCTATCTCAGGCGCACTTCAGCCTGATGCAGGTGAAATTTATTTGGAAGGGCGGCGAGTCACCTTTGATTCTCCTTTGCAAGCGCGTGAAGCTGGGATTGAAACAGTTTATCAAAACTTGGCTTTATCACCTGCTTTGTCGATTGCAGATAATATGTTTATGGGGCGAGAGCTACGGCGAGAAGGTTTTTTAGGTAAGTATTTACGTATGCTGGATCGCCCTAAAATGCAGCAAATTGCCCGCGATAAACTCTCCGAATTAGGTTTGATGACCATTCAGAATATTAATCAATCGGTAGAGACTTTATCAGGCGGCCAGCGCCAAGGTGTAGCGGTGGCTCGTGCGGCTGCGTTTGGTTCTAAAGTGGTGATTTTGGATGAACCTACGGCAGCTTTGGGGGTTAAAGAAAGTCGGCGGGTGCTGGAGTTGATGCTAGAAGTCAAAAGCAGAGGAATTCCCATTGTGCTAATTTCACATAATATGCCGCATGTATTTGAAGTGGCTGATCGGATTCATGTGCATCGCCTAGGTCGCAGACTGTGTGTGATTAATCCAAAAGAACATAGCATGTCGGATGCGGTGGCTTATATGACAGGTGCAAAAGAACCTGCTGAAGCGGAGTTGGCTTAAAGTTCCTAACGCTGGGTATCAAGCAGATATTGAGTTTTTGCTTGAAAGGCTATGGATAAATTACCTTGATCATTACAAATAACGTACTAAAATTTATTGTAGTGGAGGTTTCTTGCAGTTTTCTTCATCACCGTCTGCTACGAAAATAGCAGTGTAGGTTGTTTTCAGGCAGAATAGAAATAAAAATAAAAGTTTAGGTTTAACTATCGGCTGTGAAAAGTAGGTCTGGTTAAATTGCTTAATTTAGTAATATTGGGCGAGGTTATTTTAATTCGAGCAAAGGTGTTTATCATGAGAAAATTTTACCTTCTACTAGTTGCAATCGCCATGACCATTTTGCAGCCTGCTGTCGGCGCTGCTGCTGATGCTGTCCAGTATAATGCGCCAAAATATCGAGGGGTGGGGCTGGATTGGTGTCGAATCTTTGAAGGGGAGTGCGGTGCACCAGCGGCACATGCTTATTGTCGTTCCAAAGGCCACCAGAAAGCGTCAAATTTTGTCAAGTGGAATCATCCTGGTTTTAAGACCATGACTATAGGTCAGAATTCGATCTGTGATCCGCAACACCATCGGTGTGATTCTTTTAAGTCGATCACTTGCGTGGAAAAGTATAAGGTTTTTTTAAATCCCCGTCATAACAATTACCGCCTTGATTGGTGTAAAACATTTGCCGATGCATGTGGGAGACCGGCAGCTTATGCTTTCTGCAAAGCCAAGGGTTACAAAAAGTTAGTTTCTTTCCAGAAGGAAAACAATATAGCAGGGGAAACGATGACTATTGGTGATAACTCAATCTGTAATTCAAATTACCATCGTTGCGATACTTTTTCATCCATTAAATGCGGCAGCTAATATTTAGCTTCCGAGAAAGCTTCTACGCTCTGCGCATAGGAGCTTTCGCATGAGTTCCCAAGTAAGCAGTTCCCCAAGTTTCCCACCAATTGGACAACTGGAGCATTTATTCGCTGCCAGCCAAACCCGTTTAATTGGTGATCGTTATGCCCCCACAGGCATTTATAAAACGCCCATTGAGTCTGCTTTGATTAATGAAAACGGCATCGTTACCGATATTCAAGCCGACAAAAAAGTACATGGTGGAATAGAAAAGGCATTGCATCAATATGCGCAAACTAGCTACAGCGTGCTGCGTGAACATTTCCCTGACTTGGCGGCTCAATTTACTGTAGGCAGTATGGGGGAAAATATCAGTGTTGCGGCTATGACAGAGCATAATGTTAATGTGGGTGATGTCTGGCAATTCGGTGCTGAGGTGGTCGTACAAGTTTCACAAGTCCGTTCGCCTTGTTGGAAGATCAATGACAAATTCGGTAATGACAATATAGTGAAAATCATTGATCAGCACAGTATTCCGGGTTGGTACTATCGCGTATTGCAAGGTGGCACGCTTAAATTAGGCGACACGCTTAGCTTGCTTGAACGTCCTAATCCCATCTCACTGCGGCAGTTTTTAACCCTTTATGCGGAACATCGCCCTGATTTATTCCAATTGCAAGCACTGGCGGATTGCGTCGGTTTAACACCTAAATGGCGGGAGAAAATTGTAAAACGGATAGGGTACTTAAGCGCTTTAAAGGATATTTAATCGGTAGTGGGTCAAACCAGAGAATTGGCATGAATGTCCTACCCCTTAAAACTTAATCCTGATAAACGAGGGTATGTACTGGTCAAGTAGCATAAGCGCCAACTTAATGCAGTAACGTATTGATTACACAAGGCTCACATCCAGTTTTCGACAGACTTCAATCAACCTGCTGACGCCCGATGGCAAAG
>PDPH01000078.1 GCA_002747435.1 Pseudomonadota bacterium
ATTATAAATAAAAAGTTTAAACATAGAAAAATTAAACCTGAAAAGACTATAATTTTTTCTCGTTTAAGACTCCATGAGTAGCTTCTCTTTGTTTCTGACTTTTTATATAGTTTATTTCCAAAGTAAGAACTGGAGATCATAAAACATATTAAAACAAATGGAAAAAAAATTACCATTGATGGAATTAATAGTCCAAAAAGCAGTAAACTTTTGGACTTTCCCATCATTGAAATCCCTGCAATCAGATAGCCTACTGAATTTAAGCCAGAATTTCCAAATAATATTCTTTTTCCAACTCCTGCGGCTGCTAAAGCCAGGATTGTGGGTACAAGCAAAACATAAGGAAGAATTTTGGCAGCTAATGGAACTTGTATTTTCGTTGAAAAAAAAATCAGAAAAGTAATCATGCTTCCGGTTGTAAGGATAAAGGGCATTTCAAAAACCAATGCTGAAATTCTAAAAGAAGTAATGATTGTCAGTGACCATAAAATTGATAGAAGTATCCTAATAAAATGGTTTGGGTGATTGAATTTTATTCCCATACTGATACCTATCATTATTGCAAGAACCTGATACGGGAAAAGTATCTTGTATGGAGTAATTTACCACAGTCATTAAAGGAATGACCGCACTGAAGGCTACCAGCATGACGACCGGCAATACCATAAACCAAGCTTTATTATTCCAGGGTTTTTGAATCATGAGGTGGCTTCCCCCTGTACTAACCAGTCATTGACATAAATATTGATGTGATCAGCGTCAAAATGCAGGTGTGTGTAGTCTTCGCTTACTGGCTTATCTTCTGGCACGAGTACGCTGATTTCGTGTTCGCCTAAAAGGGCACGTACAATTTTTTGGCGGCCTATGTCTTCAATACGGCGAATGTGCACAGGCAGACTGTGCGGGTTGCTTTCACGGCTGAGCTGCATAAATTCAGGACGAATGCCTAGCTCGACTTTGTCAGCCTTAAGCTCATTCAACTCAATGGCGTAATGTGCGCCTAAAGGTAGTGTGTGACCATTCAGTTGTGCATTCTGAGCACTGACTTGGGCAGGCAAGATATTCATGCCTGGGCTGCCAATAAAATAGCCTACGAAAGTATGTGCAGGTTTTTCAAATAATTCTTGAGGTGTACCTATTTGCACCACATAGCCGTCATACATGACTACAACCTTGTCCGCAAAGGTCAGCGCTTCGGTTTGGTCATGGGTGACGTAAATCATGGTGTTATTCACGCTTTGATGCAGTGCTTTGAGCTGCATACGTAAGAGCCATTTGAGGTGCGGGTCAATGACCGTGAGCGGCTCATCAAACAGAATGGCTGCAACATGGTGACGGACTAGGCCGCGCCCTAGTGATATTTTTTGTTTGGTATCTGCGGTAAGGCCACTGGCTTTTTTCTTCAACACATCGCTCAATTCCAACATAGCTGCAATATCTGTAACGCGCTGTTGGATGGTGGTTTCATCGTGGCCGCGATTACGTAAAGGAAAAGCGAGGTTGTCATACACTGTCATGGTGTCGTAGACCACCGGAAACTGGAAAACTTGGGCAATTCTGCGTTTTTCGGTGGGTAAATAGGTGACATCTTCGCCATCAAATAATACTTGTCCCTGACTAGGGTGCAACAAGCCGGAAATGATGTTTAATAAAGTGGATTTGCCGCAGCCGGATGCACCTAAGAGTGCATAAGCCTTGCCATCCTCCCAGATATGATCAATTTCTTTGAGGGCGTAGTCGGCAGGGCTTTGGGGGTGGGACAGGTAGCTGTGCGCTAGGTTTTTTAAATGGATTTCAGCCATGCTGTCACTCCTGTGCTATTAGCTGTGGAGCGGCAGCTAGTTCACCGCTTGTTTTAAACCAGTAAATCTTGTTTAGGTCGACAAAAACATCTATTTCATGACCACTGGGTAAATCATGATTACCCGGTACAAGTGCCACCCAGCGTGTTTCTTCGCCTGTTGCTCCACCTTGATGATCTTTGTAAATCAGGTGAACAAAACTTTCTGAACCGCTTAATTCAACGACATTAACCTTGGCTGTAAAGCGAATTGCATGAGTCGCTGGCGCATCCAGACGCAAATGATTTGGGTGGAAAGCAGCGGTATAATGACCATCTGCCAAGTCAGCCAAGCTTGTGTGCACTGAAAAAGTGTCACCATTGCTCAGTTGCAATTGAGTGCCGGTTTTTTGCACACTTAGTAAATTCAGGGGCGGATCGGAAAAAACCTGGGCAGTCGTAAGACTATTTGGTTGACGGTAGACTTGTAGGGTCGGACCATATTGCACCACTTGACCCTTCCACAAAGCAGCCGTAGAGCCACCTAGTAACAAGGCTTCGGTCGGTTCGGTGGTGGCATAGACAAAAACAGCGCCTGATTCTTGGAAAATACGTGGAATTTCTTCACGTAATTCTTCGCGCAATTTGTAGTCCAGATTGGCCAGTGGTTCATCCAGCAAGACTAAATCAGCATCTTTTACCAAAGCCCGTGCCAGTGCACACCGTTGTTGTTGTCCACCCGACAGCTCCAGGGGTTTGCGCTTTAAAAACGGCATCAAGCGCATAAGCTCGGCTGCTTGGTGTACACGTTGCTGTATGCTTTGTTTATCTAAGCCCCGTAGTTTAAGTGGGGAGGCAATGTTTTCGTAAACATTAAGTGACGGGTAGTTAATAAACTGCTGGTAAACCATAGCGACATTACGCTGTTGTACAGGCTTACCCGTCACATCCTCGCCTTGCCATAAAATACGCCCACTAGTCGGTTTTTCCAGCCCAGCCATTAAGCGCATCAAGCTTGTTTTGCCGGATAAGGTAGAGCCTAGCAGCACATTCAGTTTGCCAGTCTCCAAGCTAAGGTCAGTGGGGTAGATATGGGTTTCCCCGTCCACTGTTTTGGACACCTGTTCCAGGGTCAGACTCATGCAGTGATGCCTCCTCCGCAAATGGTCACAACGGTCACGATGTTACTTAATTTAGTTCAGCAAACCACTCCGTTACAGCTTGCCGTTCTACCTCATTCATGTGCAAGCCCAGTTTGCTACGTCGCCATAAAACATCTTCAGCGTTTTGAGCCCATTCTTCTGCAATAAGAAAACGTATTTCACGCTCGCTCAGGCTGGCTCCAAAAGCTTTGCCTAAATCTTCTTTACGCTTGGCATCGCCTAGGCAATCATAGGCGCGCGTACCATAACGGCGAATCAAGCTGCGTGCCCAAGTTTCACTGATAAAAGGGTAAGTAGCTTGCAGAGTTTGTACTTGTTGTTCTACGGCATTTACCGCAAAATCACCACCCGGCAAAGCGGCAGTTTTTGTCCAGGCCGTGCTGGCATGGGGTAGCCAAGGCTGAAGTTGATGGAGCGCATCTTCAGCTAGATGGCGGTAGGTGGTAATTTTGCCACCAAAAATAGTCAGCAAAGGTGCTTGGCCTGCCTGATCTTTCACGGTTAATATGTAATCCCGTGTGGCCTCCTGTGCAGCACTGGCACCGTCATCATACAAGGGTCGCACACCGGAGTAAGTCCAGACTATATCCTCAGGTTTAATAGGTTTTTTGAAGTAAACACTGGCAGCTTCGCAGATATACTGGATTTCATCGGCTTCAATTTGTACCTGCTCAAGACTCATGTGATGGTCACGATCAGTTGTGCCGAGTAGGGTGAATGCTTGCTCATAAGGAATGGCAAAAATAATACGGCCATCTTTATTTTGAAAAATATAAGCGCGATCATGATCGTGAATTTTAGGCACAATGACATGGCTACCACGCACTAAGCGTACGTTTTTCTTTGCTTGTTGTTGAGGCTGGATGTTTTGCAGCACATGGTCGACCCACGGGCCTGCTGCATTGACCAATATGCGCGCGTGAATTTTGCGGGTGCTTTGCGTGTTGACATCTAGCAAATCCACCTCCCACACGTTGTCTAGCCGTCTGGCTGCGGTACAGCGAGTGCGTACCCGAATATCAGCACCACGTGCTTGGGCATCCAAAGCATTTAAAAGCACCAAACGTGCATCATCGACCCAACAATCTGAATACTCAAAGCCTTTTTGGAAGGTGTCGATCAGCGGTGTGCCGACCGGATGAGTGCGCAGATCC
This sequence comes from Pseudomonadota bacterium, assembly GCA_002747435.1. GTDB lineage: Bacteria > Pseudomonadota > Gammaproteobacteria > Thiotrichales > Thiotrichaceae > Thiolinea. The sequence continues at coordinate 4,098 of PDPH01000078.1, forward strand.
AATGTTTGGGTGGGCGGTAACAGCTTGCGTCCGCCCAAATGGTCATAAATAAATAAACCTAGTCGTAAAAACCAAGCTGGACGCAAATGCTTGTGATGAGGCAGTACAAAGCGCAAGGGCCAGATAATGTGAGGAGCGTTTTTTAATAGAATTTCCCGTTCATTGAGTGCTTCACGGACTAATTTGAAATCGTAATATTCTAAATAACGCAAGCCACCATGAATGAGTTTAGTGCTGGCTGAAGATGTACCTTGTGCCAAGTCACCCTGTTCGGCCAGTAAAACCTTTAGTCCTCGCCCGGCTGCATCGCGGACGATACCACAACCATTAATGCCGCCGCCCACCACGGCTAGGTCATAAATAGCATGAGCTTGAGACATAGAAACCCCTTCATGAGACAGCCCCCTTGTGAGTATATTTGTTTTTATTCGTTTGGCAATTGTTTATTTTTGTTTTTATTAATAGTGATGATTTCCGAAAGTAAAGTGAAATAGGTCGTGCACAAGCTTCGTATTAGCTACGCTGCGTCCTGAAAGGCTCGTGTAAGAATCTCTACAGTCAAGCTGCCGTAAACAATCCCACGCCCACTAACCACAATACCTCGCCTATCTCCACCATTGCACCGGCAGTATCCCCCGTACACCCGCCTAAGCGTTGCAGCATTAAGCGGCGTAGCGCCCAAAATCCCAAGGCCACCCATAGCAAGCCAGCAAAGCTATACAGTAGTGCCAACAAGCCCACACTAACGACAATCCATGCAGCAGGCTGGCGGGGTAAATATTCTGTAATATTGCTCGCCAAGCCAGTAGCGCGTACATAGTCAGTGGTCAAAAACAGTAATAGGATCAAGCTTCGCCCTATGATGGGAGCTAGCAAAATGCCTAGCCAGCTAGTACTTTGTAGCAAAGCTCCCAGAGCTGCAAACTTTAATAATAAGACAGCTACAATGGCAATAACTCCGGCTGAGCCTACGAGAGGGTCTTTAAGTATGCGGTGGGTTTTTTCGGTATCGCCCAAGCCACCTAACCAGGCATCGGCGCTGTCTGCCAAGCCATCCAGATGCAAACCGCCAGTAATCATCACCCAAGCTACCGTTAGAACAGCAGCTAAAAGCCAGGCATTAGCACCCGCAAATAAGCCATAAAACACGCACAGTAAGCCCCCTATCAATAAGCCGACTAAAGGATAATATAAAGCCGAACGGCCAAAATCAGGCTTCTCCACCCTAGCTAGATGAGGTACGGGAATGCGTGTAAGAAAAGACAATGCCAGCAGTGCCGGTATTCTTTCAGTTTGCCAGGAAATAGAGCGTATCATGCTTGTGTTAAACCATGTGCCAGCAATGAGCAATTGCCTGCCGCATTTTGCTGAATTCGGCTGATCTGAGCATAAGCGATTTCAAAGCGTAGCGTTTTTTTATACAAAATACCTAGAACCTCGGCCAGTAATACCCGAATCACACCCGCATGTGTCAGCACTAAAACATGCTGGCCTGTATAATCCTGTAACAAGGTAGCCCAAGCCGCTTGTACGCGATTAATAAATTCTTTCATTAATTCGCCGCCGGGTGCAGCAAACATCAAGGGCTGATACCACAATTGTTGCATTTCTTCTGGGTACTGCTCCCATAAAGCCCATTGGGTTTGGCCGACCCATTCGCCAAAATCCATTTCTCGAAAGCGCTCTTCTACAATAAAGGGCGTATCCAAGCGTTGTGCGAGTTGCCGCGCAAAATCATGACAGCGGCGACTGGGGGAAGCAAGAATGGCATCCCATTGACCTTTGGCCGTGGCGTGGCTGAGCTGTTTCCAGCCTGTGACACCCAATGGCTCATCGGGCGGGGCGCAAAATAAGCCCGGTGTAGCGACTTGGCCGTGACGCAACAAGTCGATGCTCAAGCTGCTTGATTGGGTGGTTTGGGCTTTATGACTGACTGTATTCATGGGTTTTAATAAGGCGTTATAACTTGGTCGCAACAGCGGCTTCAGCAAAAGTAGCCATATTTTGATGCAGAGCGCAGGCCAAGCGCAATAAGGGAACCGCGCTGGCTGCACCGCTGCCTTCGCCCAAACGCAAGCCTAAATCCAGCAAAGGCGCTTCGGGAAAAGCCGCTATGGCAAGCGTGTAACCTGCTTCGGCAGAATGATGGGAAAGGAACAACCAGTCCATGACATCCGGCTGAAGGCGGCTGGCCAATAAGGCCGCCGCCGTGCAAATAAAACCATCAACCATCACTGGAACACCGAGCTGTGCTGCGCGTAAATAAGCGCCTGTCAAAGCGGCCAGTTCAAATCCACCCATAAGGCGTAAGGCTTCTAGGGAAGAGGTGCAGTGGGGTAAATGCCGATCTAGTATATGTTGAATAACAGTGGTTTTGTGACGTATGCCAGCCTCATCTAAGCCCGTACCTGCGCCCGTCAATGGTTCAGGAGGAAGATTGAGCAGATAACAATACAATGCAGTCGCTGGGGTGGTATTGCCGATGCCCATTTCGCCGCCAATAAACAAGTGCGCTTGTTGTTGCTGGGCGCGCTCAAGCGCTTGCTTGCCGGTGAGCATGGCTTGTTCAAGTTGTTCCAAAGTCATAGCGGCTGTATGCGCTGCATTGGCGGTGCCGTGGCCTGCACGCTGGCTAATCAGTTGGGGGTGTTGCAGGGGGGTTTTGATACCAACATCAATAATTTCGAGCTGTGCCTGAAGTTCGCGCGCCAAGACATTGATGGCTGCACCGCCATTAAGAAAGTTCTGTACCATTTGCACAGTGACCTCTTGTGGAAAGGCCGATACGCCTTCAGCCGCCAAGCCGTGATCAGCAGCAAATACACTGATGTGCACACGTTCCATGCTAGGCAGCGGTGTGCTCTGCATGCCAGCAAGGCGTATGGCGAGCTTTTCTAGTTTGCCTAGTGAGCCGGGGGGTTTGGTCAATTGCAGTTGCCGTTCTTGGGCAGCGTTGCTGGCTTCATGGTCGATCGGGCTACAGGCTTGTTGTATCCATTGCATTAGATGTTTCCTTTTAAAATATGCGGTAAGCCCGCGATCATAAATATAGCTGTGTCAAGCTGTGCTGCAAGTTGTTGGTGTAGGCGACCGGCTTCATCAATATAGCGGCGGCTGAGTTCTCCTAGGGGGACAATGCCTAAGCCAAGCTCATTGCTGACTAGTATTAAATCCCCTGGCAGTTGTGGCAAGGTTTGCAATAATAATTGCTGCTCTTGGGTCAGGCGCTCAGTATCTTCCAAACATAGCAAGTTAGTTAACCACAGCGTTAAGCAATCTACCAGTATGAGGCACTCAGGGTGCGCGTGGTTTTGTAGGCAATTGGCTAAAGCCAAAGGTTCTTCCAGTGTTAACCAATGTGACGGGCGCTGTGCTTGATGATGTTGAATGCGTGTTTGCATTTCAGCATCGTCAGCGGTGGCTGTAGCGACATAAATCACTTCGCGTCCAGATTGCTGTGCGAGTTGTTCAGCATAACGGCTTTTGCCCGAACGGGCTCCACCCAGTATCAGGGTTTGCAATGGTGAGTCCTGCACGTCAAAATCCAGAAGATACACTATTATACCGAGGAGATGCCATGCACCTGTCGTTACGCCAACAACAAATTATGACAATGGCTCGTGAAACGGGGCAGGTAACAGTAGATAGGTTAGTGGAATTATTTGCAGTCACGCCACAAACGATTCGCAAAGATCTCAATGAGTTATGCGAAAGTCGCCTGCTCGCACGTGTACATGGCGGTGCGGTATTGGTTTCGGGTGTGGTGAATATGGCTTATGAGCAACGCCGTATGTTGGCGGCCAATGAAAAAGAACGCATTGGTCGCTTATGTGCCGCACAGATTCCTGATGATTGTTCCTTGTTTATTAATATTGGCACGACAACCGAAGCTGTTGCGCAAGCTTTATTGGGTCATCGTCATCTTATGGTGGTTACGAATAATCTTAATGTTGCCAATATACTGCTACAAAATGCTGATTTTGAGGTCATTATTGCTGGGGGTGTCTTGCGTCATGCTGACCGAGGCATTATTGGCGAAGCCACTGCCGACTTTGTGCGTCAGTTTAAATTAGACTATGCAGTGATAGGTACTTCCGCCTTGGATGAAGAAGGTGCTTTACTGGATTTTGACTACCGTGAAGTGCGAGTGACCCAAGCCATTTTGCACAATGCCCGCGAGCGCTTTCTGGTGGCGGACAAAAGTAAATTGGAACGCTCAGCGCCAGTACGAGTGGCGCATGTATCACAACTGACCGGGCTGTTTATGGATGAATTACCCAGCGAGTCTTTGATCCGTGTATGTGAAGAGCATGGGGTAGGCGTGTTTTCACATCTAATACCATTTCTAATAGTTTATGATCTTTGAGTTTTCATATATCCTTAACGGATGGAAAATCCTCATTATCAACTTAAAGATTACGACTTTGTGAAGC
>PDPH01000022.1 GCA_002747435.1 Pseudomonadota bacterium
TTGCCATCGGGCGTCAGCAGGTTGATTGAAGTCTGTCGAAAACTGGATGTGAGCCTTGTGTAATCAATACGTTACTGCATTAAGTTGGCGCTTATGACCTTTATCGTATAGTTGGCGTTTTTTATTGTTAGGGATCTGCCATGTTAGTAAAAATTTTTGTGGAACAACTCTTTTATAACCTTTGCGATTACTTTTTAATACTCCTGACTCAGTAGTTTGCAAGTTGCTTTTTAGTAAAGATGCAGTATACTCAAGGCTGGATTTGTAAAGCCTGTGAAATATAAAATATCTGTCAATTTTATTTATTCGACTTTTATAGTAGTCAATGCTGATTTGACCCTCATCAACACTAGAGCCAAAATTTAGTTTTGATCCATCACCGAGAATATAAGAGCCATTATTGCTTATATGATTATGAATGCCTATTGATTTAATATCCGATTTTAAATTGATTAAGCTCTTGATATGACGATTTCTTTGCAAGGTTATTTCAGATTGGAATTTAAAAGTGTCTAATGTTATAGACTTATCGGCTAGGTCAAGAAACCATTGAAAACATGATATATTAACATCTTTGTGTTCGCTAATAAAATCCTTTATTGATGATTTGAAGTCCCTATCTATCCAAAGCTCATCAATATCTAAAAACATTAGATGTGTAAAGTTCTGCTCCAGAGTCTTTTTGTAGATTTCATTGTAAGCATATTTCTGAAAAGATATGTTTTTTTTTCGACAATCAAGAGCATCATTATCAGCATCTATAATTATTAAATGATTGCCATAGCGCAACTTTAATTTATTTATTACGTTCCATGAGTTATCTGTAGTGTGATTAATCCATATCTCTAAAATATCGAATCCCATACTAAAATGATGATAAACCCACAGCGGTAAATAGAATGCTTCATTACTAGCTATAGCCGCTAGTTTGATATAAGGTTGTGATGTGGGCATAGGATAAAATGACTGAAGTTGTTAATATCTCTTTCGAGTGTCGTCATTGTAGCCTAAGTTATTTGTCTTTAGAAGTATGAGCTCTCTCTTATCAGAGCTATTTTCAAAACTAAGTTTTTCCAGTTTGTTAGACTGTAACTTTCTGATAGCGGCAGAGGGGCAGATTGGATAACTTTCATCTGTTGCACTTAGGCTGTGCGTTTTGTACAGTTCGCTTATGGCGGTGTCCGATTTTCAGCTAAGGAATAAATGACTCTCAATGTTACCAATTTAATACTCTCGTGGGGTGCAAAAAAAAATATCCGTCTAATTCCCAGTCAATCTATGCTACGTCAGCGGAATGATGAAAACTTTGAAAGTTGGTGTTGTTCTGACAGCGATTCTTATTTCATAGTGCGACAATCCTGCTGGCCGGGTTGGTTCATGCTGGAGTTCCAGGTTAATCTATTAGATGAGCGTGAGCACGAGCGAGCGCGTTTTTATTACAGCTCTGAGCGGAGTTATTTACAAAAAGAGCGTTCGTTTGTTTTGCCGTTTCAAAGTGGCAAAATGCAGCGGCGCATTGTGCGTTTACCTCGGGTGCGTTTGGCACGATTTGATCCGATGGAATCGGCAGGGCATTTTGCTATTCGGCATTTTGCACTCAAGCCCTTACTGCCGAGCTTTGCACGAGATCGGATGAGTTGGCGCTTAGCGCGTTTGTATGGTCGTACTCAATTGGAGGTGTTACAAGTCTTTGCACAGCAGGCAAGCCAACAATCAGATGTGAGTCGTGATGATTTATTGTATCAGGCTTACGATGCTTCATTTGAGCAGCGTGCACGGAGTGGTATCTCTTACCAGCAGTGGATAACACAAGTTGAATTGCCTTACTTGGCCGCGATGAGAGCGTGTATGCGTCCGACGAGCGGTATTTTATTTTCCATAATTATACCTGTTTATAATCCTAAGCCAGTTTTTTTGCAACAAGCTGTGTTATCAGTCCAACGGCAGTATTATTCGAATTGGGAATTGTGTTTGGTGGATGATGCTTCTACCCGGTCTGATACCCGCGATTTATTACGACGGTTTGCAGAAGCAGATGCGCGTATCAAAATAGTGTTCCGTGAGCAAAATGGCCATATTTCCGTAGCTTCTAATAGTGCTGCCAGCTTGGCGAGTGGGGAATATTTGGTATTACTGGATCAAGATGATGAATTGGCGGAGCATGCGCTGTGGGCAGTATGGGAAGCTTTGCAGTCAAATCCTAGAGCGTACTTATTATACAGTGATGAAGATAAGCTGGACGAAACGGGGCGGCGTTATGAGCCACATTTCAAACCTGACTGGAATCCTGCTTTACAATTATCGCATAACTACACCTCTCATTTGGGCGTTTATAAGGCTGATTTATTCCGCCAAGTAGGTGGCTTCCGTGAGGGAGTCGAAGGTGCTCAGGATTATGATCTGTTTCTGCGTTGTTTGGCTGCTTTGGATCAGCCAGATCAACAGATTGTACACATACCACAGGTTTTGTATCACTGGCGTGCATTAGCAGGTTCGACCGCCCAAGCAGCGAGTCAGAAAACTTATACTTGGAAGGCAGGGCTAAGGGTTTTAGAACATTATTTGCAGTTGACTGGACAGCAAGCTGTGGTTGAAAAGGGGTTGTTGCCAAATACGTATGACGTGCGTTATGCCTTGCCTGAATCTTTACCAAAGGTGTCTTTATTAGTGCCGACACGGGATGGTTTGGAGGTGTTGCGTCGTTGTGTAGAGAGCGTTTTAAACAAAACGACTTACACGAATTATGAGTTGCTGATTATTGATAATGCGAGTCAGCAGGTTGAGACTTTGACTTATTTGGATGATATTCAACAGGATGCCCGGGTTCGGGTTTTGTCTTGGCCGCATGCTTTTAATTATTCGGCGATTAATAACTTTGCCGTAGGCGAAGCGCAGGGAGAGTTATTGTGTCTGTTGAATAATGATGTTGAAGTGATTGCGGCTGATTGGCTGAATGTCATGGTTTCCCATGCTATTCAGCCAACAGTGGGATGCGTGGGGGCTAAATTACTATATGGCGATGGTCGGATACAGCATGCTGGTGTGGTTTTGGGGGTTGGTGGTGTGGCAGGTCACGCGCATAAATATTATCCAAGTGATCATCATGGCTATTTTAGTCGTCTCAAGGTAACGCAGAATTATTCAGCGGTCACAGCGGCGTGTTTATTGGTGCGTAAAGTTGTTTATGAGCAGGTAGGAGGGCTGGATGAGATAAACTTACAGGTTGCCTTTAATGATATTGATTTCTGTCTTAAGGTGCGAGAAGCGGGCTATCGTCATATATGGACTCCTTATGCTTTATTGTACCATCATGAGTCTGTGAGTCGTGGCCAAGACGATACTTCAGAGAAGAAAAAGCGCTTTTTGGCCGAGATGAATTATATGCGTCAGCGCTGGAGGGAGCGGTTACAGGCTGACCCTTGTTACAGCCCACATTTGTCATTAGAGTATGAGGATTTTTCAATTTCCTCCGCTCAGTCTAAAAATGAAGATATAGCAGTCGGAGCAAACCATCAACATTGACCACTCTTTGCGTCTGCCACTCAATTGATTTTGACAGATGAAACCCAAGCTGCCTTGCGAGCAGGTCAACAAGATGGAGCTAATCGTTTTGTCGCTACAAAGGAAGCGGATGTGCAGGTAGGTTTCAGGATACGTCAGCGTTTGGGTGATCCTGTCAAAGGTACGCAGTTGTCCGCAAATGATTTTAGTAAGTCAGCAACCGAAGCTGTGCAAAAGCCTTATGGGGTGCAGTGAGGTAAGTTTTTTAGTGTTTGCATGGATGAGTATGATCTTGATGTTAAATGGTTAAAAATATTACATGGGTCTCTTTAATAAGTTTTATTTTATAAAAACAGCACATTTTACACATCAAAAGGGCATTCAATCGCGTGAATTATTTAGGAGGTCCGTTAATTTCGTAGAAATTGAGGTTTTTTCTTATTGTAACCGGGTTTGTTGGTTCTGCCCTAACTCATTTATTGATCGCCGCTCTGCTAATATATACATGATCGAATCAGTATATTTGAGTATTTTGAATGATTTGGCCAGTATTAAATATGCAGGTACGATTTCCTATAGTCGTTATAATGAGCCTTTGTCAGATAAAGTAATTATTGAACGTATTAAGCAAGCAAGAGCAGCCTTACCTAGTGCTATCTTGCATACTAATACCAATGGTGACTACCTTGATTCTGATTACTTGGATGCCTTAAGCAAGGCCGGACTTAATTCCTTGAATATTCAGGTTTATCTTGCTAATCATGAGCGTTATGATCATGAGAAAATGAAAAAAATAATGAAAAAGTTGCACAAGCGCTTAGGTATAAGCGTTCCACTAGCGAAAGATAAGCAAAATGAATGGTTAGAGGCCAGATTTGATTGGAAAGGTATTAAAATTCGCCACTACGCACGCAATTTTGAAATAAATGGTTGTAATCGCGGAGATACCGTACCTATTGATCAGCACTATCAGCGGAATACACCTTGCTTCTCACCTTTTCGACACTTATATATTGATTATAATGGTAAAGTGATGCCTTGTTGTAACTTACGTTCAGATATTGAGACTCATCAAACTGCTATTATAGGAGAGCTTAGTTCCGAAACAAATATTTTTGATCTTTATGCTGGTATGAGATTAAGCCAATGGAGAAGTGCACTAGTAGACTTCTCAGCTAAATCGGGTTTTTGCAAAACTTGTAGTTTCAACAAGGTTAAACCCAGCTTGCTAAATCGTTATTTTTCTTCCAGAGCAACGCGAAAGCGTGATATGAAAAATGATTCAGTCTAAACATTATAAACATTGTTTGCTTGGTTGGCTGGTGGCGTATTATAAGCGCTTTACTGCTTATAGAAAGCGAAAAAAGGGAGAGTATAATAAACAAACATTAGTATTCTATTGGCAAACTTGGCTACTTTCAGGGCAGCCTAAAGACTTTTTAGCTTACTTATTATTTAGAAGGGATCTAGGGAAGCCCTTATCTTCTGCAATGGCAAAGCGGATGGGCGGTAAATTTGATCGATTTGTTGGCTCTAAGCAAGTATTGCTTGCCTCTATGTGTTTAGAAAAGAACTGGCTTATTCCTATTAGGGAATGCAAGTCACTTGTTGCTGGTAAAACAACCAAAAATATTCAACTACCTGCTGTTTTAAGTTATATGCCGTATGATGCTTTATCTATTGATCAACGTAAGTTGCTAAAAATTTATACTCAGCAAGCTATTTGGCGAAAGGCATTTTATGAGGAAACTCAGGAGCGTATGGCTAAAGGTAGTCTCTGCGTTGTAGGAAATGCTGGATTTATGCGTGATTTGAATTTGGCAGAGGCTATTGATGAGCATGCTTTAGTGGGGCGTTGTAATAATTTTAGCGGCGAGGGAGATTTAGTCAGACACATTGGTAAGCAAATTGATGTATGGATACTGGCACAAGGTTATATTATCAATCATCGTATTCCGCCTGTAGAGTGGGTCGTCCTTGTTGGCCCTGAAATTCAATTTCGCCGTTTAGATTGGAATGGATTACTACCTTTACTGAGGTACGACAATAATATCAAAGTGATCACTATTCCCTTGAATGTATGGCGTAGTTTGGTTGAGCAGTTAGAAGCTCCACCAAGTGCCGGGCTGGTCTTTCTTGCTTTCTTGCACCACTTGCTGGGTGATTGGCAAGGCATTTCCGTAGCAGGCTTTAGCGCTTTGGTTAAACCATCAGACAAGCCTTACCATATCAGTCATCCCAAACATAAAGCTTCCATACGCCATAATTGGGACGCTGAAAAACAATTATTGCAAGCTTGGTTAGCGGAAGGATTGCATTCTTTGCATGATGAATGAAGCACAAAAACAAAAATTATTAAGTTGTTCAGCCAAGCTGGTTAAACAAACGGCCTTGCCTATTCTTCTGGACGCTCGCATCAGTCTGATCAGACTGTTCGCAGCGCATACCAAACGCCTATCTACTGATGCAACAGCAGTGCTCGCCTGGGGTCGCAAGCCCAGCGCTCGCAAAGCAGCCAGATTAGCCCAAAATCTAAAACTTCCCTTGTGGCAATTAGAGGATGGTTTTATTCATTCTTTGGGGCAAGGTGTATTGGGTACGCCGTCTTGGTCTTTGGTATTGGATAAAGCCGGTATTTACTATGATGCGACCAGCCCATCGGATCTGGAAACATTACTGGAATACGATTTCGCCAAGCTATTAGCTGACCCTGTTTTATTGGAGCGTGCTAAGTCTGTGATCGCGCTGATGCTAAAGCACGGCATTTCAAAATATAATAATACCTCCCCATTTGTTGCTGTCGAAACCCTGTTAAATCCTGCCAATGTAACAGCCAATACCCCAAAGATTCTTGTGGTTGACCAAACCGCTGGTGATATGTCCTTGCAGTATGGTTTATTGCAAGCCGATGCCCCGCAACGCATGTTGGCAGCGGCTTTAAGCGAATACCCCGAGGCGACTATTTTTATTAAAACGCATCCTGATGTATTAGCTGGGAAAAAACGCGGCTGTTTTGATCGCCAATTCGTGGAGCAGCACGAGCGTATCGTTTGCTTGACGCAAGCGCTGAATCCTATTCGACTGGTACAGGCTGTAGATCATGTTTATGTCATGACTTCGCAATTAGGTTTTGAAGCACTCTTAGCAGGGAAAACGGTAACATGCTTTGGTATGCCTTTTTACGCAGGCTGGGGCTTGACCGATGATCGTGTGGATCGCAAACACAGCGTATTTCAACGGCGTACTCAGCAGCGTTCCCTCGAACAAGTGTTTGCCGCCGCCTATTTGCTTTATAGCCGTTATGTCCATCCTGATGCTCAGGAGCGTTGTGAGTTGGAGGCTATTCTGGCTTATATCATGGAACAGCAAGCTTATTGGGCTGAAAATAGGGGGGATTTGTATGCTTTCGGCTTTACCCGTTGGAAGCAGAATTATATTCGCCGTTTTTTGTACGCACCGAGCAATAAGCTGCATTTTTTTTGGCGAGCTAAACAGGCTTTAAGGAAAGGTTTCCAAACAAACTCGGCACAATTAGTTGTTTGGGGCGAGCGTGCCATTCAGGAGGCTAGGCAGTTAGCTGAAGCTAATCAGATGTCTATTTGGCGAGTTGAAGATGGTTTTATTCGTTCGGTGGGCTTAGGCTCAGATTATACAGCGCCATTGTCTTTGGTTCTGGATAAACAAGGCATTTATTACGACCCTGCACAGCCGAGTGACTTAGAAAACTTGTTGCAAACTTACCATTTTTCCGATGAGTTGCTGGCGCGTTCTGCTAATTTGCGTAAGATGCTGTTGCAAAGTCGCCTCAGCAAGTACAATTGCGGCCAGCAGTTTGTAAGAGAACATACAACTGCGGGAGCTGGGCAAGCGATTATTTTGGTACCCGGGCAAGTGGAAGATGATGCTTCCATTCGCAAAGGTTGCCGCGATATTAAAACAAATACCGCGCTGCTTGAGGCAGTCAAAGCTGCAAAACCTGCTGCTTATATTATCTATAAACCTCATCCCGATGTGGTCAGTGGTAATCGGCGAGGCAAGGTTGCTAAGGCTGTTTTAGCGAGTTGTTGTGACCTTGTATTAGACGATGCCAGTGTTACAGATTGTCTGGATATAGCAGACGAAGTACATACTATGACATCACTGGTTGGCTTTGAAGCTTTATTGCGCGGTAAGGCCGTTACTTGTTATGGCCTGCCTTTTTACGCAGGTTGGGGCTTGACGCAGGATCGTCATGTCGTGGAGCGACGTCAACGCAAGCTGAGTCTGGATGCGTTGGTAGCGGCCAGCCTGATTTTGTATCCGCGCTATCTTAACTGGCGGACAGGCGCATTTACAACACCAGAGTTTGCTATACAGTTATTGCAACAACAACTGTATCAGCAAGGTGGCAAGCAAAAAAACAAGATGAACTGGCTACAACGGCAGTGGCGAAAAGCTATACACGTCTATCGCGGCGTTTTTAATTTCAGGTACTAAACAGCTAAAATGCCTGCCCAGCCTATCTTACTGATTTTTTAAATTGTGACGACTGTGAAAAATAACGATACAAGGGTTCGTTTGACCAATAAAAAAGACAAAATAGCTATCGTTGGGGTAGCTTGTCGTTTTCCGGGTGGTATTGTTTCGCTGGAAGATTACTGGCGCGTATTGAGCCAAGGGCAGGATGTCGTCACTGAGATTCCATCCACTCGTTTTGGGACTGAGTTTTATCAGCATCCAGACCGTAAGGAAGCGGGCAAAAGTGTCACCTTTGCAGCCGGTGTACTCGACCATGTCGATCAATTTGATGCCGGCTTCTTTGGGATTTCGCCCCGCGAAGCCGAGCAAATGGATCCTCAGCAACGCCTGTTGCTAGAGTTGACTTGGGAAGCTTTAGAAAATGGTGGGCAAGTTCCTGAAAAACTGGCTGGCTCAGATTGTGCAGTGTATATCGGCATTGCCAGTACAGACTACCTGAATCGGCGCGTGGAAGACCCAGCTTCCCTGGATGCTTATACCATGACAGGGAACACGGCCAGTATTGCTTCCAATCGTATTTCTTATTTATTTGATCTACAAGGCCCCAGCGTTTCGGTGGATACGGCCTGCTCCTCTTCATTGGTTGCCGTACATCATGCTTGTCAAGCCTTACGTACCGGCGAAGCGAGTATGGCGATTGCCGGTGGCGTGAATATGCTCTTGCATCCTTTTGCCTTTGTGGGATTTTCCAAAGCATCCATGTTGTCCGCACGGGGGCGTTGCCGCACCTTTGATGCGGGTGGTGATGGTTATGTGCGTGCTGAAGGGGCTGCCATTTTATTTTTGAAACCTCTGGAGCAGGCAGAAGCGGACGGTGATCCCATTCATGCTGTGATTGTGGCCAGTGGCATTAATGCTGATGGCAGAACCAATGGCATGACCGTGCCCAGTGATCAGCAGCAGGCAAAGTTATTGCGCAAATTATATGATCAAGCCCACATCAATTTAAATGAATTAGTTTATTTGGAGGCTCATGGTACCGGAACCGCTATTGGTGACCCCATTGAAACCCGTGCCATTGGCGAAGCACTCGCTCAGTTCAGGTCTAAAGACAAGCCTTTGTTAATCGGTTCTGCCAAAACCAATTTAGGCCACCTAGAAACAGCCTCAGGTATGGCGGGCTTATTAAAAGCGCTGTTGACACTGCGCTATCAGGCTATTCCTCCCTCATTGCATATAGAGCACTTTAATGAGGCGATCCATTTTGATGAGCTGAATTTACGTGTTGTCACCGAGTATACGCCCCTAGCTGCGACCCAGGAACGCCAGCTTATTGGCATCAATTCTTTTGGCTTTGGTGGCGCTAATGCACATGTCATTATTGAGCATTACGCTGCTAATAAGGAGACCAGCGCACCCAGCACCGTTGAGGAACCCAGTATTTGTCCACCTTTGTTTTTGTCCGCTCGTCATGACGCTGCACTGCAAGCACTGGCACAGGCGTATGCCCAGCGCCTAGATGATGAAACGGTCGATGTTTATGATGTGGCTTTTGCTGCTTTGAAGCAACGTCAGCATTTAACAGAAGGTTTATTAATACAAGCACCTGATCGCTTGCAATTGCAGACGGCTTTGCGCGCTTTTGCACAATCGGCGTCGAATTCTTACTGTGAAACGGGGCGCTTGTTGGAAAAAGAGACGCCTTTAGTGTGGGTGTTTTCTGGCAATGGTTCGCAATGGCAGGGTATGGGGCAAGTCTTAATGCAAGCTAACCCCTTGTTCAGGAAGGCAATTGCTGAAGTGGATCATTTATTTACCCAGTATGCCGATTATTCTTTGTTGGATGAGTTTGCAGCCAGTGTGGAACAATCGCGTTTACATCTGACTGAAGTGGCTCAACCCCTATTATTTGCCATGCAAGTCGCTATGGTGAGGGTGTTACAGGCAGCCGGTGCGAAAGTGTATGCAACCCTAGGGCATAGTGTCGGCGAAGTGGCGGCTGCTTGGGCGGCGGGTGCTTTGACGCTGGAGCAGGCGGTACAGGTTATTTACGAGCGCAGCCAAGCTCAGGGTAAAACACGCGGTCAAGGGCGTATGGCTGCTATTAGTTTGAGTCCAGCAGAGCTGGAGCAGCGCTTACAAACCTTAGACCTGCAAGACTCCATAGAGTTAGCGGGTATTAATAGCCCGCAGGCTGTCACAGTTTCAGGCAAATTAACTGACTTGGAAAGTTTAAAAGCGGTATTGGATGAAGAAGGTGTTTTTTGCCGTATTCTTGATCTGGATTATGCCTTCCATAGTCACTGGATGGAGCCGACCCGTGATGAGTTATTGGCTGCTTTACAAGACTTACAACCTAGTGAAACACAAGGTATACGCTTTATTTCCAGCGTTTATGGTAAAGCCTTACAAGGCAGTGCATTAAACGCTAACTATTGGTGGGAGAATATTCGAAAGCCTGTTGCCTTTGCCGATGCAATTAATGTTTTGCTGGATGAGGGTGCGCGAGTTTTTATGGAGATCGGGCCGCATGCCATTTTACGGGCTTATATGACCGATTGTTTACGCGCCAAAGAGCAAGAAGGCTTGGTACTGGCTACAGGCAAGCGCAAGGAACAAGACCATTGTTTGCAAAAAGCTTTACATCAGGCGATTTTGGCAGGTTGTATGCTGGACTGGAGTCAATACTTTCCTAAACCCGGGCGCTTTGTTGCTTTACCCAATTACCCTTGGCAGCGCGAATCTTATTGGTATCCATTGAGCACAGAGGGCTATGACCTAGTTAATCGACAGCGCGTTCATCCTTTACTGGGTTATCGGCTGAAAGAGGCTGAAGCCCTGTGGGAGAACCAATTAGATAGTGTCAAATTGCCTTGGTTGGCCGATCATGTGGTTGATGGCGCTGTGATTGTACCTGGTGCTGCTTATATTGAAATGGCACTAACAGCAGCCAGCATTTGGTATCAGACAGACACCCAGGCACTGGAGAATCTGGAAATTCGCGCGCCTGTTATGCTGGAAAGCGGCCAATCCAAAACAATACGTTTTAATCTGCACACCGAGGACGGGAAGTTTACAATTTCCAGCCGGACGCGCTTGAGTGACGAAGCTTGGACCATCAATGTGATTGGGCGTATTACCAGTCCTGTTTGGAAAACTCAAGCTGATATGAGTCCGCCAGATTTAGCTGTTTTGCAACAGACGGCCACAGAACAATTATCTGCTCAACAACATTATGCTCTGACTGAAGCAGTGGGTTTGACTTATCTGCCTGCTTTTCAGGGGGTGGATACCGTTTGGGTTAAGCAGCAAACTGCTTGGGCTAAGTTAGCGATGCCTGCCGTATTACAAGCTGATGCTAGCCAGTATGCACTGCATCCTGCTTTATTAGATGCTGGCTTTCAGGTGCTGGTTGCCATTTTCCGCGAGTCCATTCGGCAGGGTGAACTGACTGCACTGATTCCTATTCAATTGGGTAAGTTGAATTATTTTGCTGGTGTTTTGCACTCCGTTTATGTTGTGGTTCATAAGCAGAGTCCACGTTCGGTACTGGCTGACTTTTTGTTTTTGGATGAGCGAGGACAGGTCGTCGCTGAGCTTATTAATGTCCGTTTTCGTGGCATGCAGTTTATTCGTCAGCAGCTTGATCCGGCGGTGTATCAGTTTGTAGCTGTTCCCAAGCCTTTGGCATCGGATGAACAACAAACACCAGCACTGACTTATACAGCCTTGTTTGCCGCTGCTAATGATTTATTACAGACACAAGCCAGTAGCTTACAACGGGAGCAGCACTTTCAGCAGGTTGTGCCTTTATTTGAAGCCTTGGCAAGCGCGTTTGCTTGGGAAGCGATTAGCCCGTGGTTTGCCGGTCAAAGCCAGGCGCTTTCGCTTGAAATAGTACAGCAACAACAGGCTATTACAGCAGAGCAAATGCCTTTGTTGCGGCAGTTAATGTATTGGCTGGCGGAAGAGGGCTTAGCTGAGCAGAGCGAAACGGGCTGCTGGTCTTTGGCTGAGAATGCTCAGTGGCCGCCTGCGCGCGATATTTGGTTGGCTATTTTGGGCGACTCTGCGGCGCATGTACCGGAGTTAACCTTATTAGGGCGCAGTGGTTTGCATCTGCCAGCTATATTGTGGGGTGAATTGTCAGCAGAGGCTATCTTAGCCCCCGCTAAAAGCAGTATTCATGGACATTGGCTAGACAGTGCGCCTAGTTTTCGAGCGCTCAACTTAGCTATAGCTGAAATGCTACGGGCGCTCTTGGCACAATGGCCGAAACAGCGACGCTTGCGTATTTTGGAATTGGGTGATGGTGATGCTGCATTGACACATCTGTTATTACCCTTGTTGCCATCTGAGCGTTGCGAATATGTTTTGGCTGATGCTCATCAGCGCTTGTTACTACAAGTCAGGGATG
Organism: Pseudomonadota bacterium; assembly: GCA_002747435.1. GTDB lineage: Bacteria > Pseudomonadota > Gammaproteobacteria > Thiotrichales > Thiotrichaceae > Thiolinea. Next base: position 12,377 of record PDPH01000022.1, read on the forward strand.
AGTTTGCTGATTATTTGTTTTTCAACACGGTCGAGTTGGATGATTCAGGTGCGGGGGAAGGATGGCATTCCCTCAGCCAGCAAATGCCTTTTGACCTGATTATTGTTGGGAACGCTTTGTATGACTGGCGGCATGCCAGTTCGCGCTTATCTGAGTTACGTCGCCTGTTAAAAGCGCAGGGGCATTTATGGCTGGCTCAGGCACAGGACAGTCGTTTTTTGAGTTTGACGCAAGGTTTGTCACCAGACTGGTGGGTCACTTTAGATAATGGTACCGAGACTTCCTGCTTGTTAAAAGCTGTGGAGTGGCAACAGCTATTGTCTGAACAAAGCTTTATGACTACACAAACTTGGTTTGAACCTGCGGATGAGTATCAAACGGGCGCTTTTCTCATATTAGCCCAAGCGGATCAGCACTGTATGGCTAATCCGCCAAGTTTGGATGCAGTGGCGGCTGGAGCAGCGATGATACCAGAGCGTTGGCTGATATTAGCGGATGCAGCAGGCTACTCGGCGGAGTTGGCCGAGCAGTTACGCGGCAAGCTGCTAGCAGCCGGGCAACAGGTCAGACTTCAAGTGGCGGCAGAGTGGTCGGATGGGTTTGATCATGTGATTCATTTAGCCGGTTTGCAAGATAAGGCACTTGCATCTGCTGAATTCATGGCTTTGCAGGATCGTCGTTGTGTGGATATGGTGCGATTGGTGCAACAGATTGATCGTTCAGGTGCGCAAGCTCACTTATGGCTGATCACGGCTAATGCACTAAGGTCTAATCAAGGCATTTTGCCTGAGCAGGCACCTTTATGGGGTGTGGGGCGCGTATTGGCTAATGAGCATCCCGATCTGCCTTGTACGCTGATTGATTTGCAAAATATAAGTGATATTCAATATGCGGCTCAGCAATTAGTACAGGAATGTTTGCATAATGAGGGTGAGGATGAGGTTTTGCTGAGCGCAGCAGGTCGCCAGGTTTTACGTTTACAGCAAACTCAACTGACAACTGTTCAGCAGGAAACACAACCTCCTGCGGTTTGTCTTGATTTTACCTCGCCAGGGCCTTTGAAACATTTGTATTGGCGTGCGCTACCAGAGCAGGCTTTGCAAGCCGATGAGATTGAAATTTGTCCGCGTGCTACGGGTCTGAATTTCCGCGATGTCATGTATGCAATGGGCTTGTTGTCGGATGAAGCGGTGGAAAATGGTTTTGCAGGTGCATCATTAGGTATGGAGTTATCCGGTGTCGTTGTACGCACGGGCACAGCGGTTAAGAATTTTCAGGTCGGCGATGCGGTAATTGGTTTTGCGCCAGCTTGTTTTAGTACCCGCGTGATTACCCGTACAACGGCGGTGGCACATAAGCCTAAGGACTGGAGTGATGAGGCTGCGGCTACCGTTCCGACGACTTTCTTTACGGTTTATTATGCCTTGCATCATTTGGCACAATTGCAGCCAGGGGAGCGTATTTTAATTCATGGTGCTTCAGGTGGCGTGGGTCTAGCAGCGATACAATTTGCCCGTTATCGGGGTGCTGAGATATTTGCTACGGCCGGGACTGATGAAAAGCGTGAATTTGTGCAATTGATGGGTGCAGACCATGTGCTGGATTCGCGTAGCTTACGCTTTGCTGAAGATATTATGCGCTTGACACAAGGCGAAGGCATTGATGTGGTGCTGAACTCTATTTCAGGCGAGGCCATCAATCGCAATTTGGATGTGTTACGGCCTTTTGGACGCTTTTTAGAGTTGGGCAAGCGCGATTTTTATGAAAACAGTCGCATCGGCCTGCGACCTTTTCGCAATAATATTAGCTATTTTGGTATTGATGCAGACCAGTTATTGATTGAGCGACCTGCTTTGGCGGGACAATTATTTGGCGAAATGATGGCATTGTTTGATCAAGGTGTTTTGCGACCACTACCTTATCGTGTTTTTCCCGCCAATCGTGTACATGAAGCGTTCCGTTATATGCAGCAGTCGCGCCAGATTGGCAAGGTCGTGGTGTCTTTTAGTGGGCAAACGCTCAAGCCAACGCTGAATGAGTCTGTTTTTGAACCATTGCAGTTGGATGCTAATGCCAGTTACTTGGTAACAGGCGGTTTAAGTGGCTTTGGTTTGCGTACAGCACAGTGGCTGGCAGAGAAGGGAGCCGGAACGCTGATTTTATTGGGGCGTAGTGGTGCCAGTACAGCAGAAGCTAAACAGGCGATTGCCAAGCTGGAAGCGGAGGGCATCCAGCTAAAAGTTTATGCTTGTGATGTGGCTGACTACCATGCTTTACGAGCGGTGTTTGCGGATATAGAGGCTCATTTGCCGCCTTTAAAGGGCTTGGTGCATGCGGCCATGGTATTGGATGATGGCATTATTCGTAATTTAACCGCAGAGCAGTTCCATCAGGTTTTAGCGCCCAAAATGTTGGGAGCGCAGCATTTGCACGAGTTGACCTTACAAAAATCATTAGACTTTTTCGTGATGTATTCGTCTGTGACGACCTATTTGGGTAATGCTGGGCAGGCAAATTATGTAGCCGCTAATATGTTTTTGGAGTCATTAGCCCAATCGCGCCGTCAGCAGGGTTTGTCAGCCGTCTATGCTGCTTGGGGAGCGATTGCAGATGCTGGTTATTTGTCGCGTAAAGAAGCCGTGCTGGATGCTTTGCAGTCAAAGTTAGGCGGAGAGGCTTTAACGGCTGAGCGTGCTTTAAGCATGCTCGAAAAGTTAATACAAACGGATTTATCTGGTGTTGCCATCGTTGATTTTGATTGGAGTACCATCCAGCGTTTTATGCCAAGTGCTAAAGTATCACCCAAATTTACTGCGCAGCGTCATTATGCCACGGCTGGCAATGAGGATGGACAAAGTGAAGATATTCATGCCTTGATAGCTGATTTGGATGAGCAGGCTGCGCATGATTTGATTTGTGATTTGCTATTGGCGGAAGTCGGGCAGATTTTACGTTTACCACTTGAAAAGTTATCAGCGGATAAGTCGGTATTTGATCTGGGTATGGACTCCTTGATGGGCATGGAATTGGTGATGGCGATTGAGGTGCGTTTTGGCGTGCGTCTGCCGGTGATGGCGCTGACAGAGGGCGCTACGGTTAGTCGTATTGCTAATAAAATCGCGGTTCAACTGCTTCCACAAGATAGTTCAGAGCAAGATGCTCATGATGAGCATAGAAAGTCGATTGAAGAAGTTGTTAAAAAGCACGGCTCTGATTTGTCCGCAGAAGCCTTGAGTCAATTAGCTGAAAGCCTTGCCGGTGACGGTGATCATAAAGACTAGGATGCTTGAGTTGAGTGGTGAAACAGGAAAATAGCTATGGCAGATAAACCGTTGTTTGGATTAAGCGAACAGCTCAAAAAGCAAATGCAAGAGCGGCATCGACGACACCGGCCTACAGCGAGTCCGATTCCTCAGACTGAGGGGCGCTTATCTAGAAAAAAATCACCGAGCTTTGCCGAAATACCAGAAGCGTTTTATCGCTTTGACCGTATGCCAGGTTATCAGCAAATTCGTGTAATCGAGCAGGGTGGTAAGCAACTGGGGATAGAAAGTCCGTTTTTCAAAACGCACGATAAAGTGGCTGGTGCTGTTACGCAGATTGCTGGTAAGGATTATATCAATTTTGCCAGTTACAATTATTTGGATTTATGTGGTCACCCTAAAGTTAATGAGGCTGCGCAACAAGCGATTCAGCGTTACGGAACTTCGGCCTCAGCCAGTCGCATGGTTTCAGGTGAACGAGCTGTCCAGCAGCAATTGGAACAAGCTTTGGCTGATGTTTATGAGGTTGATGATTGTGTTGCTTTTGTGAGTGGTCACGCAACTAATGTCACGACGATTGGGTATTTATTGGGTCACCACGATCTGATTTTGCATGATGCTCTGATTCATAATAGTGTGCTGCAAGGCGCTTTATTATCAGGCGCGCGCCGTATGCCTTTCCCTCATAATGATTGGCAAGCATTAGAAGCTTTATTAGCCCAACATCGGCACGACTTCGAACGTGTTTTGATCGTGCTGGAAGGTATTTACAGTATGGATGGTGATTATCCAGACTTGCCTGAATTTATTGCAATCAAGCGTAAGTATAAAGCTTTTCTAATGGTCGATGAGGCTCATTCTTTGGGGGTGATGGGGCAGCATGGTAAGGGGATTCGTGAGCATTTTGGTTTGGCCGGGCAAGATGTTGATATATGGATGGGGACTTTGAGCAAAACCTTGGCAGGGTGTGGCGGTTATATTGCGGGTGAGAAAGCTTTGGTACACCATTTGCGTATTGCTGCGCCTGGCTTTTTATACAGCGTGGGTATGTCGCCTGCTTTGGCTGCTGCCTCGCAGACTGCTTTGGCCTTAATGCTGGCTGAGCCAGAACGTGTACGTAGTTTACAGCAAAAAGGAGCATACTTTATCGAGCGCTGTCGCCATTATGGTATTAATACAGGCTACAGCAAAGGTTTGGCTGTAGTGCCTGCTATTCTGGGAAGCTCGGCGCGCGCGGGTATGGCGGCGAATCGTTTGTTTGAGCGTGGTATTAATGTTCAGCCTATTTTCTATCCAGCCGTAGAAGAAAGAGCAGCCAGACTACGCTTTTTTATGAGTACGGCTCACACATTGGAACAATTAGAATATACAGTTAAAAACTTGGCTGAGATAGCAGACGGATGAAAGCTAAGCCAGCCAAGCGGCGTGTCATTTTTTGTACTTATCCCAGTTTATATTCAGATATTGTGCTGGATGAATTATTGAAGGCTGAGCCATTAGCGTTAGTAGGTGTGCTTGAGTCTACCAGAGTTCTCAGTCAGCGCTATAATCGGTTGCAGTCTGCTTGGCGTCATATCCAGTTATCAGGCTTGCGTTATGCGACTTATTTATGGCTAGTCACCGATTTGTATTTTGCATTGCGCTATTGCTTGAGGAAAGCGGGCTTCAGGCAGCGAATAAAGGCTCGTCATATCCCTTTATTGTCATGTCGTGATATTAATAGTGCTGAGAGTCTTGCTTTCTTACGTGAGCAGCAGGCTGATATTTTGTTATCAGCGCATTTTAATCAATGGTTGGGCGCGGAAGTGCTGGCTATACCGCAATTGGCCGCCCTGAATATTCATCCCTCTTTATTGCCACGTTTCAAAGGGGTTGATCCTGCTTTTTACGCTTTACTGCGTTTTGTGCAAGAAACGGGCGTGACAGTACATTGGCAGAATGAACAATTTGATAGCGGTCCTATTCTGGAACAAACTAGCTTGAAAGTTCGTCCTCAAGATAGTTTGCTGAGTTTGAATGCCAAGCTTTTCAAATTAGGCGCTATGAGTGCAGTCAAGCAAGTACTTCAGTTAAGCAAAGAGAGCAAGGGAAATCCTCAGCAAGGCAAGGGAAACTATGATTCTTGGCCTAATCCTTATGATACAAAAATCTTTCGCCAACAACGTAAATACTTTCGATGGAAAGAATATTGGGCTTTTGTAAGGCGTTAGTGGCTTGTTTTTATGGTTTATGACTATTTTGCTTGCATTAATTCAAACAGTGTGAAACCCAGTTCACTAATGTCCTTATTAATAGGGTATTTTAAAGCAGATTTGGTTTTATTGCTCCAGATTAAATAATCTGTATTAGCTCCTTGAAACTCCAATTGTTTATACACATCAGGCATGCTGGGGATATGATCGCCATACCAGCATAATAGCGTTTCTTGTGGATTGGCTGCTAGTGTATCTATTAATGCTTTTAGCATTTTGTCTGCATTGTGTAGGTGCTTTAGGTACACCGTTAAATCATGGTATTGCTCGATGGGGGTAGGGTGGTAATACTCAGTTATATCCGTTTCATTAATGCTTTCTAAATGCAAAGGTCCATGATTTTCCATCGTGATAACAAATATAAACAGCGGTTTTTGTTGATCTCGATTTTTGAGTGTCTCACGTATTTTTAGATAAACAGCTTTGTCGCTGATATAGGGGCCAACGCTTTCTGCTTCGGCAAATGCTTTAATATCAATAAAATCATCAAAGCCTAGAAAAGGGAATACTTGATCACGCTTAAAAAAGGCTGCTTCATTAGGATGTATGCAGATACAGTAGTAGCCTTCAGATTTGAGCTGACTCACTAAGCTCGGCAAGGGTTGTTTGGGCAGAAATTGATAAGGATTATAGCGATAGTGCTGTAGTTCTTGATTGGGAATGCCACTAAGAAAAGCATATTCTGAGCGTAATGTATTCGCCCCCCAGGCGGGTACAACTAGTTTGCCATAAGTCACGGAGGCTTGTTTTATACAGTCAAAGTTCTCTAATACCTTGCGCTTAATACTTGGACTGAGCTCACGAACATCAAAAAAAGACTCACTTTGAATGACAATAAGATCGGGCTGCTTGTTGAGTTTATACGGCTTAAATTGCGGCTGCTGTGTTTGTAAAAGGAATAATTGTCGGCTTTTGCTGAAAGAGGCTTGTATTGCATGAATAACTAAGGTATTGATAAGTCCTGATGTTTGTGTATCTCTAATAGGATCAAAGCATAGTCTTGTCGAGATAGACAACTTAAAAATAATAAAGCCACTCATAAGCAGGCTTATTAAGCTGAACAAATAAATTGCTGTTAAACTAGCTGAGGTATTACTAGGTTCAATAGCAATAATAATACCTAACACACTGATACCGGCTAGGCTGGCTGTAAGGGTCAATGGAATATTTAAAAAAGGTAGAAATAATCTAGGGTGAGTCAATACTTGTAGATACAAGTAAATGTCAGAAAAAACCACAGGTTCACGCAGTGCTTTATATTTGGCTTGATTAATGACTAATAGCGTGACTAATAAGGCTAGTGATAAGACAGCAGATAAGTATGGGCGCGTTGTTAAGCCCAAAAAGAGGCTGTAGATAAAGGCAACGATGCTTATTTGTAATAAGCACTGTCGCCATGAACGTTTGTGTGGCTTTAGTTCACTAGGCAGTAGTTGTAATAATAATTGAGTGAAGACTTGGCTGCATAGACCACTCAGAAACAAGCTAATCATTATGGTGGTCGAGTTGTGGCGGTCGAGCTCGGTTATAGCCGGATAAACCCATAAAAAACGAAGCGACTGGAAAGGGAAGCCATGCCAGAAACCACATGCCCCAATTCAAAGGGAAAGGGAATGCAATAATAGCACGGTCGTTGGCAAGCCCTTTAGCAATAATTTGAGCTGCTTTTTCTGGCGAGAGCATAAAGGGGCGTTGACCAGGAAATTGGTCGCTCATTTCTGATTTGACAAAACCAGGGCAAACAATATTCACTTTAATGCCTTCTGGCTTTAAGTAGCCACGCAATGCTTCCCCATAAGCTTTAATCGCAGCTTTGCTGGCACTGTATGCGGGTGTAACTGGCATACCGCGATAAGCTGCTAATGAGCTAATTAAGGCAATTTGCCCTGAGTGGCGTTGGCGCATATGATCCAATAAGGGATGAATCGTATGAAACACGCCGTGCACATTCACAGCAAAAAGCTGCTCTATATCTTGAAGCCTCTCGGTTTCTCCCTGAAAACCAATTTGATTGCTAATACCAGCATTGGCAATCAAAAGGTCAATCGGAAAGCGAGCGTTGAAGGCTTGTATCCAGCGTTGTAGCTGGGCTTTATCGGTAATGTCCAATAAGCCTAGCGATACCTGTGCGCCTTTTTGTTCACAGGCTTTGGCTACGGACTGAAGGCGTTCTGCGTTTCGGGCAATTAAACCTAGTTTTACATGAGGAGCTGCATAGTACTGCGCTAATGCAGCTCCAATTCCATTACTGGCTCCTGTGATAAGTATGGAACGAGACATAGTTTATTGCTTTTTGTACAGATAGGTCTTATCAGGTAGTTTCCCACCATAGCTGATGGGGCTAACAGGGCTGGCAGGAATGAGTGAGTGTTCCAACAGTGGGTCGGATTGACCCAATGTTTCTACTGGTATTGGCATGATTTGCATAGCTTTTAAGCTACCTGCTACGGCCAACTGTCGACCATAACGCGAGTAAAAGTCGCCATTAATTTGAGTTTTGGCAATAAGGATTTGTTGGAACTGTCGATATAGTTTTTTATCAGGTGCTTTGGCTTCAGTCCAAAATTTGTCTAATCCCTCTTGAAAAGTCAGCCCGGGAATATTGAAGATTGCTTTACCCAAGGCGATCAGTGGGCAGTTATGCAGAAGGGCTGAGGTTCCAGTGGTGCTATTGACCAGTACCGTGCCTTGGGCATTTTTTAGTAATAAAGGCAGATGACCTGTTTCTATAAAGATAACACGCTCACTCAAATCCAATGCTTGTACTAATGCTTTAACGTACTGATGATACTGAAGTAGGCCTGTGTCGAGGGGATGGTTCTTAATCAGCAGTTTACTGTCAGTAGGGGCATGCTTGGCAAACGAGTTTATTACCAAGTCAATGGCTTGTTTTACACTCTTGAAAGGGGAGTGCACTTTGATTTGCGCATCTGAATCCAACTGCAAGGGAAATAGATAAAAGCTTGTTTTGCTATGGATAAGCTCATTAATTAGACGGTGTTCCCGTTTTTCACGCCAAAGTTTGTTATTAGGAAAGCGCCATAGCCAACCGGCATATTCTTTGTAAGCAGGTAAGGGTCTATGGGTGCGGTAACGATGATATAAAGGCCACAGAACGATATTGGCCAGTCGATAAGCTATATCGAAACTGGCTCGAGCCCAGAAAGTGTTGCCGGTATTTTTAGGTGTAAGATGAGCAGGCGAAGCGACATTGTAAGCTTTTTGCCAAAAGCTGAGGGTTTGATCTATAAGAGAGGAATAACCATTGACACCATTTTTTTCTAGTGTGATCCAGCTAGGACGCAAGTAACCTTCCTCATAGACATACACACGTACACCTTGTTGCTGAAAAAACTGAATGGCTGCTTGATGTATAGGGCGACTATCACCAAACACAACGACATCGCTAAAGTGATGTTGTTGATGTTTTGGACTCAGCCAATCCAACAGATGCTGATGCGCTTGATTAAAGCGCCAACAGGTTGCATTGCCAGAAAAGAGGCTATAGAGGCTATCTCCTCCACAAAAGTTGACTCGAAACACGGTATGCCCCTGCTTTTGTATAGCAGCGGACAAGTCACGAAAAAAAGGAGTAGCAGCGCCCTGTAGGAACAAAAACCTTCTAGAAGTGGTCATGAGTTCAATCAGAATGAATTATAAATAAGCTAAGTATAAATTATGCTTTTATGATAGAACAATTTTGAAAGTTACTAAAGGTCATAAAAAAGATTTACGCGGCTAGTAATTTAGTGGGCGAAATGGCTAGTTTGGTTTGGTTGTTCAACAGCTCCAACAAGACCATAGCACGCTCTTCGCCATCATAACTCAGAAAAATAGCCGTTAAACCTTTGAAAGGGCCTTCTGTGAGTATGACAGCATCACCTTGATGAAAACGATCCAGATCAATGGCTTTTTCACCTAAAATACCTTCTTGATCCTTTAAAGACTGGATTAATTTATCAGGTACTGATGCAGGCTCAAGTCCGAAGCGAACAAATTGCTGTACGCCTTGGGTCGAGCGAATAGGTGCCCAATTATCATTTAATGTGTTGAGATGTATAAACATGTAGCGGGGGAACAGTGACTCAACCACTTTTAACATTTTGCCTCTGCGCTTGCGTAGACGCTGGGCGAGCGGTCGATAAACTTCGTAACCTTGACGGTTTAGGTGTGCTTCAGCCAGCTCATCTTTGTGGGGTTTGCTGGTTAATAGATACCATCGTTGCTGATGCTGTTTGCTCATAAAAAGCCCCGTCTTAATTTCAAGCTTACACAGGCGACACAGAGTAGCCTTCTGAGCTGTAAGTAGTCAATGGCTAAGCTATCGTTCATTTTGATTTTGAGTGTTTTGTGATGTTTTCACTGAATGACTTATGTTAGCGTATAGCTGTTTGCTAAATAGGCACGGCCAGTCATAACAATGAAATGCCTATAACTATCTAAATTCATTAGATTAAAAATACTGAAGGAGTAAAAAGGGCGAATGACTCAGGAAACTCTGGTAGTGACGGAAGAACTATCCCGCTTTTACAGTGATCATTGCGCTGTTGATAGATTGGAGCTGTACCTTCATAAGGGTGAAGTATTGGGTCTATTGGGACCGAACGGTGCAGGAAAGTCGACGACTATGCAAATGTTGACAGCTAATCTTGCACCGAGTTGGGGAAGTATAAAAATCATGGGTATTGATTTATTGGATGAACCACGGCGGGCTAAGCGGCAATTGGGTTATTTACCCGAGCAACCTCCTGTTTATCGTGATATGACCGTGAGTGAATATTTGGTTTATTGCGCTCGTTTACATGGTTTGCAAGGAACAGTTTGCCAAAGGGCGGTGGATAAAGTTTGTGAGCGTTGCAGTTTGGGTGAGGTCAAGCAGCGTCTGATTGGCAATCTTTCTAAAGGTTTTCGTCAACGTGTCGGGATTGCTCAGGCTATTTTGCATGATCCAGCCGTTATTATTCTTGATGAGCCGACGGTGGGCTTGGATCCTGTCCAGATTCGTGAAATACGTAGCTTGATTCGTGAGTTGGGGCAAGACCATGGTGTGATTTTGTCCACGCATGTTTTGCCTGAGGTGCAAGCTGTTTGTGACCGTGTACAAATATTAAATCACGGAAAAACTGTTTTTAATGATACTTTGGCAGGAATAGACTCACTGGAGAAAGTCTTTTTTGAGCTTGTTTATCAAGACGATCCGGCTCTGAATGCAGAAAAAGATGACAAAGCTAATGATGATAAAATGAATAATGTAGAGGAAGTGGCTTTATGAGCATGGTGGTGTTGATTGCTAAAACAGAGTTCAAGCGCTTATTTACATCACCGATGGCTTGGAGTCTTTTGGCTTTGGTGCAATTCATTTTGGCTTGGATCTTTTTATTAAGCTTGAACGAGTATCTCACGCAAGTTCAACCTAGAATGGCAGGGCGAGAAAATGCTCCAGGTCTGACGGACTTGGTCGTCTCTGCTTTGTATTTATGGTCGGGCATTTTAATGCTGGCGGTGATTCCTGTGCTCAGTATGCGCTTGTTTGCTGAGGAGCGTATGAAGCAAACTTTGATTTTATTGAAGACTGCACCTGTTTCAATTAGCCAAATCGTATTAGGAAAGTATTTGGGTTTATTGCTACTCATTATAGTGACTATCTTGATGCTAAGTCTTATGCCCCTGTCCTTGTCTCTAGGTACGACGCTAGATTGGGGAAAATTGCTGGCGGCGGTATTAGGATTGTTTTTATTATTAGCCTCTTTTGCGGCGGCGGGTTTATTTTTATCTTCATTGACCCGTCAGCCTGTTATTGCAGCGGTTACAAGCTTTGGTTTATTGATTTTCTTGGCCATTCTTTATCTATCGGGTAGCTCTAAAGGTTCGAGCAGTGAGTTGTTTACTTACCTTTCTCACTTTGGACATTTCTTGTCTTTTTTAGAAGGAAACTTTGATAGCAGTGATTTGGTTTATTACCTGTTGTTTATTAGCACATTTCTGCTGCTGACGATGCGTAAACTGGATAATGATCGTTTGCAAGGGTAAGTGTTATGAAAATGACTAAACACGCACACCATTCCTTGCTGCTACAAAACATGATTTTTTATTTATTGTTAGCGGCTATTGTGGGGCTGTTGGCGTTTTTTAGCCGAGAGTTCCGCATACAAGCAGACTGGACGCAGGGGCAGCGGAATAGTTTGACAGCAAGCACGCAGCAATTATTAGAAAGCATTGAGCAGCCATTGAAGTTTGTCGCTTATGTGCCAGATGAGCAAGCTTTGCATGCTCAGTTGGAGCGTTTGGTTAATAAATATCGCAAAGTCAAAGCAGATACTCAGCTTGAGTTTGTTAATCCTGATCTTGACCCTGCACGTGCCAAAGCTGATGGGGTGGACTATGCCGGGCAGTTGGCTATTCATTTAGGTAGTCGCTCTGAAGTTGTCGATTCAGTCAGCGAGCAGGTGATCGCTAATGCTTTATTACGCCTGAGCCGGACAGGGGATCATTTGATTGTTTTCCTAGAAGGGCATGGTGAACGTGATCCTTTATCAGATACCAGCAATGGCTTGTCTCGCCTGCGGGAAATACTGGAGCGCAGTGGTTTTGCGGTACAGCCCCATAGTCTGGTGCGCACGCAATCCATTCCTGATAATGCTCGCTTTTTGGTGATTGCTTCGCCACAGCGTGAAGTCTTACCCGGTGAGGTCGATGTGATTCTGGATTATATTCGTCAAGGCGGGAATTTATTGTGGTTAGCTGATCCGGGCGGTTTGCAAGGCTTACAAGATTTAGCAGATTTGTTGGGTATTCGTGTGCATGAAGGGACTGTGCTGGATGCCAATGAGCAGTTGCATGCTTTATTGGGTATTACACATCCTGCCGTCGTGCCTGTAGTGGATTATGGTCGCTCGGTCTTGGGAGAAAAACTGACAGGTTCGCAGAGTTTATTTCCTTTTGCGACCATGGTTGAGCGTCACCCTCGTGCCAGGCCGACGCTAGGGGCACTTGCGTGGAATACGGATGAATTTTTGATGACTTTGCCGAATAGTTGGATGGAAACCAGCCCTATTGATGGCTCAGTTACTTATGAAGAGGAGGCGGGAGATCAATTAGGTCCTGTTCCTATTGGGCTAACCTTAACTCGTTTATTAGAAAAACCACAAGACTCACTTGGCAGTGCAGCTAATGACTTTTCTATCGCTTCATCAACTGACGAACGTCAACAACGTATTGTTGTGATTGGCGATAGTGATTTTTTGTTGAATAGCTTTATTGGCAAGGGTGTTAATTTGACATTGGGGAGCAATATTTTTAATTGGCTTGCTTCAGATGACCAATTGCTACATATCCCTGTGGTGACGGCACCAGATACTAACTTTCATATGAATGAAACGCTAGGCGTAGTTTTAGCACTGTTTTTCTTGTTTGTACTGCCATTGGGCTTGGTTTTGGCAGGTGTCATTATTTGGTTGCGTCGCAGGAGGCGTTGAGATGCGGGGAACTTTATCTCGACGCTGGGGCTTAAACGCGCTTTTATTGCTGTTATTGGTGGGTTTAATGGCTGGACTGTGGAGGTATTCAGTACATAAAGAAAAACAATTAGCAGCAGCTTATTTATTAGATATACCTTTGGCAGCTATTCGTAGCTTGGAAATTGACCGAGGCCAGCAGCAAGATGCGACTGATGAGCTCAGATACTTGCGTTTTGAGCGCGACGCAAACGCTTGGCGAATGCTTGCTCCTAAATTCTTGCCTGCTAATGCTTTTCGTATCAGACAATTATTAACCTTGTTGGAAGAGCCTGTTGAAGCAACTTATCCTGTTGCTACAGCAAATCTGGAGCAATATGGTTTAGCCGATGGAAAAGTGCGTCTCCGTATTAATGGTGAAGATTTATGGCTGGGGTCACTTAACCCTGTTTCGGGAGCGCGCTATATCTTGCAAGGCGATCAAGTCAAGCTGCTTAAGGAATCAGTGTATGCGGGTCTGACAGGCAGTTGGCTGCAATGGGTCAATACGAAGCCTGTACCTCCAGAAGAAAGGTTGCTGGGTGTCGAGGGAACGGCTTTAGCGGCTACTGATCCAAGTTTGCTGTCGGCTTGGCAGCAAGCAGATGCTGTTTATCTTAAGCCGCTGGCGGACACGGTTTCTGTAGAAAATTTGCCAGCAATCACGCTGAAGTTAAATGATAAAAAAGAGCGTACCTTCTACATACTAGATTGCCAAAATGAACTTTGTCTGGTTTGGCAGGAAAGTGGCTTGATTTATGTTTTTCCTGAGTCCCAGAGCCGTTTATTGCTGCCTGAAAAGCCTTGATTTATAGCCCTTTTTACATTGTAGCAAAGTTGGACTTTGTGTAGAATCGACGCGATTTAGGATGATTAACCCCTTGCAAATTAATTTGCGATTCGGTATTAAAAAGCGTAGCTTTACGCCCGGATTTTTTATCTATTACCCAAATCGGTATAGTAGGTTGCCAATTATTTTATCTTTTTAAAGAGGTACTTGGTGCTTACCATGCTTTCGTTTTATCGCACAGACAGGCGTTGATGCAAGAACATGAAGATTAGCAAAGGTCTGGATATACCCATTGCAGGCAAGCCGGAACAGCAGATTTACGATCATCCTAAGCCGATTAAGATTGCCGTGCTGGGGCGAGATTTTCACGATCTGAGTCCTGCCATGCAGGTTCAAGAGGGGGATTATGTCAAGCTGGGACAAATCTTGTTTACTGATCGTAAGATTGACGGTATTAATTTTACGGCGCCTGGTGCTGGCAAAGTTGTCGCCATTAATCGTGGTGCCAAGCGCGTACTCAATGCAGTTGTGATTGAGCTGGATGAGCAAGAGGACGCAGTGGACTTTGGTACTCATGCACCAGAAGCTTTGGCAACACTTGATCCTGCATTGATTCGTTCTACTTTGCAAGCCTCTGGTCAGTGGGTCGCTTTTCGCACCCGACCTTATAGCAAAGTGCCTCATAAAGATGCCAAGCCAGCGGCTATTTTTGTAACAGCTATGGAAACGCGCCCTTTGGCAGCCGATCCCGCTGTAGTCATGCGTGAAGAAACTTATATTGAAGCGTTTCATGATGGTTTGCAGGTTTTGGCGCGTTTGGCACCTAAAGTTTATGTGTGCCACGAAACCGGCGCTGATATTCCTAGGGCAGAGATTGAAGGTGTCTTGTGGCAAGATTTTGAGGGTGTTCATCCAGCCGGTTTACCCGGTACGCATATTCACTTTTTAGAGCCTGTCAGCGAGTCGCGTTCAGTCTGGTCTTTGACTTATCAGGATGTGATTGCAATTGGCAAATTGTTTACGACAGGTAAGTTATTTGTGAATCGTGTAATTGCTTTGGCAGGGCCTGCGATTAATGAGCCACGTTTGCTAAGAACACGTCTTGGTGTCAGCACTGATGAGCTGGTAAAAGGTGAGCTGACCTGTGAGCTATGTCGGGTTATTTCTGGCTCTGTGTTGTCTGGCCATCATGCTGCGGATTCTAGTGCCTTTTTGGGTTATCACCATCTACAGGTTTCAGTGATCTCAGAAGAGCAGTCCCGTAAATTTTTGCATTGGCTAAATCCTCTATTGCAGCAATTTTCTGTTATGAATATCTTTTTACCCTCTAAAGAGCGTGAAATGCCCTTTAAAATGAGCAGCTCTCAAAATGGTAGTCCACGTGCCATGGTACCTTTGGGTAATTATGAGCGGGTTATGCCTTTGGATATTTTGCCTACCCAATTACTCAAGTCTTTATTGGTAAGAGATACCGTCTCTGCTCAAGCCTTAGGGGCTTTGGAGTTGGATGAGGAAGACTTGGCTTTGTGTACCTTCGTTTGCCAAGGGAAATATGAATATGGCTTGGCGTTGCGTGAGTGTTTGCGTATGTTGGAAAGAGGGGAATAAACATGATTAAACAATTACGCCGTCGGCTGGATAAAATGGAACCCTTATTTACCAAGGGTGGCAAGTACGAGAAGTACTACAGTCTGTATGAAATGGTGGATACGCTGTTATTTAGTCCTCCCAACCGTACTACGGGCTCACCACATGTTCGTGATGCACTGGATTTGAAACGGGTCATGGGCTATGTGTGGATGGCTACTTTTCCGATGATGTTTATGGCCTGCTTCAATACAGGCTTACAAGCCAATTTGGCTATGCAGTTTATGGGTTTAGAGCAAGCCGAAGGCTGGCGTGGCGCTATCATGAATGTGATAGGTTACGATCCGAGCAGCTTTTTTGCTAATTTCTTTCATGGTTTGTTGTATTTTGTTCCTATTTACATGACCGCCTTTATTGTGGGCGGTATTGCTGAGGCCATCTTTGCAGTAGTGCGTCGCCATGAAATCAATGAGGGCTTTTTCGTTACCTCTATTCTTTATACGCTAATATTGCCACCCGGTACGCCCTTATGGATGGTCGCATTAGGTATTTTATTTGGCGTTGTATTAGGTAAAGAAGTCTTTGGGGGAACAGGCAAGAATTTCATTAATCCTGCTTTGGCAGGACGAGCCTTCCTGTTTTTTGCCTATCCAGCTTATATGTCGGGTGATGCTGTTTGGGTGGCGGTCGATGGCTACAGTGGCGCTACGCCGCTGTCGAATGCAGCTATGAATGGTGTGGAAGGCATCTTGGCTGGTCATGTGACTTGGTGGGATGCTTTTCTTGGAATCATTCCAGGTTCTATCGGTGAAACGTCTACACTGGCTATTTTTATTGGCGGTGCATTATTACTGCTGACTCGTATCGCTAACTGGCGCGTTGTCGCTGGTGTCATGATAGGGATGGTCAGTATGTCTTTGTTGTTTAATCTGATTGGCAGTGATACCAATCCTATGTTTGCTTTGCCTTGGTATTGGCATTTGGTGCTAGGCGGTTTTGCTTTTGGCATGATGTTTATGGCAACCGATCCTGTGACATCCGCACAGACTAATACCGGGCGTTTATGGTTTGGTATTTTAATTGGTGTCATGGTGATGCTGATTCGTGTCGTTAACCCAGCCTTCCATGAAGGTATGATGCTTGCCATTTTATTTGCTAATATTTTTGCGCCATTGATTGATTATGTGGTTGTCAAACAAAATATTAAGCGGCGGCGGGCGCGTCTGGCTAAAGTAAAGCAGCCGGAGGTCAAGGCATGAGTATTTTGACTAAGTTTGCAGAAATGCCTAATGACAGCCGTCAGAAAACATTAGCGGTTGCTTTGTTGCTTTGCTTGGTTTGTTCAGTGGCGGTGTCGACCTCTGCGGTCGCACTCAAAGCAAAGCAAGAGCAGAATAAGTTAGAAGACAAGCGACGTAATATTTTACAAATTGCCGGTTTAATGAAGCCTGGTAAATCGGTAGAAGAGCTGTTTAAGCAGGTTGAAGCAAGAGTGGTCAATTTGGATACAGGTGACTATGATCGCTCGGTTGATCCTGCCACTTATGATCAGCGTGCGGCTGCTAGTATCGCTTCACAAAGTATTAGCTTAAACCGTGATATTGATATTGCTTCCATTAAACGGCGTGCTCATTTGGCGACAGTTTATTTAGTACGTGATCCTGAGAGGCAATTGCAAAAAATTATTTTGCCCGTGCATGGCTATGGCTTGTGGTCGACTTTATACGGTTTTCTGGCCTTGCAGGCTAATGCAAACACGATCATCGGTCTGGGGTTTTATGAGCATGCAGAGACGCCTGGTTTGGGTGGTGAAGTGGATAATCCCCAGTGGAAAGCTAAGTGGGTTGGTAAAGAGGTATTTGATGAGCAAGGTCGTGTGGCAATTAGTGTCGTGAAGCACGCGGCCACTACGCAGCCACAAGCTAATTATCAAGTGGATGCTTTATCCGGGGCTTCCTTGACCAGTAGGGGAGTCAATAATCTATTGCACTTTTGGTTGGGTGATAACGGTTTTGGTCCCTACCTGAAAAAGATTCGTCATGGAGAAGGCACATGAATAAAGAGGCTATCAAGGTTCTAAAAACCCCCTTAATTGATAATAACCCCATTACTTTGCAGATCTTGGGTATCTGTTCTGCCTTGGCGGTTACGACTTCCTTGAAAACCGCCTTATTAATGGCGGTTGCTTTGACAAGTGTAGTCGCTTTTTCTAATGCTTCCATTAGTGCGATTCGCCACCATGTACCTAGCAGTATTCGTATTATTGTACAAATGACGATTATTGCTTCACTGGTTATTGTGGTAGACCAGATTATGCGTGCTTATGCCTATGACACAGCCAAGCAATTGTCAGTCTTTGTTGGCTTGATTATTACCAATTGTATTGTCATGGGGCGAGCAGAAGCGTATGCCATGCAGAACCCTGTTGGAATGAGTTTTTTGGATGGTGTTGGCAATGGTTTGGGCTACAGTTTGATTTTGATATTTGTGGCCTTTGTTCGAGAATTATTTGGCTCGGGTAGCTTATTTGGTTTTGAAGTGTTGCCACTGACTAAAAATGGCGGTTGGTATGAGCCTAATGGTTTGATGTTATTGCCACCCAGCGCTTTTTTTATTATCGGTCTATTGATTTGGCTTATTCGTACTCGTCGTCCCGAACAAGTGGAACAAGCTGAGTTCAGGATTCATGAATCACACCATTACGCAGTTGCGGGGGCGGGGGGGCGCTAATCATGGAAGCCATGTTGAGTTTGTTTATCAAGTCAGTGTTCATTGAGAACATGGCTTTAACGTTCTTCCTTGGAATGTGTACCTTTATGGCTGTTTCTAAGAAAATCGAAACAGCGTTAGGTTTGGGCATTGCAGTTGTGGTTGTTCAGGCGATTACGGTACCGGCTAATAATCTGATTTTAAATGTGTTCTTGAAAGAAAATGCGCTATTCCAAGGCGTTGATCTACGCTTTTTGGGTTTGATTAGTTATATTGGTGTTATTGCTGCATTGGTGCAAATTTTGGAGATGTTTTTGGATAAGTTTGTACCTGTGCTCTACAACGCTTTGGGTGTATTTTTGCCGTTGATTACGGTGAATTGCGCTATTTTGGGAGGCACATTATTCATGGTTGAGCGCGATTATACCTTTGGCGAAAGTGTTGTTTATGGTTTAGGCAGTGGCTTCGGTTGGATGGTCGCCATTGTTGCTTTGGCGGGTATCCGTGAAAAACTGAAATACAGTGATGTGCCCCAAGGTTTACAAGGGTTGGGCATTATTTTTATTACAGTTGGTTTGATGTCGCTGGGCTTTATGTCTTTTTCAGGCATACAGCTTTAAACGGGGGAAATAAGGTATGACAACCATTCTTTTGGGTGTAACCCTATTTACGCTGATTGTATTAAGTTTAGTGCTAATCATTTTATTTGCCCGTTCCAAATTAGTGGCAACGGGACAAGTGACTATCTTGGTAAATGATGAGCGTGAGTTAACAGTTAATCCAGGTGGTAAATTACTGGGTGCTTTGGCAGATAAAGGCTTGTTTGTTTCTTCTGCTTGTGGTGGCGGTGGTACTTGCGCGCAATGTAGAGTGCGCGTATTGGAGGGTGGTGGCTCTTTGTTACCCACTGAAGAAGGTCATATTAATCGTCGTCAAGCTGCTCATGGCGAGCGCCTTGCTTGTCAAGTTGCTGTCAAGCAGAACATGAAGGTTGAAGTGCCCGAAGATGTCTTCGGGGTGAAGAAGTGGGAATGTACCGTCCGTTCCAATAATAATGTGGCAACCTTTATTAAAGAGCTTGTGCTGGAATTGCCTGAGGGTGAAAAAATTGATTTCCGTGCAGGTGGTTATATTCAGATTGAATGCCCTGCTTATGATTTGAAGTATGAGCAATTTGATGTGGCGCCTGAATATCGGGAAGATTGGGATAAGTACAATATGTGGGCTATTGAGTCTCATGTTGATGAACCTGTGATACGTGCTTATTCTATGGCGAATTACCCGGAAGAAGATGACATTGTGATGCTGAATGTGCGTATTGCATCACCACCACCTGGAAAGGATGTACCCGCAGGTAAGATGTCCTCTTATATTTTCAACCTGAAACCAGGCGACAAGGTGACTGTATCTGGGCCATTTGGTGAATTTTTTGCACGCAAGACTGATAAGGAAATGGTGTTTGTCGGTGGAGGCGCTGGTATGGCACCTATGCGTTCACACATTTTTGACCAACTGAAACGGCTACAATCGCAGCGCAAAATGAGCTTTTGGTATGGCGCCCGTAGTTTGCGCGAAGCCTTTTATGTTGATGAATTTGATCAACTGGTGGCAAATTACCCTAATTTTGTATGGCATATGGGTTTATCTGAGCCTTTGCCTGAAGATAATTGGCAAGGCTATGTCGGCTTCATTCATGATGTACTTTATAATCATTATTTGAAGGATCATCCGGCGCCAGAGGATTGTGAGTATTATTTATGTGGGCCACCGATGATGAATTCATCGATTATTCGCATGTTGACTGATCTCGGTGTAGAGACAGAAAATATTATGTTGGATGACTTTGGAGCTTAGGTTGATGCAAGTCTTTTTGCTGACATTTATTGTATTCGCATTAGTTTTTTTGGCGCTATCGCTAGGCTGGTTATTGAGCCAAAAGTCACTCAAAGGCAGTTGCGGAGGTTTGTCAGCGATTCCAGGTTTAGAAGGCAGCGAGTGTAGTTGCTCTTCGCCTTGCGAAAAGCGTCTAAAACGAGAAGCTGCTGCACAAAATCAGTGAATCTGATGTGGCAGTATAAATTGATTTTTGCAACTGTATTGAATGCCTGAGTTACCCGAAGTTGAAACGAGTCGGCGTGGTATTGAGCCCCATATTCTAGGGAAGCGTGTCGAACGCATTCTTATACGTCAGCCACGTTTGCGCTGGCTTGTCCCTGAGCAAATCCAAACACTGGTAGGCGCAAGCATTGAACAGGTGAGCCGCCGCTCAAAATACTTGTTACTAGAAACTGATCAAGGCACAGCTTTGATTCATTTAGGCATGTCTGGTAGCTTGCGAATTTGTTCTGCTGATAGTACGCCTACGAAGCATGATCACGTTGATATAGTTTTTAGTCATGGTAAGGCGCTACGTTTACGCGATCCACGTCGCTTTGGTGCAGTCTTGTATGCTGAAAAAGGGCAGTTGCATCCCTTATTAAAGACATTAGGGCCAGAGCCTTTAAGTGAGTCATGTTCTGCTGAATATCTATTCAAGCAATCACGAGGTCGCAAAATAGCGATTAAGCTGTTTATTATGACAGCGCAAATAGTGGTGGGTGTGGGTAATATTTATGCAAATGAAGCTTTGTTTATGGCTGGAATTGATCCGCAACGCGCAGCAGGTTCCTTGTCTTTGCAAGAATACCAACACTTGAATACAGCTATACGCACTGTATTAGTACAGGCTATAAAGCAGGGGGGTACGAGCTTACGCGACTTTGTGCGCGAAGATGGGCAGACAGGTTATTTCCAGGTGGCGCTGCAAGTTTATGGTCGTAGTAATGCTGCTTGTATGCAGTGTGGTACGCCTTTGAAACATATTCGGCAGGGACAACGTTCTACTTGGTATTGCCCCGCTTGTCAGATTTAAGCAGGGCACTTAGCTAATGATTGGCTTGAGCTGGATAAGTGTACTAACGATTGGGGCGGGCGACTTCAATAATGCCGCTCAAGGTTAATTCACGCAGTAATTGGCGGCGTACACCGCGCTGAATACCTGCATCAATACCGACTCGGTAAAAAACATAACAGGGTATGCCAATTAGAATGAGGCCCAGAAGAAAGTTCAGGATTGTGTCCCACATGCTTAACCCCCTTTGGTGTTTATGTTTGTTGTAGGTTTATGAGTTATTGTTTTTTATGAATAAAATACTACGATGATGCTGAACCGGCGATTTACTGTTGCCCCGATGTTAGATTGGACGGATCGACATTGTCGGTATTTTCATCGACTTATTAGCCGACATGCTGTGCTTTATACAGAAATGGTCACAACGGGGGCTATTTTACGAGGGGATGCCGCTCGTCATTTGAGTTTCCATCCGTCGGAATATCCGGTTGCCTTACAATTAGGCGGTAGTGAACCTGCGGATTTAGCTAATTGTGTCCGTATTGCCGAAGATTATGGTTATGCAGAGCTCAATCTGAATGTCGGTTGTCCTAGTGAGCGTGTCCAAAGGGGTGCTTTTGGAGCTTGTTTAATGGCTGAACCTGCCTTGATTGCAGATTGTGTAGCCGCAATGCAGGCAGTGACTCAGTTACCTATTACAGTCAAACACCGTATTGGAATTGACGATCAGGATGATTATGAAGGACTGCATAAATTTATCGAGGTAGTTGCAGCCGGTGGCTGTCAGACCTTTATTGTACATGCTCGTAAGGCATGGCTAAAAGGCTTGAGCCCCAAAGAGAACCGTGAAATTCCGCCTTTACGCTATGAGCTGGTATACCACATTAAGCAGGATTTCCCGCACTTGGAAATTTTGCTTAATGGCGGTCTGACCAGTATTCAACAATGTATGGATCAGTTGCAGTATGTCGATGGCGTTATGGTAGGGCGAGAGGTTTACCACAATCCTTGGTTATTGGCTGAAGTGGATGCTTGTTTTTATGCTGATAATGCGGTACAGCCTGATCGTATGGATGTGCTGGAGCGATTTATTGAGTATATCGAGCAGCAATTAGAGCAGGGTCTGGCTCTGCAACACATGACAAGGCACATTTTGGGTTTGTTTCAAGGTTTGCCTGGAGCAAAAGCTTGGCGGCGTCATTTAAGCGAAAATGTTTACAAACGAGAGGCCAGTGTCGAACTTATTCGTGAGGCTGCTCGAAAAGTAATCTTGTGAAAAATTAAAAGAATTAGGAAAACAGGTTGACGTTATAAATCTATAACAGTAGTATTTGCGCCTCTTGACGCAGTTCCCCAGTAGCTCAGTCGGTAGAGCAGTTGACTGTTAATCAATTGGTCGGTGGTTCGAGTCCGCCCTGGGGAGCCAATATTTTGAATAAAAGCAGTAAGTTAGATTAGTTTCTGACTTGCTGCTTTTTTCGTTTTAGGGGGTAGTCTGACAAGTTTAGGGGGTAAATTCCCTTATCCGGCTGGATTATGCGTTTCAGTTTTGGTGTTGTACCTCTCCCGCATTGCCTCACTTCTGTGACCTGCTATCCGCTTATCTTTGGAGTCAGACACACTTTTGCTTTTCAACAGATGCAGATTCCAGTAAGTATCTTCGAGGCTACGGTCAGCCATTTTCTTTTTTAACCGTTGCATCGCGCTGTTAAGACCGGATCGCGTAAGCCTGTCACCCGCACGGGTTAGTAATAAGGGTGGATCAATTGGGAGTATCTTATGGTGCTGGTGACGTTCCATGGCTGCTTTACCACGCGCAGCGGTAAGGTAAGTCAGTTCAAAGATAATCGGCAAAATACTTTTGTCGTCTTCACTGGCAATTTCCATCTGTTACCGGTATTCCTCATCCGTCACATAGCGGGTATTACGATCCTCTTTCAGCTTTTTAAAGCCTAGCAGGGGGGTTGTTGTCTATTCCAAGGATATAAAAGCCATTTAATGACCGTATCAGGGGCAGTGCAGCCGCGCCCGTTGGTTGCGGGTCACGACCGGAGAAACAAGGCTAAACCCTTCTGGGTGTCTATGCTGCTTTGGTACTGGTTCAGGCCGAATTATGGGGATTTTTATAGGTTATGCAGGATTGCATTGTGGGAGGCTGAACAACATAGCCAGCCTTGACAGGGTGAAGAAAGTAGGTTTTACCCCAAAAGTATAATAAGATTATGTTTATTATACTTTAGACCCTAAAAGTATAATAAAAACTTTCTTATGTTACTTTCCTCACAAAAGGAACAAACCACTCATGAGCATCGATCTACAGCAATTCAAAGCCGGAACTTATGAAAATGGCTATAAATATCAGTACTTTGTACCAAGTAAGATCAATGATGAATGGCACTGGGACAACCCACAACTGAATGCCTTGATTGAAAAAGCAGCTATTAAATTAGGAGAACTAAACTCATTTGCTCGCTTAGTCCCCAATATCGATTTATTTATTCAGCTCCACGTTACGAAAGAGGCTGTCGTATCCAGCCGCATTGAAGGAACTAGGACAAAGTTCGATGAAGCACTGATGCCTGAAATGGAAATAGATCCAGAACGCCGAGACGACTGGCATGAAGTTAAAAATTATATTGCTGCACTAAATGGTGCTATTGAGTCACTGGAAAACCTTCCAATTTCCTCACGACTACTTAAGCAAGCACACAAAACACTGTTATCTGGCGTCAGAGGAAAAAATAAATCACCCGGTGATTTTCGAACTAGTCAGAATTGGATTGGAGCTAGCTTAGCCGACGCAACATTTATTCCCCCTGCTGACCATTATGTAGAGCCGCTAATGGGGGATTTAGAAAATTTTCTGCACAATGACCAAATCCATATCCCCGCATTGGTTAGAATCGCTATTGCACATTACCAATTTGAAACAATACACCCTTTCCTTGATGGTAACGGTCGAATTGGCCGGTTAATGATCACTCTATTTTTGGTAAGTGAAAAGGTACTAGATAGACCCCTGCTTTACCTATCCGGCTTTTTTGAGAGAAACAAAGGGTTGTACTATGATAATTTAACTCGGATACGCACTCACAATGACATGCTGCAATGGCTAAAGTACTTTTTGGTTGGAGTAGAAGAAACAGCATCAGAAGCTGTTCAAAAATTATCAGATATATTGCGATTAAAAACAGAACTTGAAAACCACATACAAAACAATTTCGGTAGGCGTGCAGCAAATGCGAATGCCCTATTACACTTTTTGTTCAAGGATCCGATTGTTAATGTTGAGCAAGTAAAAACCACTTGTGATGTTTCCTACCGAACAGCAAACGAACTCGTATCAACACTTTGTGAGCATGGCATATTAACTGAAATTACAGGTCAAAACAGAAACAGACTATTTGCATTTAGTGCTTATCTAGCCATATTTGAACCTGTTGAAAATGCCGAATAAAACTAGGTATTTACTTGCAACTGTCGCTCAGCAATAGCTGGATTTCTCTCGGCCTGCTGTCCGTTTCTGTGGTTTCTGCAAATGTGATTTTCTTTGGCATATCAATTCAGGCGGCTGCCTTGATGGTAATCTCAACATCCCGGCCAGCAGCAATCAGCATATTAACCAGCATATCAATGGTAAATTTCCCAATCTTGCCCCGGTACAGGTCACTGATTCTGGACTGGGTAACGCCCAGTGTTTCGGCTGCTTCGGTCTGGGTATTGAACTGTGCTTTCAGTATCTGGGTTAATTCAATCATCAGTTGGGCACGTTTTTGCAGGTTGGCTGCTTCTGCCGGGGGATAACCCAAGTCAGCAAAGATATTGCCATCTGCCGGGGTAATATGTTCAACCGTCATTTTGCTCTCTCCCTTACTACGTCCTTAAACCGTTCCTGTGCCAGCTCAATATCAGATTGTTCCGTCTTCTGTGTTTTCTTCTGGAAGGCATGAAGCACATAAACGGCTTCTTCAAACTTTGCCACGTACATGACACGAAATGCCCCATCGGATTTCTTGATACGGATTTCCCGGACACCTTGCCCAACCGTCGTCATGGGCTTCCAGTTGTCAGGCTCACCACCAAATTGAACCAGCATCAGTTGATAACCGGCTGTTCGTCTTGCTTCATCTGGGAAGGCTGCCAAAATACGCTCAGAAAGCTTGTACGCTGCCGGAAAATCCCCTTTGCGGATCAGATCGGTGATGCTGGATGATAGAATACTGGTGATGTGGCTAACTTCAGGTCGCCGGATGAATCTGTCAGGTGGTTTGGTTGTTTCCTGCACGCTGGTGGATGCTGCGTCTTTAGTTAATCAAAGGTCAACGGTCGGTATTAAACGTTGATAGTCGTTATCCTGATACTTGGTTTTAGTTGTGTAATTGTCGAAAAAAAAGATAAATAAGGTTCTTTGGTGTAGTTGTAATGCCAGCACTTGGTTCTTGACTTGAGGATGTGCAGGTACATGCCGCCGCCGTCTGTGTGCTTCTCAGTCGAATATCATACAAGCAAAAAAAAGCCCGCTGCTTTGCGGGGCCTTGGGATGTCGGTCTTTGTCGGCTTTTATCGTATATGTTGGGAGCGAGGGAATGTTATTTGACTTTTAAGTCATTGAAAATAAAAAGATAAAAAACTTATAAAATTCTTGATGCCAAGAATAATACCAAGCCCCTGATGATTGCACGTAGTTCGATTCTGGTACGGTGCTCTGCCTATTGCCTGTTAATCTATTTACCTATAATTTGCGTTGACTACTTGGCCACTTTAAATTGCTAACTTTAGCCAGGCTATTTTAAGTTGCTATATTTATTTTTAGCTAGGCTCTGTTACAATAGCTATTTAAAGTGTACTCTAATTGACCATAAGAGACATTATGAAAAATGCACGTATCTATCTCCGAGTGAGTACAACAGATCAGGACTTAACCCGACAGGAAAAGCTTATTG
>PDPH01000023.1 GCA_002747435.1 Pseudomonadota bacterium
GGGCTTTCACTTTCGTCGGTAAAAGATGCTCATGTGGTTGCCACAACCCCTTTTTTCAAGGCTGCTCAGATAGTTAACTGCTTAAGTTGGCGCGTATGATGGTGGCTATACCGTAGACCCTTTATTGAGTATGTCAGTAAAATATTAATGGATTTTGAGGTGAAAATTTAGAATTATTCCTCAGTAATCGCAGGGCTTCTTGTAATAATATCTATCAAAAAACTTTTAAAACCGTTAGCTTTTTTATAATCTCCTTGATATAAAAGTTTTGAACTCA
The DNA here is from genome assembly GCA_002747435.1 of Pseudomonadota bacterium. Taxonomy (GTDB): domain Bacteria; phylum Pseudomonadota; class Gammaproteobacteria; order Thiotrichales; family Thiotrichaceae; genus Thiolinea. The sequence goes on from PDPH01000023.1 coordinate 278, forward strand.
TAAAAAAACGAGAGGTGAATTTTTGCTTTCTTATTTCTCTTCGATATGCTGATAAAGCTAGTATAGATTTTTTTCTTTCTATATATAGGTTAAGTTTTTCTTTAAATTCAATGGGAATTTTGGAGTGAATTCTTTCTAGTTCTTTAATGTAAATTTTTTTTTCCAGCAATTCTAGTTTGTTAGATTTTTTTCTCATGGAAAAAGCTTTTTTATAAACATTTAATTTTTTTACGGGGAGGGTGGTGTTAAAAACAGCTTCTGATGTATTATTTTCATGTCTGCGATAATATTGTAGTATTTCTTTGTTTATCAGTTTAACTCCCAAAGCTTGAGCAATATCTACTATCCAGCTATCATGTGATAGCGCTTCATTTTTAGGTATGGGCAGGCACATTTCTAAGTGGGATCTTCTAACACTTACAGCACATCCCATTACAAACAGATCTTCTTCATAGCCACTACGTTGTATTTGTTTTAGTTTGCTTACTCCTGTTGGTTTTAAAAATTCGCCAGTTATCTCTACATCATTAATAATTAATTCAATCTCTGGTTTTTCTGAAAAAAGTTTTAAAGTCTTTTCTATTTTTTCTGGAAACCATACATCATCTTGATCACTTAAAAAGATAATGTCTCCCGTAGTTCGCGAAAGTGCAGCATTAAAGTTGCTACTATAACCTAATCTTTCTTGATTCTGCGAAAAGATGATTTTGAAAGGTGCTTTCTTTTGTATATCTTCAATAATCGCTAAAGTATTATCTGTTGAGCAATCATCAGTGATTACTAACTCATCAGGTCTTCGAGTTTGCTTAATAAAACTGTCTATCTGTTCTTTTATATAGGCTGAACCATTGTAGGTGGCCATGGCTATAGATACTTTAAAAGGCATATTTAGTGCTTATATTTTATTATTTTCTTAATTATTTTTTTGACTGATTCTGGCATACTTTGCCGTAAATGATTTTTTAAATGACCTCCTAAACTTTTTAATAATTTTACATTTCTTTGGTTGTGCTTACAGCTTTTCTTTAGCTCTTCATCAAATAATACTGCTCCAGTTAAGTGTCGCATCATAGAGTTATCAGGTAGCCGACTTTTTTCTTTGGCTAACAGATACCAAGTTTGTCTAGGATGATACCATGGGATATGCATGACAAAATAACCTGCTTCTTTAGCAAATCGTCTTATTTGAGAAGGGCGATATACTACACAGCCAGGATACACCCAACCATTACCCTTAAAATTACTTACGCCCTCGACAAAGGTGGCCAGAATAAGGCCATTAGGCTTTAACACTTCGCTGAAGTTAGCCAAAGCAGTAGTTATAAGTTCACTACCCGTATGAGAAAAAATGGATTGAGCTACAATAAAATCAAAAGACTTGGAAAAGCAATCTACTTTAAAGTCGCTGTTATGATCAAACTGTGGTCTTTTAATTGCAATTAAATCCTCGCCTAGCTGGTTTTTTATAGCATCTTCTATTAACCACTTGTTTGGTTCTATTCCAAAATATCTATCTTTATTTAAGTAATTGATGAATAAACGACCCGCACGAAGCGAACCACAACCAAAATCCAGTAAATAATGATCAGCTCGTAACCCTAAAGTAGATAACAAACGAAATTGCGTTGCACCCATAAAGTCGTATTGTTGAGGTGGCCCTACATAGGCTATAGGATCCATAAGGTGATTATCGTTTGGGCTGAGCTTAGAGGTATCCATTTTTGTTCCTGTTAGTTATTAGCCGCTAAGGCTTTTTAGAAATGTTATAGCCAAAACGATTCATGTCAGCTATGTAGAATTGCTCTATATCATCTCGGCGTTTTGCAAAAATATCCTCAATTTCTGCTAAATAATTGGAAACTTTCAGCTTGTCACTGTTTCCTGCCCTTATATAGCCTAGTGCTTTCTTGATCAGGTTGTTTTGCTTATTAAGGCCAAGATAATTAAGTGCATTAACAATACCCTCATTTTCTAGTTTAAAAATAAAGCAGTCCGCAAAGCTTGGAATAAACTCTGTTTGTAGGCGAATATGATTATCATAGGCACTGGGATTTTTATGATATTCCTTGAAAATGAAAGATATCCATTCGTCTGGTTTTAAATAGCTTATTCCCTGCTTATATTGCCAGTAGTACTCAGATTTTAATCTATCAAATGGGTGACGTACAATAGTAAAGATTTCAATCTTTTTTTCTAGCTTAAAGATTTTTTCATATAACTCAGCGTGAAAATGCTGAGGACTAACTGGCATAAAATCAAGTTTTTTCGCATTAATACCATTTACAATAAATTGTACGTCCCAGCCATTTTGCCGTGCAGTTTCTTCAATGTAAGAGCCTCCTGTTTTAGGTATATGAATAAAAAAAACAATGCGATCTTTTTGGGTCAGCAAAGGCATTTTTCAAGCTCTTTGTTTTTTTAGTTTGTGCTGGTAGTAGGTAAGTGTAATAGTAGTAAAAGCGATTATTAAAAAAGGCATACCTAGCAGTACTTTGCCTCGGGCTATTATTAGATCAAAAGCAACAACCAGTGTTGTAGCAATAATAGCAGGCTCAGCAGCCCAAATAATATCCTTGATAGACACATCCAATATTTGTTTTAGCGCCTTATAAATTAATAGTCTTATGCCGATAAATGTTATCAGCATAGCGACTGCTGCACCCGGAATTCCGTAGACTAAGGTTAGAATCCAGATAAGAGGAAGACCAATGATGCAAATATTTAGTGCGGCTATTTTAAATAGTAGCTTAGCTTTGCCCATACCTTGTAATACTTCTGATGAAGGGCCAGAAAGAGCGTAAGCCATCCCGCCTAATGCCAATATCTTTGTGGGTAGGATGGCTGCTTGCCAAGCATCGTTAAACAAGACATGGATAATCTCTTTGGCATACAAAACGATGCTGAGTGAAAAAGGGAATAATATTAAAGTCATGACACGCGTAAATGCTAGGTAGTGCGACTTTAACGCAGGGGTGTTGGTCTGCATACGACTATAGACAGGTAACAACACATTAGTCATTACAGATGACAGTTGCTGTCTGATGTTTTCAGTAATCATATAGGCTAATGTGTAAATACCTAAAGAGGATGCGCCTAATAATACCCCAACAACAAAATTATCCATGTTAGTGCGAATAAAATAGATAATTTGTACACCTAGCATATAAGCACTAAAGCCAATAACATCCTGTAAACTTGTCCATGTAAAATGGTATCTGGGTCGCCATTTGGAAAATTTTGCAATCAACAGGGTACGTAGGCTAATAGCGCTGACTTGCTGTGTGGCCAGTGCCCAAACACCCATATCGTTCCAAGCCATGCCAATAGCGATGCCTGAGGCGATCAAAGTGGAGCTGATTTCTGCAATAACCAGTTGTTTGAAACGCATGCGCCGCGTCAAACGTATTTCGGGCACGATAGATAAATTACTTATCAGGATGCTGATGCCCATAATTATGACTAAGTCTTTTAGGAGCGGTTCTCCATAAAACCCTATCATCATGGGAGTACCTATGATGATAAAGAGCACCGTCAAAATAATACCTGTTCCGGCAAGAAACCAAAAGGCGCTGTCATAACGCAGGCGGCTATTAGCATCGCGCTTACGCTGGATGAGCGCATTTCTTAGACCAAAATCGGCGAAAACTTGGATTAAGCCTAAAAAGGTCACCACCATCGCAATCAAGCCGAAGTGTTCAGGTAATAAAAGCTTGGCTAAAACCAAACGTACAAGAAAGGCAGACCCTCTATTTACAAAAAGATTGACGACATTCCAAGAAATACCTTGGCGAATTTGGCGTTGCCGTATGGATGGCTTTTGATTAGACACGCTACCGCCCTGCCGAGTCATAATGTTTAGACAAGCATAATCAGCTCCAACCTTTTAGTGGTGTTGATACCTTGTGTTGGTTCAAGCTCTAAGTTCAGCGTTTGCGGAGGGGGATTCTCGCTGAACAGGCTTGGTTTGGCAAGCCAGAAAGCTAGCCACTGTTGCGAATTTACCGTTTCAGTTAAACGGACGTATGCAAACCGCCGTCCTGCTAGCGATTAGGCAGCTAGCTTTTCGTGGCTGTGCTCAGCTAACGATTAATAAGGTTTACAGTGCAATCTGCTGTTATTTAGCTATCTGCTGTTATTTATCATTTTTTTATTCATGAAGGCTTGTCAGTTATGCTTGATTTGTGCGACCATCGTGTTGTTGATCGTGGTTATTCTATTTGATCGTTTAAAATTAATTTGACATTAGATAAAATCTGACAGTTATTTGTTCACCCCAATGAACTTAAGTAACAATAGTTAAGACACATCAGTAAGCCCCAATATGTTTTTATGACAGCATTGAGGCTTTACTTTGTTAATTTAAGCGGCGAGCGCTTAGTTTAACTTTTATACGGTTAGTTAGATTTATTTATTAAAGGAGTACGCTTTATGTCTTTACAAAAGAAACTGTTGGCTGTGATGGTAGGCGCGACGCTGTCGTTTAGCGCTTCGGCCAATGTGGATTTAGGGGTGACGCCTCCAGAGAAGTTCCTGAACTCTATTGCGGGTGCAGCCACTAATGCTGGTAATGGTAGTGATCTTTATAGAACTTCCACAGATTGCTCTGCCAAAGTTGATATCCCGTTTGGTTATTCCTTGGGTTCATCTGGTAGCTCGAAATATATTGTACTGCAGTTGACAGGTGCAACGTTTACTAACGCTTTTAATGCAAGTGACGTAGCAAAAACTGGCGTTAATTTTTCCGTGTCCTCTGGTGGAGCGCCAGGTAGTAATCAGGTTATTTTAGAAGCAGTTGCTAGTGTTGGTACTCCTGTGGCAGCCAGCGACAAATATACTTTCGATCTGGCAGGCGCTACAGGTATCACCCTAGATGGTAGCTCACCTGTATCTGTTACCAGCACTATTTACCAAGAGCCCATTCATGCGGAAGCTGGTACAAATGCATTGGGTGGTAAAACAGGGCCTGTGATTGAGTTGGTAGATCATGGTATTGAATTTACTCTCACACCAGTGAAATCAGAGCGCATTGATATTGCTGATCCCAAAAAGTTTGAAGACCGCGATGGCACCACTCCTCTTGCAGTGGACAAATCACCGATTGCTGAGATCAGTGCGCTTAACTACACCGCTTGTAATGCTTATTTATCGACAGCTAAGCCTACCGTGGCTGATTTGCTCGTGACGGCGGATCCTAGTGGTGGTTTTAAAGCTTTCAAAACCCCAGGCCAAGTAGTTATTGACCCTGCATGTAATCCTCTTACTAGTGTTCCTATTGCTGGAACTGCAACTGCTGCTACTTCAGTTGATGACAATACCGCCCAGTTTAATAACGTAAATCCTCCAGCTAAGCTTAAGGGTAAATTGTGCTTAGATCCAAGCGGAAACGATCCAATGATTGAGACGGCCTTTAACTGTAAGTTGACAGTAAAGGGAGGTTCTTTCCCAGGCGCAGGTGTAGTGTTATATGACGACGCTTGCGGCAGTTTGCAGTTTGCGGGTTCTTCTGATCATGTTAATTTCTCCACCACACCGACTAGTATCAGTCCGAGTGCCTATAAGCAGTATTTCCGTATCACTAACCCTAGTTCAACAAAGGGTAAGGTATTTGTTACTGTCATCAATGACGATGGTGATCGGGAAACCTTCCCGATGGGTGATGTTGCCGCAATTGGCAAATCAGAGTTAGAAGCTGGAGCTAGCACAAAATTATTCTCTGGCGATGATCTTTATGCAGCAGCCCAAAGCCATGGCCTCACGGTCAAAGACGTCGGTAGTGAGAAATATCGCGTCATTGTACGTGGTCAGTTCGGTAAGAATGCTTTAGATGGTCATAAAGCAGCTCCTTTGACATTGTTGGGTGTTGAGACTGAATCAGCGATTATTATTGAGTCCTTCCACATATCCAAGTCTGGTGATTTGCTTAATCAAGTGAAGTAAGCTTGACTAGTTTTAAACTAGGCTAATGCTATCTGAAACGCCCTCTTAGAGGGCGTTTCTTGTCTGTGGGTGTTTATCGGTTGATCAGGTGGGTTTCATGCGCGGTTTTTCTTTATTGGAAGTGTTAGTCGCTCTGGTCATTTTAAGTCTGAGTGGTTTCGCCTTGTATGATTTATTAAATCAGCGTTTGGTACAGTTACGTCAACAGCAACACATCGCGCAACAACTTCAGCAGCAAGCAATATTGTTACAAAGTGTGCAATTACTGAAGCCGCTGCGTATGAATAGCCCGGCACAAACTCAAACTGTTCTGACGCAAACAGTAGGAGGGACAGACTGGACTTGGCGTAGCCAAACACTCGATGAAACGGCTGCACGGGGCTATCAAGTGGGTTTATATGCACTCAGGTTACACAATAAGACTGCTACAAGCGATGCCGTGGCACAGCGTTTGCCGCCTTTATTGGTGTACGATTATCAAGCTTTGTACGCCGCCGCAGCCGATCTTACGGATTTTTAATCATGATACTCAGCCGCTTGATGCTCAGTAAAAATGTCAGCAAAGGGATGACCTTGATAGAAATGCTAGTCACCTTGGTTTTATTTTCCCTATTGAGTAGCTTGGTGTTTACAGGTTTGACCTTTGTGAAACAAGCGCAGGAGGCTGTGACGGAGGCTAGCCAGCGCCAGCGTTATGCTTCCCTGCAACAGCATGCTTTATATAGCTTATTGCAAGGTATGCAGGTCACTGCCGATACTGAACCTGAGCAAGTGAGCGGCAGTTCCCAACATTGGCAGGCAGTGAGTTTTCAAGCACTGATGCAACCAGCGGGACAAGCTAAAGCGTTTCGCTTACAGTTACAACAGCAAGCAGCGCAAACCTATTTGTTTTATCAGACGGAGCAAGCTACCCAAACGACCCAAGCTGATTCGGTGGTGCCAAACCCAGTGACCCTAAACGATGCCGATGAAGCCCCATCAGCCTGGCTATTAGGGCAATGGTCTAGTGCCCAAGCTGTACATTTCCAATTTTTGGATTGGCAAGGGCAATGGCAAACGGATTGGCAAGTCGCGGCACAAAGCGCTTTAATCAAGCGCCTGCGTCTTGGGGAAAAAACACCCGCGCAATCGCCTTGGTTACCGCGAGCCATTTGTTTGTGTACCAACAAAGCACCGCTTCTATTAGTCGCCCTACAACAGCGCGCCGCGCCGCGAGCTGATTTTTTAAATATAGAAGCGCTGGAAAGTGGTGATATCTTTTGAAAGCTTTAGCGAGTGTGATACCAAAACGATACCACCGAAGTTTAAGCTGGCGTACGGCTAATCGTGGCAGTATTCTACCGCTGCTTTTAGTCATGTTGGCGATTGTGGCTTTATTAGTGGCGGGTGTTGTGCAGTTGACGGATCAGCGCTCACAAGCCTTGCGTCAGCAACAACAGCAGTGGCAAGCTGGGGCAGATTTACACAACACGCGCACGGTGGTGTTGTATAGCCTATTGACCAGACCCTTTAATGATGCAGGTATGGTCGTTGATCCGACGATTGACTGGGAAGCCCCTAATCCTTTAGAGGTGGGGGACGCACGCATTTGGACCTTAACAGGAAAAGAACTGCGTTTTGATGGTACTTTGTATCAAGGCTGGGGGAAGGCGGTTTTTTCCTTACAGGATGCGGATGCCTTGATCAATTTAAACCAATTAGTGTTATCGCGTACAAGCTTCTTACGTTTGCTGGAACAGGCGGGTGTCACTGCCGCACAAGGTGACGTTTTGCTGGATCGGCTATTGGACTATCAAGATGCGGATGACTTATTAAGGCTTCACGGTGCTGAGCACGAAGAATATGTGCGTGCTGGTTTGCCACCACCTGCCAATCGACCTTTGCGACATTTACAGGAGTTACGTTTAATTCCGGGTTGGCTGGAGTCTGGCGTGCTGGATCAAGCGATTTTTCGGGACAGTATTACACTATCGGGGCGGGGATTTTTCAATATTAATACCGCGCCCAAAGCTGTACTTTATGCGTGGACTGCTTACAGTGCCCGTGATTTGGATCGTTTAATGCAGCAACGCCCTTATCAACAAGCAGAACAGATTACCCGTTTAATGGGTGATGACTTTCCTGTCGATATACTGAGTATTGTTTTTCTTGCCTCTAAACATTTTCGTCTACGGCTGTATCATCCAGACTTAAATTATTACGAAGAGCAATTTATTAGTTTTTCCAAAAAGGAGGAAAATGGCTACCCTTGGGTCATTGACATGGTACAGCGTCGGTCTACATCTGGAACGATGGCTTTGGACACTGCTAGGGAAACCGGGCTCCGGTACTTTAATCCCGCGCAGTTGGGTATTGCGCCCCTGTAAAAACGCGCAGAACCCTGAAGAAATCAGCGGTTTTTTTCCAGCGCGCCGCCGTTGGTGGGCTGTACGACGACGACAAATCATCATTGGGCGTGGTTTGTGTTGGTATCGTTGTTTTGATTTAACCGCTTTGCCAGCGCGTGAGCGTCATGCTGCATTGAGTTTGCAAATTAAGCAATGGTCGCCGCTGAGCAATGAAGCTGGCACTGAGCGTGGCGAGGTACAAACCTGGATTGTTTGGCAAGAAGGGCTGGCCATGGTATGGCTGTGGGAGGCTATCTCGCCCCAAGCAGGCTCAGGCTATCAGATACCTGAGCCCTTGCTGTATAAAAGGGGGCAAGCCGAACTGAGACAATTGGCTTTACAACAAGGTTATGAATTACAATATTGGGATTTGAAGGGTGTCTTGCGTTTTTCACAATGGTCGCCTGTGGCTTTTTCCAACTTTGCCTTGCAAGCCTTTTTTCTGGCGGTGGATCAGCAATATAAATTATCTACCATCGAACAAAGCTGGGTGACAGCACAACGATTGCCCTTACTGGCTGATGCTTGGAAAGCTGCTTACCTGCCATCTTTAGATCGCATCGCTTTTGTCGGGCAGTTGTTTTGTGGGCTGGCTTTATTGGCATTACTGACGCTAATCATTTGGTTCACGGCACAAAACCGTTTGGGAGAGCAAAGTTACCAAACACAGCAGGCGGCGCTACAAACATTACGCCAACAAGCTGCCCCATTGGTTGAGTTACGCACCCAAGCACTAGAAGAGAAACAGCGCTTAGACAGTTTGACTTCCTTACTGCCCAAGCAAACGCAACTACAGATAATGGCTGATTTCTCGATGATTATTGCGCAGTTAGCGCCTGAAGCCCGTATTGAAACATGGGGCTGGACAGATGGGGGTCTACAAGTAGATATATCAGGTTTGCTCATTGATCAACCCAGCTTAGTCGAAGCCCTAAAAGCTGAAGGAACATTTGCTAATATTCGTATTGAAATACCTAGAGGCGGCGCTAAGCAGTTGCGTATTTTTGCAGATAGTAGGCCAGTAAATGCTAATGAATGATGAGTTGACAACAAAACAATGGCGCAGGCAGCTATTAATCGCTTTGGCCTTATTATTGGCTGCACTACTGGGTTTGGAGCAAATTTTTCAATGGCGAACAGATTTGCAACAAAGAATAGATAACTTGCGTCAACAAACGATTCAGGTACAAGCGGCGGCAAAGATATCCGATCAAGAATGGTCTGATTATATTACGGAGGCCACTTTGAATTATTTGGATTTGGAGGAGCGTTTTTTAAGTGTATCGTCACATGATTTAGCTCAAGCTGAAGTGCAAAATTGGCTGACCTCAGTGGTCGCACAGTATTCTGCAAAAAACCCTCAAATAGAAGTTGTTGCAAGCCCGGATGCTATTACTTTAGCGGGTAACATTACCTATTGGCGTGTAGAAGCACAAATACAAATACTTCGCTGTGATTTAGCCACCGGCTTGGCTATATTAAATAAGCTGGAAAGTAGTAATACCATGCCCGTGACAGTACAAGCGATTCGTTTGACCAAGAGACAGTGTGATTGGGTTTTATTTATTAATGTATTACGCTCAGAAGGGGCTTGAGGCACGGGTCATGCGTAAACGAGTGATGATTACCTTTGCTATAAGCGGTTTCATTGCGTGGTCAATGGGGGTATGGCATCTGGCTTTGCGTAATGCGCCAGACCAACAGACCCAAATAGCCTCACCCACGAACCAAGACTCAACAGCAGTTTTGAAAATAGTCAAGTGGCAAGCACCTGATACGCAAGCGTTTTATCAAAGTATTAGACGCAGCGGACTTTGGCCTGAAATGATTTTGGACCCATCAGTGCCCAGCAATCAAGGCGAGTCGGGTGCTCCCGCAAAACCCACTCTTGACAAAGCGGCTCGCTCAGGTTTAAAAAAATTTAATTTAAAAGCTATTTCCCAAGTGGGTAATCGGTGTTGGGCTGTTTTTGAAGTAGATAAAAAGCGGATACGTGCAACGGTTGGAGATAAGCTTCAAGAAGGACAGATTATAAAATCTATTGAAGCGACTGGCGTTATTATATTAGAAGGTGATAAAGAAACTCGATTTGATTTATTTAGAACCCAACAATAACGTGAATATTGACCTCAGGATATTATGGATGTAAGCAATGATTATCAATCAGAGTTTAAAAGGCTGGCCTATCAGTAAGTTTTTATTGTGTTTAGCATTGTGCTTCAGTTTATCAGGGTGTTTGTTATTAGATAAGCCTGTCAAAAAAAATCAACCTTTGGTATTTCCACCGCCTTTATATAAAGGTAAAGCTAATCAAGCTAGGGATGATAGCCAAGCTAGTTGGCATAGTAATACTTCAACAAGTGCCATTATGCCTTCCTTACCCAAACAGCCTGGCAGGCGCATTGATACGCCCCGTACTTTCACTGTCACAGGTCAAGTACAAACAGCAGAAGATGTTATTGACCGTTTGAGCTTTGATACAGTTCCTATTACTTTTAGCGCAGAAGATATGCCTTTACCTGATTTTATCAATGAGGTATTTGGTGATTTGTTGCGTCTAAATTATCGTTTGGATAATGCCTTATCGCGTAAAAATGACTTAGTAACCTTACGTGTCACTAATCCCACTAAGCCTCGTGAATTATTTATTCTGGCCGCTAAAGTATTGGAGCAATATGGTATTGCTGTTCTATCTGATGAAGGTGGTGGAATTTTCTTGACTGTGGCAAAAGCTGGTGGCGGAGCGACACCGCCTTTACTGATCTCTGGGCGTGCTTTACCAGGTGTGCCAGATACTCATCGTACTGTTTTTCAGTATTTACCACTTCAGGTTGTTAAAGCCAATACAATGGTTCTTTGGCTCAAGCAGATTTATGGACCTTTAGGTTTAAATATTTCCCCTGATATTTCTACAAATAATATTTTATTAAGCGGCCCTGGTAGAGTGGTGCGTAAGGCGATTGAGGCCGTAGATTTATTAGACCAGCCAGGATTTGCCGGACAAAATAGCGCTCGTTTTGAACTAGCTTATCAGCCAGTGAATAAGGTTTATACTGCTGTCGTGTCTGCTTTAACAGCAGAAGGATATTTTGTCACAGAGGGTAATACACAGACGCCTGGCAGCGTGCGGCTGATTCCTTTAGATTTTATTAATAGTCTTTTAGTATTTGCAGCCGATAATAAAACCGTAAGTCATGTTGGGCGCTGGATAAGGAATTTTGATCAAGCTCCTGAAGTTAAACCCGATGTGTCCCAATCAACTTTTTATTATGAGGTACGTAATACACGGGCTAAATCAATTTATGATGTTTTAAAACAATTATTAGTTCAAAAGAAAAATAATAGTAAAACTACCACAAATGCTGGTGGAATATTAGCTGCTGCTGAGAAAAAAGAAGACAATAGCACTGCACCGGCAGAAGCAACTAAGTCTGATAATGCAGCGGCAGATAAAAATACAAATACCATTACTGTTTTAAGTGAGGGTAGCCGTATTGTGTTAGATGAAGCACGTAATGCTATTATTTTTATGGGAGAGCCAGAAGAATGGCAGCGTTTACGGAGTACGATCCATCGTATGGATCAACCACTACGGCAGGTATTGATTGAGGTCAGTGTTGCCGAAGTTTCTCTAACCGATCAGGACAATGCTGGCTTTGAATGGTTACTCGGCGGGGGAGGTAGTTTGTTGGGGACGGTAGGTCATTTAAATCTGGGTAGCAGTGGTTTGCTATACACCTTGGAAAGTGCAGGTCAAACACGGGCAGTTTTGAACTTGATGGCTTCTAACCAGCGTCTTAGCATTCTATCTACACCACGTTTATTAGTGAAAAGTGGTGAAACAGCCAGTATTGATGTTGGCTCTGAAGTGCCCGTTGTTACCTCTGTCGTGTCGTCTGGTTCTGATACAACAGCGACCAAACAAGAAGTTCAGTATCGTAAGACCGGCGTATTATTAAAGGTGACGCCCGTGATTCATTCGGGTAATCGAGTTGATATTGAAATTTCCCAAGAAGTCAGTGAGGCAGTAGAAAATACGATTAGTTCTATTTCTAGTCCAGCGATTTCTAATCGTCGTATTAATACCAGTGTTTCCCTTAAAGATGGTGGCTCTATTCTTTTGGGGGGGTTAATGAGCTCTTCTGGAAATAAAGGTGAAATTGGTGTGCCTATTTTAAAAGATATTCCTATAGCAGGTGAACTGTTTAGGGGTAAACGCGAAACAATGGATAAGCGAGAATTAATTGTATTAATTCGTCCTTATATTATAGAAAATGACGAGCAGGCATATAGCTTGACTCGTTCTCAGCAAATGCAGTTGAAGAATATACCTTAATAGACTTATAAACTTATTGAGAACGAATGGACCTTGGGTTATTTCAACAAAAAAATACTCCACTGCTTCCTATCACTAACTGGGAAGCATTGGGAGATATTTTACTGCACCAGTCTTTACTGACAGAAGATGACGTAGAACGCTTTTTTGGTAAGGACGTAGTGCTATCAGGCAATCCTTTGAACCTGCTAGTGCGAGCAGGGATGCTTTCGGAAGAGGTTGTTTTAAACTTTTTGGCTAAACAGTTTAATTTGCCAGTATATGTAGCGACTGATTTTCCCGAAGATTTGGCAGTTTATAATGAGTGGTTAGCCAGTTTGGCTTTACGTATTGATTGGTGGTCAGAGTGTCCAGCCTTGGCTTGGCCATTAAATGATACTTTGGTAAATGTAGTGGTGAGAAATCCTTTTGATACTGAATTGCAGGAGGTTATCAGTAAGCTCTTTACTGAGCAGGCTATTGAAGTGCAATGGGGCTTGGCTACATCGCGTGATTTAGAGCGCTTTTGGGAGCGAATGGAGGCTTTTAATAAGCAGTTTTCGCGTTCGGTTTGGGCAGGAGACGAAGTTGCTTATTTACGAGAATTAGCTGAAGAAGCGCCCGTTATTGAATATGTCAATAATTTGTTTGCTCAAGCAGCTGATAAGCGTGCCTCGGATATTCATATTGCGCCACAGCGTAAGTATTTATCCATCCATTTTCGCATTGATGGTGTTTTGGTCGATTATGCACAGCTTCCCATTGAGCGTTTTAATGCTATTGCTTCTCGTCTTAAGTTAATTGCTCAACTTGATATAGCTGAGAAGCGTTTACCGCAAGATGGTCGAATTCGAATTCGAGCCGGTTCTGGGGAATATGATGTGCGAGTATCCACCTTGCCCGGCATTCATGGTGAATCGATTGTATTGCGGCTGTTGCCGACTATCCGCCAAGATATGCAGTTAGAAAGTTTAGGTATGTTACCTGATCAAATCGCCATGTTTAATCAGTTAATACATTTACCTTATGGTGTTTTTCTAGTAACCGGCCCGACAGGTTCAGGTAAGTCGACTACGCTTTATTCTGCTCTTGGAATGGTTCATGATGGTAGCCGGAAAATTATTACTGTTGAAGACCCTGTTGAATATAACATTGAGGGCATTACTCAAATACAAATTAATGCTGATATTGATTTAACATTTGCGTCTGTATTGCGCTCTGCATTACGTCAAGATCCAGATATTTTATTGGTAGGTGAAATCCGTGACTTGGAAACCGCACGTATTGCTATTCAGGCCTCATTGACAGGGCATCTCGTGTTATCTACTTTACATACTAACGACTCTTTAAGTGCATTTACGCGCTTGATTGACATGGGCGTGGAACCTTTTATGGTGGCAACGCCAGCCATTGCCGTCATGGCGCAACGTTTGGGTCGACGTTTGTGTCCTGCTTGTGCGGCTAAAACGGAAGTGCCTATTGAGATTATTAAGGAGGTAAAAAGACGTTGGCCTAGCGAGCTACCGCAGTTTGAGCCTGACTTCAAGCAAGCGGTGGGATGCAGTGAGTGTAATGGTAGTGGGTATTTGGGACGTATTGGTTTTTTTGAACTGATACCCGTGACAGGTGTTTTACGAAATGCAGTCATTCAACAACAAACGACTTCTGAGTTATGGGAGAGTGTGGTTGAAGAAGCGCGTGACCTGCGCTTGGATGGTTTACTAAAAGCATGGTCTGGTCAAACCACGCTTGAGGAAGTTATGCGACTCTGTATCTGAGCTAAGCAAAATGCAAATAAATTATACGGCACTAAATTATCAACAAGAACGAATTCAAGGTACGATTGAAGCCTCTTCTGAGCGACAGGCGCTTCAATTGTTATCTAAACAAGGTTTGGTGCCAATCGCCTTAATTGAAAATCAAGCGATAAAGCGTCCAGTAAGTCGCCGTTTTGGGTGGCACAAGCAAAAGCCGATCTCTTCCAAAGCATTGCTAGTTGCGTTCGAACAACTACTGGTAATGTTGAAGTCTGGTTTGTCTTTGCATAGAGCCACTTTATCCTTAGGTAGATCATTAGGGCATGACGGTATTGCCACACAATTTAATGGTATTGCACAACAGTTAGGAAGAGGGGATAGTTTCTCTATCGCTTTAAGTGAGTCTGAACTCAAGCTTCCTGCTTATTTATTGCAGTTGGTCAAAGCAGGTGAGTTGTCAGGCAAATTAATTGAAGCATTGGAAGATGGTTTAGCGCAATTTCGCTATGAACAGCGGGTAAATTCAGAGGTACGCAATGCGATGATTTATCCGTTGATTCTTATTTTCGCAGGTATTATTGCCGTTGGTATTATTTTTACAGCGGTTGTGCCTAAATTTACTAATTTGTTAGATAAAGTGGAAGACTTACCGACCATTTCGGTTTGGGTTTTATCAGTGGGACGTTTTGCTAGTGAGCAGGCAGTTTGGTTAGGTATTGGTATAATAAGCTTTGTCGTATTGATTTATATTGGGTTAAAGTATCTGCATCTAGGAAAGCATCTGCTAAATGGTTTATCAAGACTACCCGGGCTTAAAGTATTTTTTTTAGAGTCTGAGCTTGGACGATGGAGTTACCTAGTAGGCACTTTATTGAGTAATCGAGTGTCTGTTTTGGAGGCTATACAACTAGCTAATGAAGGTGTACGCATTAGTTGGATGCAGGCTCGATTATTCCAAGTAAGTCGCAGTGTAAAAGAAGGAGGAGGTATTGCTGAGAGCTTGAAAAATATTCACCTTTTTCCTCCAGTGGGCTTGGATTTAATGATTGTGGGTGAACAGTCTAGCAAATTAGCGGATATGTTGCAGTCAGTTTCAATAATGTTTGCTGATAGCAGTAAGCAGAAAATAGAGCGTTTTCTACAGTTATTAGAGCCTGTAGCTATCTTATTTTTGGGACTGGTGATAGGTGTAATTATGGCAGGCATTATTCTTGCGATTACAAGTATGAATGATGCCTTTGTATAGTCTTTGAGCAATTTTATGGATTGTGAGAGTTAGGAGGACTTATGTTAATTAGATATCGTTCTTATCCTAAAAGAAAAGTTTATGGTTTCTCTTTAATGGAATTATTAGTCGTGCTTGTGATTATAGGTCTAATTGCAGGATTAGTAGGGCCGCGTTTGTTTGGGCGAGTTGATGAATCAAAACAACGAGCAGCAGAGGCGCAGGTCAAAATGCTTAGAGGAGCCTTGGAGACAATGTACTTGAATTTAGGTCGCTTTCCCACAACAGATGAAGGCCTGAGTTTATTAAATACACCCCCTCAAGATGAATCAATTAAGGCTTTTTGGCGCGGTCCTTACCTGTCGGATGATTTACCTAAAGACCCGTGGAATAATATGTATCAATATGAGTATGTAGGCAGAGATGATATACCTTTCTTTCTTTATTCATTGGGTGCAGATGGTAAAAAAGGAGGGGAGGGGATAAATCGTGATATAGGTAAGGTAGGAGGCAACGAGTCGTGATATAGCTTATGTACCAAATTAATGCTTATTCACTATTTTCCAAGGGCTTTAGCCTCATGGAACTATTGGTGGTTCTTTTACTTTTAGGGCTGCTGGCAGGTGTTGGTTTTCCTCAGTTACAAAAGACTTTTGCTTCTTATGAGTATGCCGAAGAAAAAAGACAAGTACTCGCTAATTTGACTGGTTTAACCGAACAATCTATCAAAAATTTCGTTGATTTTGATTTGCTTGGACAACCTGTAGATACAAAAACTTTGGCAGGTGACTGGGGTGAATATTGGCAAATTTACATAGAAAAACCCATTCACTTTTATAAGTCCGGTAGCTGTTCTGGGGGGGAATTATGGATCATCGATAAGACTAATAAATCAGGTATTTTATACGAACTTTTACCCCCCTTTTGTATACAACTATCGGTGATTAGAAAAGGGGGGCTAGATGAGCTAGGGATCAACGATAAGTTTGAGTTTGAAAAATAGCAAAGTAGTGGACACACTTTATCTTGGCCATTTGTCATAAGCGCTAGTCTTGGTGGTGAAAGGATACTATGAAGTTTGCAGAGGTTTTATGGCGAGTCGTTAATCTTGTCTCAACGCTGCACATTCATGCAAATTACGTTACTATGGTCGTTCTTGAAACGACTCCAATTTCTGGGCTAATCTTGCATTAGTCGTCTCTCCGGCCTCATAGTTAAATGGATATAACGACCCCCTCCTAAGGGGTAGTTGCAGGTTCGATTCCTGCTGAGGCCGCCAATAAAATCAATGGTTTATATTTAGCGGCAATCAAAAAACTGACAGAGTTTGTCAATAGTTCTCTCGGTTATAAAAAAACAGGGCTTTTTAGACACTCTTGGACGGGTTGAAAATCTATTCAATATTTTGGATCTGCTCGCGCATTTGCTCAATTAGTACCTTCAAATCCACCGCTGCCTGCGTGGTTTCGGCATCATTCGATTTGGAAGCTAGGGTATTCGCTTCGCGGTTGAGTTCTTGCATTAAGAAGTCGAGGCGGCGGCCAACGGGTTCATCCCGTTCTAGTACAGCGACAATTTCGTCTAGGTGCGCGAGTAAGCGGTCTAGCTCTTCGTCCACATCTAGGCGCTGTGCCAACATGACTAGTTCTTGTTCTAGGCGGTTATTGTCGGGGGTGACTTCGAGCTCTTCTAGGCGTTGGTGGATTTTTTCGCGGATCGTCGCCATGATTTCTGGGCGGCGTTTACGTACTTTGACAATAATTTCAGCGATTTGATCGCAGCGCTGCTCAATGAATTCAGCTAAACGTTTGCCTTCACGTTCACGTGTGGCGACTAAGTCGCCTAAGGTTGTTTCTAGCAGGGCTTGTGCTTGCGCGTTTAGTTTTGCTAAGTCAGGTGGATTTTCCAGCGTTACGCCTGGCCAGCGCAGAATGTCAACGGCTTTCAAAGGTTCTGGGTTATCGGTAATGGCTTCAATTTGACGGCAGGCAATAATTAAGGCTCGTGCAAGTGGTTCATTGACAACGATGGTGCTCTCTTCGCCAACACCTGCGGTATAGCGTAGGGAAGCTTCCAGTTTGCCGCGTTGCAGGCGGTTTTGCATCAGGCTACGAAAGTTGTTTTCTTGCGCCTTGAATTCATCAGGTACGCGAATGTTTATGTCTAGGTAGCGATGATTCACCGTGCGCAATTCCCAGTTAAGTTTGCCTTGTGGAGATTGGGTTTCTTGGTGTGCGAATGCGGTCATGCTACGAATCATAAATGTAATGCCTGTTTGTTAGAGTCAAGTTGTTGATTTCAGAGCAGGTATAATAGAGGATAAAAGACGACAGGTCACCGTTTTGCGCGTGCACAAGTCCATATTTGTACGCTAATGCCTGCGGCTTCTAGCAGTTTTGCCAGTTCCAAGCAAGTACTGCCGGTGGTGATCATGTCATCAAACAGGGCAATTTGTTGATAGGGTAAGTGATGTCGGATTAGAAAGGCGTCCTGCATGTTATGTAGGCGTTCTACGGCGCTTAGTAATTTTTGCTCGGGTGTATGGCGTTGGCGAATAACGGCTTGCGTGATTAAGGGTAGTTGCATAGCCTTTGCTAAAGGTCTTGTTAGCTCAATGGATTGATTGAAGCCTCGTTGTCTCAAGCGTCGGGGGTGCAAAGGGATGGGTAAAATAGCCTGTGGTTTGGTGCGAATGACTGTGGGTAGGTGCTCAGCAAGCAGGCGAGCGAGTATGTTTAATTGATCCAGGTGATGCGCACTTTTACCGCCTAGCAGCAAATGATTAATAGGCGGCAGATAGTCAAATGCACTCAGTACCTGCAAACCAGCGCGTTCGCTATAGTCTAGCGCCCAAGGTAGCAGCTCCATGCAAGCTGTACAAACGGGCGCATTTTGTGCAAAAGGTGTTGCACATAGAGGGCAGCAGTCAGTGCTGAATAATTTGCGCCAGGAACGACTCAATACAGCTTTCATATTGCCGGGGGCGGATTGTTTAAGTGACGGTAGAACGTCCTGCCTACTATAGGCAGATTAAGCAAAGCAGCTAGGGCTATACCATAATAATGGGCGGCTTCAATCACGGGAGCTTCAATGAGTTTTTCGCTAAGTGGGTTGCCGCCCTGAAAAGCGTCCAAACCGAGTTTGACCAGTATCAGTGCAATGAGTCCTATACCTGTAAGATAGTCTCGTGCCAGTATTAACTGTAAACCACCCATTATAAATAGTCCGTAAACTACACCAGAAAAACCGGCATACCACTGTAAGTAGCTTTCCTGCCAGTACAATAAAAAACCAATACCCAAGGCTATAAGAATAATGTTCAGCATGAGCCAAGCCAGGTGTATGACCGAGTGGCAGAGGGCGATAAAAAGCCAAAAGCCTACCAGATTGAGAAAAACATGATTCCAGTTGGTATGTACAAACTGACTGCTCAACAAGCGCCAGTAATCCCCTGTATCAATAGCTGTGCGCAGAAAAACCCATTGCGCTTGGAAATTCTGGAGTAGAATCAACAGTAGCGTAAATAGAATGGCGAAAATGAGTAAAGGCCGTTTCATGTGAATTGTGAGGTGCTTGCAAGTTTGCGGTATTATGCCATTATTTCCCGCGAATTGTTTGGAAGGATTAGATCAAAGTGATGAAAAAGGAAATGCAAGTTATGTCGCGTCATCAGCGTGCTTACACTCTGATGGAGCTATTGATTGTTATAGTCATAATCGGTGTATTAATGGGGGTTGCTGTCGTTCAGTTTGGTAGTGCGCCAGATGATGCGCGTGCGGTGGCGGTACGTCAGGAGCTACGCAATATCCAAACGGCCTTGGAAATGTTTCGTGCTCACAATGGCGAGTACCCAAGCAATGATCAAGGACTGAAAGCTTTGGTGGAAAAGCCAAATGGGGCGCGCAACTGGCCTAAAGGTGGTTATTTAGCCAGTTTGCCCAAAGATCCTTGGGGTATGGAATACAAGTACCTGCAACCAGGACAACATGGTGAAGTCGATGTTTACAGTTTGGGCTCAGACAAGCGCGAGAGTGAAAACGACATTGGTAACTGGATGTTGGATGATCAATAAACCCCAACAGGGTTTGGCTAGTCGGGGGTATACAGCTTGTAAAGCTTATACCCTGATTGAGTTATTGATTGTGTTGGTGATTATTGGCGTGATGCTCTCCATCACTGCCTTGACCTTCAGTAGTGTTCAATCCCCTCCGGTGAAAGAGACCTTGAGCCGTTTGCGTCTTGATGTTGGCTTGGCTGTGAATGAATCTATTGTACGCTCGGAAATCTTGGCAATAGGTTTTGCAGAGAGTGCGTATGCTTTTTATCGTTTGGACGAGGACGGTGAGTTCTGGGAGTTGATTGAGCAGGACGATATGTTAAAAGCGCGCAAGCTTAAGCCAGATTTAACGCTTGCTTTGTATCTGGATGAGCGTAAGGTCGTGTTGCCGCCAGCGCCTGAAACGGGTCAGTTGGCTGAGCCGCAAGTGACGGTTTATCCAACGGGGGAAGTCACTCCCTTCGTGTGCGAAGTGCAGTACAAGGACGAAGCGCCTCAGCAACTACGTTTTAATGCTATTGGACGGGTAGTCAGCGATGAAGATGAAAAAGACGGATCGCTCTAGTACTCAGTCGGCAGGTTTTAGTTTGCTGGAAGTAATGATGGCTTTGTTTATTGTTGCCCTAGTGATTGCGGCAGTGAGCAAAGTGGCCTTGAACTCCACGCGCAATGCACGCCTCATGAAAGAAAGCACCTTGGCACATTGGGTGGCTTTGAATGAGTTGGATCGTTATCAGATAGACCTTGCCTTGGGCAAGGCGGGTGGTGCTAGCGAAGGAGAAGAAGAAATGGGAAATATGAGCTGGCACTGGGTGCGCGAAGTTAAACCTTCGAGTTCTTCGGATCTGATGGAGGTTAAGGTTTCCGTGTACCATATTGACGAACGCTCAGAAGAAGAGGCGGTTGCGACGGCCAAAGCCTATGTACCTGCTCAATAGGGCGGGTGGGGGGGCTTGTTCTTGTTATCGCTATGTTTTGACTGGAAGTGACACTTTTTAACCGCTATAGTGCGCGGTGTGGGTTGTGATATGGGGTACGTAGGCTCAATCCGGCAGGTGTAGGGGTATTAAATTGAAAAAGGACATTTAAGCAAAGGAGTCCATGATGAAGGTTTTTAAGAAGAATGTATTAGCCTTAGCTATTACCTCAGCTTTGTTTTCGTTTGGAATACAGGCTGGCAGCCATTCGCCGCCTCCATCTCCAAGCCCGTTTGCCGACGAAGCTGTTGCCGGTGTGGAGGACGAGTCCAAAGTTAATGTTACTCAAACCATGAGTAAGGGTACGGTCATTTCTTATGAGTCAATGAATCGTGTTGACCTGCCGCCACCACCGCCTGGACCATTTGCTAACGGAGCAGTGGGTAGCAAACTGACTCAAAGTGCTAGCCATACAGAGTCTTATGAGGCTGACAGTGATAGCGACAATAGCGACTTGCCGCCACCGCCACCTGGACCATTTGTGATACAGGCAGAAGCTCCTGTACCGCCAACACCTCCACCTCCACAAGCACCGGAAATGACGGCTGTGCTGGAAGCACCTACTGCGCCTGAGCCATTACAAGCCCCAATTGAACCGCCAGCAACAGAAACGCTTGTTGTTGAAACAGAAGCAATCACTGTAAAAGTACTTCCTTTGCCGGAAGTTCCTGACATGTCGGTGATTGAAGAAAATGCAATGAATTTGCCGGAGCCACCTGCTCCGCCAATGCCTCCTGTTGCGCCTAATGCTTTGATGAGCGCGCCCGAGGCAAGTGATACTGTGGTACAGCAAATAGCCATGCCAGAAATGCCGCCGGAAACACCGGAAACGTCTGTTAATCCTGAGCAGCAAGTAGTGATGCCTCAGATGCCGCCGATGCCAGCAATGCCTGATGAAGCAATGGCACAGGCAGTACCTACGCCACCAGAAGCGCCAACGACTCCTGAGCAACAAGCGATAATACCTATGCCGCCACTACCAGCAGGGCATATTGTGGAGTCTGTCGAGGTTTCTGAAGTACAAACTAACAGCCTGCCAGCAGAGCATGTGACTGAATCTGTTGAAACATCGCTCGAAGTTGCAGAAGTTCCAGAAGCGGCTGAACCCGAAGCGCTTGTACAAGCAGAAGCAGAGACACCTGAAACTCCAGAAGCTCCCACGCAAGTAACCACCACTGAAGCTCCAGAAGCCCCTGCGCAAGTAGCCACTGAAGTTCCAGAAACGGCTGAACCCGAAGCGCCTGTACAAGCAGAAGCAGAGACAGGGACACCTGAAACTTCAGAAGTTCCCGTGCAAGTAACTGCCACTGAAGTTCCAGAAGCGGCTGAACCCGAAGTTCCAACAGCGCCATCTGCTCCGAGCGCTAGTTTGCCGTCGCCACCACCTCCTCCACCAGCAGAGATGCAGGGAGTCCCGCCAGCAGCACAATCTGCTGAATTGACGCATTTGCCTGACACTGACATGCCTGCGGTCACGGAAGTACCACAACAAGCCGACAGTGTTGAGGCAACAGTTCAACAGGCTGAGCAAGCGGTGAATGAAGATAGTGAGCAAAGTCAAGGGCTTGCTGCATTTAATGTAGTGCCCACTGCACCTTTGTTATCTTTTTTGCCGCCACCACCTCCGCCACCGCCTTCTTTGCCTGTGCCAAGTATTCAAATGGGCTTACAAGGTCAACTTGATACAGGTCGTACAAAGTGGATGAGTCAAACACCTGTTCCGCCGGTATCACAAGCTGGGCTACCGTGTCAAACAAAGACTGCCCATAAGTGGGTGAATCAAACACCTGTTCCGCCGATGCCACCTTTGCCACCGCCACCAATGTTTCCACAAACACCTGTTACCAGCGTGTTGGAGTCATTGCAAGCTGAAGCGGCGGTTGCTGCCACAGTTGAAGCTCAGAATCAACAAACGCTTACAAGCCAAGTTGAAAACGACAGCACGGCTGTATCAGTTCAAACACCCAGCACTGAAGTTGAGCAGACAGAGCCATCCGTAACTGATGCTCAAGCATCGCAGTCTGTTGAAACTGAGGCAACAGAGACTACTGCCCATACAACAGAGCAACAAGCTGAAACAGATACGACAGCAGAGTCGACCAGTACACCAGCAGTAACGGAGTTGGAATCTACAGCAGAGCAGCAGACTGAAG
The DNA here is from genome assembly GCA_002747435.1 of Pseudomonadota bacterium. Taxonomy (GTDB): domain Bacteria; phylum Pseudomonadota; class Gammaproteobacteria; order Thiotrichales; family Thiotrichaceae; genus Thiolinea. Next base: position 23,086 of record PDPH01000023.1, read on the forward strand.
CCGCAACGACAGTAGAGTCAACCAGCGTAACGGAGTCGGAGTCTACAGCAGAGCAACAGACTGAAGCAGCGACAACGGCAGAGTCGACCAGCGTAACGGAGTCGGAGTCTACAGCAGAGCAGCAGACTGAAGCTGCAACGCCAGTAGAGTCGACCAGCGTAACGGAGTGGGAGTCTACAGCAGAGCAACACACTGAAGCCACAACGCCAGTAGAGTCGACCAGCGTAACGGAGTGGGAATCTACAGCAGAGCAACAGACTGAAGCTGCAACGATAGCGGAGTCGACCAGCACACCAGCAGTAACGGAGTTGGAATCTACAGCAGAGCAGCAGACTGAAGCAGCAACGCCAGTAGAGTCGACCAGCGTAACGGAGTGGGAGTCTAATGTGGTAAGCCAAGCTCAAGGTAATTGGATACAGCCTATGCCTGCGCCCCAGTTAATGATGCTTCCTGCGGGTACAACAATACAGCCTATGCCTATGATGCTTGAAAACGGTCAGCCCGTTATGTATTGGTACGTGATTCCAATTATCCCTTACCAAGTGCGGCCTAATCAGATGCAAGATGGTGGCGTACAAGGTCAATCTATGATGATGTTGCCCTATGGTCATGGCATGATGCCTATGCCTGAAGGTTGTCAGCACGGGAATTCACATGGCAAAGGTTGTCACTCGGGTGATGGTGTAGCATCAACAGATGATGCAAAGCCCGTGGATAAATGTGGCAGGCAGGCAGCTCGCTATATGAGAATGCAAGAAGATGTCAACCTTGAACTGATGCCTGATCTCGATGGACAGGATAAACCTGAACACAAGGTAGAATAGCCTCATAGGGATCGCTTTGGCAGGCCGTTGACTAAGCTGGCATTATTGAATCGCTCTGATACGCATACGGCTGTCAGAGAATCAGATGAAACTGCCAAAGCTATTGGTATGCTTAATAATATACGGCTGTTGAAGTCTCGGCTTTATTTGCGGGCGACCTGTTGTCGCCCGTTTAGTGAAGGTGTGGCCGTATTTTGAGATGAACCTCCGTTCCAAAGAGCTTTACAACACAACATCAATTAACAAAGTGTCACTGATACGACCAAAGTAACAGGAGAATCCTATAAATGCATACAATACGCTGGTTATTTAAACGCCCGGAGATATTGGTTGCGATTTTGGCATTGATTGCCATATTGCTAAGCTGGTATGTTGCTCGTCATTCCCCTGAGCATGACGCAGCTAAAAGCCATGAAACAGAATATGTGGCTGTTGATTCTGCAACTACACAACAGGCCGAGACCACCCAATCTAAATCTAATGCTGAAGCCAATCAGCAAGCTCAGTCAGTAACTGCGCTAGCGCCTGTTACAGAGAGTGTTGAGCAAGTGCTTGAAGCCAATGCGGTTGAAACTGCTGGAGCGGATAGTGCTACTGATACTGCTCAAGTAGTCGTTAATAGTCATTCAACTGAGGATTTGCTATTAGCTGCGCGTGAAGCTTATTGGAGTGATGAGTTTGATCGTTCTGTTGGTTTTTATCAAAGTTTGTTGAAACTAGATGATCATCCTGCTTATAAAGGTGAGCTAGCTAATGTTTACTGGAAGCAAGGTAAAAACCAAGAGGCTGTTGATTTGTATGCCGAAATTGCTGGCTGGATGGCTGAGCAAGGGCGCATGGCCGAGCTGATGGGTATCAAGGTTTATGCTGATTCGGTCGATCCCGAGAAGGCAGCTCAAATCGGTCAATATCTAAAGTGATTAGTATGAATTAAAACAATTACAATTAAAATAATGATTTACGTTATTCATAAATAATTATAAAGGGTGGTGATAGCGACTTGGTTTGTTGTCCCGCCCTTTGTTTTTAACAACTAACGGAAAGAAGCGCAGATTAAGCCATTATTCTGTGACAGTGTTTATAGACAGGGCAAATACCGAAGTCTCTGAGTGGCTTAGGCGACATTGCTGAAAGGGAAATGAAGCTGCTACTCAAAAATATGGCAGTTTCAGTGTATAATATGCAAGATGTGGTCGTAACAAATTGTAATTTTAAAAGGATCGTTTTATGACACCCGCAAAGCGAATGGAAAGTCGTATCCAGCGTTTAAAAGAACATCTGACACAAGAAAATCCCGAGTTGGTCGAGGTGGTCGATTGCTATCAGGACTTGGATGCAGTGGCAAGAAAAATGGGGCTGTTAGGGGAAGGGCAGTCTTATACGACACTGATTTCTTGGTGGCCTATGATTTCGGTTTTAGGCACATTTTCTGCGGGCAAGTCTAGTTTTATTAATACCTTTTTGGATGCGGCAGTACAGCGCACAGGTAATCAAGCGGTTGACGATCATTTTACGGTGATTACTTACAGTAATGACGGCAAAACGGCTACCTTGCCGGGTATGGCATTGGATGGTGATCCACGATTCCCCTTTTATCAAATCAGTGAAGAATTGGATCAGGTGGTGAGTGGTGAAGGTGCGAAAATTGATAATTACCTGCAAATGAAGGTTGTACCCAGTGAACAGTTGAAAGGTAAAATTTTGATTGATTCCCCCGGGTTCGATGCGGACGCTCAGCGTAAATCTATTTTGCGTATTGTGGATCACATTATTGATTTATCTGATTTGGTGATGGTGTTTTTTGATGCACGCCATCCTGAGCCGGGTGCTATGCACGATACTTTGGAGCACCTAGTCAAAGGTGCGCAGCGGCGTAGTGATACCTCCAAGTTCTTGTTCGTTTTGAATCAGGTTGATACGTCTGCGCGTGAAGATAATTTGGAAGATATTGTCGCTTCTTGGCAAAAAGCTCTAGTACAGCAAGGTTTGTCTGCGGGCAGTTTCTTTATCATGTTTAATGAAAAATTAGCACAGCCCGTCGATAATGAGCAGGTATGGTCGCGTTATGTCAGTAAGCGTAATGCCGATCATGCTCGTATGTTGGAACGCATGGATGGTGTGAATAGCGATCGTGTGTATCGTATTATCGGTAATATGGAGTCATTGACTAATCAAATTGAGCAGCAGACCGTTCCTCATTTGCAAGCCTTGTTGAAGCGCTGGCGGCGTTATACCTTGATTTGGGATAGCGTTGTTTTAGTATTATTGTTGGCTGTGCTTATTGGCTTGTCTGTGTTCTTTGGTTTATTACAAGGTATGGCTTTCACATTACCTTCAGAACCGATGACTTTGGGTGTTGTGATTATTATTCCTCTGGCGATTCTGGTCTTTATGCACTTTGTTATTCGGGGCAAGGTTGCCAATCGTTTGGCTGGAACTTTGAACGAAAAAGAGCCTTATGGCAATTTACAGGCAGCGTTTCGTAAGAGTACTTCGTTTTTGCGCAGTATTTTCCAAAAAAATCCTGCCGGTTGGGGTTCTCGGGCGCGTAACCGTTTGGATGAGATTCGTTATGGTGCAGATCGTTTAATTCAGCGTATGAATGATCATTTTACTCAATCCAAGAATTAAAAAATTAATGATCGCAGTGCTATATATCCCGTAAAAAATGGTAAGGGCTTATTGCATGAAAATGCCTTTATTACGCCACTGTTTACTATCGGGTGTTGTGTTGTTGCTGGCTTTTTTATTAGTAGCCTGTGACGCTGCCGAAAAAGAGCTACCTGTTTTACGCTTGCAGGGCGAAACAATGGGGACGACTTGGCATGTGACAGTGCCCGGTATAAATACCGAAGACAAAGTTTCGTCCTTGCAAGCAGGTATTACATCAGTCTTGAAGCAGGTCAATGCACAGATGTCTACTTGGCAGTCAGATTCTGAGTTATCGTTGTTTAATCAACATCAGGGAACCGACTGGTTTCCTGTTTCGTCTGAGCTGGTCAAAGTGGTAACAGCGGCGCAAGAAATCAGTGCGCTTAGTGGTGGTGTGTATGACATTACCGTTGGACCCTTAGTGAATTTGTGGGGTTTCGGACCAAGTGAGCATGAACAGGCTACGCCTTCTGAGGCTGAAATACAGGCAACATTGGCGCGGGTCGGCTATAGTAAATTGGAAGTACGGCAGCGGCCTACAGCCTTGCGCAAGCGTTTGCCGGAGCTGTATGTTGATTTATCTTCGATTGCTAAAGGTTTTGGTGCAGATCGAGTGGCTTTGTTTTTGGATGAAAAAGGTTTGGCTGATTATTTGGTCGAAATCGGTGGCGAAATTCGTGCTAAAGGGGTAAGCCAGCGGGGCGATGTTTGGCGGATTGCGATAGAAAAACCGATGGATTTCGGGCGTGCGGTTCAACAAGGTATTCAGCTTAAAGATCAAGGGCTGGCGACTTCTGGCGACTATCGTAATTTCTTCACTGAAAATGGCAAGCGTTATTCCCATACGCTAAATCCGTTGACAGGAAATCCCGTGCAACACAGTCTGGCTTCAGTGTCGGTCGCGGCCTCTGATACTATGACAGCGGATGCTTATGCCACTTTACTAATGGCTTTGGGGGATGAGCGTGGCCGTGAGTTCGCTGATCAACACCAATTGAACGCCTTTTTCATTATTCGCACAGACAAAGGCTTTGAAACTTATGCAACAGAAGGTTTTAAGCCCTTATTAATCGCAGCAGATTCTTGAGCAGTAACAATAATTGGAACTGGCATGACGCAAATTATTCTGTTTAATAAACCGTATGATGTGTTGTGCCAGTTTACCGATGAATCAGGACGTAAAACCTTGGCTGATTATATTGATATTCCCAATGTATACGCGGCGGGGCGTTTAGATCGTGATAGTGAAGGCTTATTGGTGTTGACCGATAATGGTCGCCTACAGCAGCAGATTAGTCATCCTACCCAAAAAACGGCGAAAACTTATTGGGTACAAATCGAAGGCATACCTACTGAAGCTGATTTAGATATTTTACGCCAAGGTGTATTGCTCAAGGATGGTAAAACTCGACCCGCTAAAGTGCGTTTAATCGCTGAGCCTGCCGATTTGTGGCCACGTCAGCCTCCCATTCGCGTCAGGAAATCTATCCCTGATACTTGGTTGGAGCTGACGATTAGTGAGGGACGCAATCGCCAAGTTAGGCGGATGACGGCTGCAATAGGTTTTCCGACTTTACGCTTAATACGCTCTCGTATTAGCCAGTGGACGTTAAATGGGTTATTGCCTGGGCAATGGCGACGCGCGGCTTAACCAAATTGCTTTGGGAATTAAAAATAGGGATTAAAAAGCGCTCGCAGCGGTATATGATTGGAGGAGAGGAGGAGTCATGTACCTATGTGGCCGCGAGCGCCGACATTAAACTGTTTATATGTATTGTCTCTATGAGGCAAATCTTAAAAATTTTGTTGCACCTGCACAAGCAATTATTTGTCACCTTGTTGGTTAGTAAACCTAACTGTTCAAGCAGATTCAATCATGAAGAGGCACAGCGTGGAAAAAGATATTTTATTGCAAACAATCACCCAGTTGGCGGATGTTTTGCAGTTCAAACAGTATTGCTTGGCAACGGCAGAGTCTTGTACAGGTGGCTGGATTGCCAAATTATGTACGGATTTGCCTGGTAGTTCTAATTGGTTCGAATGCGGTTTTGTCACTTATAGCAATAGAGCCAAGCATGACATGCTGGAGGTATCAGATGACACGCTACATGCGTATGGTGCTGTGAGTGAGGATGTGGTGGCTGAAATGGTACGCGGTGCGATTGCTAATTCTCATGCGAATGTGGCTTTGGCGGTGAGTGGTATTGCAGGGCCTAGCGGCGGTACGACGCTCAAGCCAGTAGGGACGGTGTGTTTTGCTTGGTTGCTGCCGGAAACAGGTATTCAGACTGTCACACGGCAGTTGCAAGGGGATCGCAATGCTATACGTGAACAAGCCGTTATTTTTGCCTTGCGTGAGTTATTGGTGCTTTTAGATTGATTTTATTACGGTAGCTTTTGTGTATAGCTAAGTTGTGAAATAATCGCAGCTTTTGATTTCACTATAGTTTAGCTTTTAAGGAGTAGCGCATGGATGAAAATAAAAAGAAGGCACTAGCGGCTGCGCTTGGGCAAATTGAGCGTCAGTACGGTAAAGGTGCTGTAATGCGCATGGGTGACTCAGCGGCTGTGCGCAATATTGAAGCCATTTCAACCGGCTCGCTGACATTGGATATTGCACTAGGGATCGGGGGTTTACCTAAAGGGCGTATCGTTGAAATTTATGGACCGGAATCATCTGGTAAAACAACCCTGACTTTGCAAGTAATTGCCCAGTGTCAGCAGATGGGCGGTACGGCAGCTTTCGTGGATGCTGAGCATGCACTTGATCCCAGTTATGCTGAAAAATTAGGTGTGAATGTTGATGATTTGATCGTGTCCCAGCCTGATACGGGCGAGCAAGCTCTGGAAATTACGGACATGTTAGTGCGTTCTGGCGCTATTGATGTTGTGGTCATTGACTCGGTTGCAGCGCTGACGCCTAAGGCTGAGATTGAAGGCGATATGGGTGATTCGCATGTGGGTCTTCAGGCACGCTTGATGTCGCAGGCTTTGCGTAAATTAACGGCGAATATTAAGCGTTCCAATACCTTGGTGATTTTCATCAATCAGATTCGTATGAAGATTGGTGTAATGTTCGGTAATCCTGAAACCACGACGGGTGGTAATGCCTTGAAGTTCTATTCTTCAGTGCGTCTGGATATTCGCCGTATTGGGGCGATTAAGAAGGGTGATGAAGTTATTGGCAATGAAACCCGCGTCAAAGTCGTCAAAAATAAGCTGGCGCCTCCCTTTAAGCAGGCTGAGTTTGAAATACTGTATAATGAAGGTATTTCTCATGAGGGTGAGCTAATTGAGCTAGGTGTCCGCCAAGGCTTGGTTGGTAAAGCCGGTGCTTGGTACAGTTATAACGGTGACAAGATTGGTCAGGGCAAGGACAATGCCAAGAACTATCTGAAAGAGCACCCCGAAGCAGCAGCGGAAATTGAAAAGGCGATTCGTGAATCTGCATTAGTTTTGCCTACCGGCGAAGATAATAGCGACGATGACGATGAAGCGGATGCTGTCTTGCAGGATGATTGATGGATGTGTGAATGCCCTTGGATAAGGATCACTCGTCGGGTGATTATGCGCTTGTCAAGGGACGTGCCATTAGCTTGCTAGCACGCCGCGAACATTCGCGCTGTGAGTTGGCACGTAAAATTAATGGTGATCAGCGGCTGGCTCAGGATGAGCTGGCCGTTTTATTGGACAGTCTGGAACAGTCTGGCTATTTAAGTGATCAGCGTTTTGCGGAAATGCTGGTACGTTCATCGGTTATTCGCGGGCATGGACCGATGAAAATTCTTTATGCTTTACGGGAAAAGGGTGTCGATCGTTCATTGGCGGAGGCCGCTCTGGCAATGGCTGAAGTAGATTGGCTAGAATCTGCGCGGTTTCAGCGCGAAAAGAAATTTGGTCAAACATTCCCTAAAGAACCTAAAGAACGTGCTCGTCAGTCACGTTTTCTGGCTGGGCGAGGTTTTTCCATTGAAATAATAAACGCGGTTTTCCATGAAAAGTGCTGAGTTAAGACGACAATTCCTCCAGTATTTTGCTGATAAAGGCCATGCGATTGTGCCTTCTAGTTCGCTGATTCCAGGTAATGACCCCACGCTTTTATTTACCAATGCGGGGATGGTGCAGTTCAAAGATGTTTTCTTGGGGCTGGACAAGCGGGACTACGCACGAGCGACCACCTCGCAGCGTTGTGTCCGGGCAGGTGGCAAGCATAATGATTTGGAAAATGTCGGCTATACAGCGCGTCACCATACCTTTTTTGAAATGCTGGGTAATTTTAGCTTTGGTGATTATTTCAAGGCTGACGCAATTCGCTTTGCTTGGGAATTTTTGACTGAAGTGATTCAATTGCCTAAAGAGAAGCTTTGGGTCACTGTTTATGCGGAAGATGAAGAAGCTTTTCGCATTTGGTCGGAGGAGATTGGTTTTCCAACCCAGCGAATTAGTCGCATTGGTGATAATAAGGGAGAGCGTTACGCCTCAGATAATTTTTGGCAAATGGGTGAGACCGGACCTTGTGGGCCTTGTACTGAAATCTTTTATGATCACGGTGAACACATTTGGGGTGGGCCTCCAGGATCGCCTGAAGAAGATGGTGATCGTTATATCGAAATTTGGAACTTGGTGTTTATGCAGTATGAGCGCACCAAAGAGGGGGTGATGAATCCTTTGCCCAAGCCGTCTGTGGATACGGGCATGGGTTTAGAACGTTTGGCTGCGATTTTACAAGGTGTGCATAGCAATTATGAAATTGACTTATTCCAGAAGTTGATTGGTGTTGCAGCGCAAATGGCTGGGTGTAGTGACTTCAATAATCCCTCTTTAAAAGTGGTTGCTGACCATATTCGTTCTTGTGCCTTTTTAATTGTTGATGGTGTGTTGCCGTCGAATGAAGGACGGGGTTATGTGTTGCGGCGCATTATTCGTCGTGCTGTGCGTCATGGTCATAAGCTGGGCTTGGGAACACCCTTCTTTTATAAGCTAGTACAACCTTTGCTTGAGGAAATGGGGGAAGCCTATCCTGAGCTGGTCGCAGCGCAAGGTAAAGTAGAACAAGCATTGCGTCAGGAGGAAATGCGTTTTGCTGAAACCTTGGAGCGTGGCTTGGATATTTTGGAAGAGCACATAGCCGGTATGTCGGGCAAGCTGATTGATGGTGAGACAGCTTTCAAGTTATATGGCACTTATGGCTTTCCATTGGATCTGACCATGGATATTGCGCGTGAGCGTAATTTATTGGTGGATGAAGTAGGCTTCAATGCGGCCTTGGCAGCCGATCGGCTCATTGCGCAACAGGCTGGTAAATTCGGCTCGGATTATACCCGCTTGGATGTAGAAGGCGAGACTGATTTTCACGGTTATGATTTATTGGCGGAAGACAGTCAGATTTTACATCTGTTTCAAAATAGCCAATCTGTTAGTCAGCTAAAAACAGGTGATGAAGGGCAGCTTGTGTTGACGGTAACGCCTTTTTATGCGGAGTCGGGTGGGCAAATTGGTGATACTGGAACTGTGCATACTGCTCAGGGGGCTGTGTTTCGCGTGACGGATACGCGCAAACAAGGCGAGACTTTTGTTCATTTGGGTGTCGTAGAGCGTGGTGAGTTGCAAGTGGGTGATCAAGTGCGCGCTGAGGTAGACATGGAACGTCGTCAAGCGATTGTGTTAAATCACTCTGCAACGCATTTAATGCACGCTGCATTGCGTCAGGTACTCGGTAGCCATGTTGAGCAAAAAGGTTCTTTGGTCACGGCTGAACGCTTGCGTTTCGACTTTTCTCATCCTGAGCCGGTTACTAGCGAACAAATGGCGAAAGTAGAAGCAATCGTTAATCGTGAAATTATGGCAAATAAGGATACTAGTGCTGAACTAATGAGCATGAACCAAGCTAAGGAAGCGGGTGCTATGGCTTTGTTTGGTGAAAAGTATGGCGATATAGTACGGGTGATGAAAATTGGTTTTTCTACTGAATTATGCGGCGGTTGTCATGTAAAGCGCACGGGTGATATTGGTTTGTTCAAAATTGTCAGTGAAGGGGGTGTAGCGGCAGGCATTCGGCGTATTGAAGCGGTGACGGGGCAGAATGCACTTGCTTGGATGAGTGATACTTGCCTGCGTTTGGATACCGTTTCTCACTTATTGAAAACAAGCAATAGCGAGGTGGGAGAAAAGGTTGAAGCTTTATTGCAGCGTAATCGAGCCTTAGAGAAGGAGCTGGAGCAACTCAAAGCTAAGTTGGCTTCTCAAGCAGGTTCTAGTCTGGCTGATCAAGCTGTCGATGTAGGTGGTATTGGTATAAAGGTGCTGGCTGCCAATTTGGAAGGCGCTGATCCACGCTCTTTGCGTGATACGATGGATCAGTTGAAAAACAAGCTAGGTCAGGCAGTGATTGTGTTAGCTACAATAGATAATGGCAAGATTAGTTTAGTGGCAGGTGTGACTAAAGCTGAGACTAAACGATTCAAAGCTGGTGATGTGCTCAAGCATGTGGCTGAGCAGGTCGGTGGCAAAGGCGGTGGGCGTCCCGATATGGCGCAGGGTGGCGGTTCAGATGTGGCAGCGTTACCAGCTGCTTTGGCGTCCGTCAAAGCTTGGGTTGAAACAAGAGCATAGGAACAAAAATGGCTCTGATTGTACAGAAGTATGGTGGCACTTCAGTGGGTTCGCCAGAACGGATCATGGCGGTAGCTGATAGGGTGATCCGTTGGGTCAAGCAAGGTAATGATGTGGTCGTGGTAGTTTCTGCCATGTCGGGTGAAACCAATCGTATGCTGAGTTTGATTAATGCGATTAACCCACAGGGATCGACACGCGAGAAGGATGTTATTCTTTCCACAGGCGAGCAGGTGAGTATTGGTTTGTTGTCTTTAGCTTTGGAAGCCAAAGGGCAGCCTGCACGTTCGTTTACGGGTGCTCAGGCGCGTATTATTACCGATGATGTATATACCAAAGCACGTATTCGCCAAATTGATGACACGGTTATTCGCAAGGCGTTGAATGATGGGCAGGTTGTTGTGGTTGCAGGCTTTCAGGGTGTGGATGCAGGCGGCAGTATTACAACCTTGGGACGTGGTGGTTCGGATACAACAGCGGTGGCTTTAGCGGTGGCTTTAAAGGCGGATGAATGCCAAATTTATACTGATGTCGATGGTGTTTACACTACGGATCCACGTGTTGAGCCTAAAGCACGTCATATTCCGCGTTTGACTTTGGAAGAAATGTTGGAGATGGCGAGTCAAGGCTCTAAGGTTTTGCAAATTCGTTCGGTTGAATTTGCTTATAAATATGATATGCCCATTCGTGTTTTATCAAGTTTTGATGAAGTCGATGATGCCAAAAGTACGCTGGTAACCCGTGAGGAAGATGTAATGGAAGAAGTATTGGTTCGTGGTATTGCCTTTAATCGTGATGAAGCACAATTAACTGTGACGGGTGTACCTGATCACCCGGGTGTTGCTTTCCGTATTTTAGGACCTATTGCGGATGCCAATATTGAAGTTGATATGATCTTGCAGAATGTGGGTACGCAGGGGACTACAGATTTTACTTTTACAGTGCATCGCAATGATTACAAATTGGCTCGGCAGATTTTAGACAGGATTGTCCGTGAAATGGGAGCCGAAAAGTCTGATGGTGATGAACATATTGCCAAAATTTCTATTGTCGGTGCGGGGATGCGCTCACATGCCGGTGTTGCCAGTAAGATGTTTGAAGTATTGGCTGAGGAAGGTATTAATATTCGCATGATTTCCACATCTGAGATAAAGGTATCCGTTGTGGTCGATGAAAAGTACCTAGAGTTGGCGGTGCGTGTGTTGCACAAAGCCTTCGATCTAGCAGAGCCTGCTTAAGCTAAAAAAGTTGGCTGATTGATAAGAGCCTTGCACAGTGTGCGAGGCTTTTTTTTCGGCTATTAGTAAATTTTTTTAATAAAAGCTGTTGCTTTTTGTCACATGATGGTAAAAGTGCAACAGAAAGAAAAAAGTTAAGGCTCAGTTCAGTCGTAATGTGGGAATGTTGATCACATCAGAGCGATTCTGTGTGAAGTGAGTAAGTCTGGTTGTGGTCTTGGCGTTGAAGTGCAGCGATAGGGAGATTTGCATTATGTTAATATTAACCCGTAGGGTAGGGGAAACCCTGATGATCGGGGACGAGGTGAGCGTCACGGTCTTGGGAGTAAAGGGTAATCAGGTGCGTTTGGGTATTAATGCGCCTAAAGATATCGCTGTTCACCGTGAAGAAATCTATGAGCGTATTCATCATGAGAGCACAGATATGGCTGTAGCTGAAGAAAATTCAAATTAAGTCTTTACACCACCTGTTTTGGCGGTTAATCTTACCGCCTTCAATTTAATACATTGGAGAGGTGGCCGAGAGGCTGAAGGCGCTCCCCTGCTAAGGGAGTATGGGTCAAAAGCCCATCGCGGGTTCGAATCCCGCCCTCTCCGCCATAACAAGCTAAGCCCTTAATTCTTCGAGGGCTTTTTTGTGGCGTAGCGCTGCAAGTATCCTAAGACGGTGTGCCGCTCTTTAGAGATCACCTACCTTATCAGTACACATGTTATCAATTGATATTATCTTGAGCATGATCGCCTCGCTGTTTGCGGGGGCGATTGACTCTATCGTAGGCGGGGGCGGGTTGATTTTAGTCCCATCACTCTTTGCTTTATTTCCTGCCGCCCAGCCAGCGACCTTATTCGGAACCAATAAGATAGCTTCAGTTAGCGGCACCGCCATTGCAGCATTTCAATATAGTCGTCGAATCAATATCAATTGGTATGCACTTATTCCAGGAGCTATTCTTGCATGGCTTGGAAGCACAATTGGAGCATGGACGGTAACACATATAGACGGAACCTCATTCAGAAAGGCTTTACCATTTATTCTCTTAGGGATTTTTGCGTATACATTAAAAAAGAAAGACTTTGGAACAATCGAATCAAGTCAGATAAATAGTCGTAGAGAGAAAATTTTCATCGGTCTCATTGCTTCATGTATTGGTTTTTATGACGGATTCTTCGGGCCAGGAACTGGAAGCTTTTTTATTTTTTTACTGGTCAAATTTTTAGGATATGATTTTTTGAGAGCTTCAGCTACATCAAAGATATTGAATACAGCGACAAATTTATCAGCAATAATCCTCTTTGCCAGTAAAGGTCATGTTTGGTGGACGTTAGGAATGATTATGGCAGTCTCTAACATCGTAGGAAGTCTAATCGGAAGTAGAATTGCCATCAAATACGGCGCAAATTTTGTCAGAAAGTTCTTCATCTTCATGGTTGGCGCACTAATAATAAGCAATACCTATAAAATTTATTTCTCGTAGACACACCTTAGTTTGTTAGAAATGCTTTAGAATCATTTTTCACCATAACAAGCTAAGTTATTAATTCTTCGAGGGCTTTTTTGTGGCGTCGTGTTTCAAGTATCCCACGATGGTGTGCTGCTTTTTAGAGATCACTGACCGTTTGTTGGTATTCTGCTTTGTATTCGCTGCTGTAGCGCGTATAAGATGATTTTTTCTTGCTCATGTCCGTAACCTCTGAATGGAGAGAATACTCCTTTCTAAAGGTGTCCGATATTCGCAGGGTGGATCAAAGATATTGACTGCTAATATCTGCCAGCAATCTGGCTGCTACTTTACTGCTGATACCATCAATATCAAACGAGGGGTTAATTTCGGCAAGGTCGGCGACTTTGACTTTGCCACTGGCCATCAGTGACTCAATACAACGCTCAACAAAATCCAACGTCAATCCTTTGGCTGCGGTGGCACTGACACCGGGAACAATGCCGGCAGCAAAACAATCCATATCAATCGTTAGATAGAGCATATCGACTTGCTGGGTAAAATCACTCAGTGTTTGGGCAATTTGCTCAAATGGTTGGCGGTAACAGTCATTATCCATAATCATTTGAACACCCAGCATTTTGGCACGGTCAAACAGTGCGGCAGTGTTACTGTATTCACTCACGCCAACGCAAAGATAATGAAACGGACGATTTTCGGATTGTAAGTGTGCGGCAATTTGTCGAAACGGCGTGCCGGAAGTGGCGAGATCGGATTGACGAATATCTAAATGGGCATCAAAATTAACGACCCCAATTGTTTTATTCGTTTTTTCGCTATCGGTTAGGCTTTGATATAACCCTAAAAAACTGGCATAAGCGATGGAATGTCCACCACCGATACCGATAGCGAGTCCCCCTTGATTGAGAATATCGGTAATTTTATCGGCATAGGCTTGTTGGGTCTCTTCGAGTGTGTTTTCGGCTACTTGTTGATTATCAAGGCATTCTACATTGCCCATATCACCGATAAGGGTAGCGAGTTCGCCCTGTCTATCAGTGCCGAATGTGTCTAATAACGCCACCGAACAAGGCAATTTGCCAAACGCCCCACGAATAACATCAGGGGCATCTTTTGCACCCACTCGCCCTTGGTTACGGCGTACCCCTTGGTCGCACGCAAAACCGACTAGACCGATTTTTTGCTTGTCATAGGCACGCATTAATTCGTGCCAATAACAGGCTCTATCGCTTTCAAAGGGTTCATCTCGCCCACTGTATAGGTTTTGATTAAATGGGTGGTGTTTGTAGTATTTGCTGTCGTTCATTTTCTCTATGAGCATTCTGTGTGATTATACCATTTCCAATAATTTATGACCCTTCATATATGTGCCCATTTCCGATGGCATATCCGTGAGACCAACTGTGAATCATTGGCAAATTGATTCCAT
>PDPH01000067.1 GCA_002747435.1 Pseudomonadota bacterium
CACCTTGTTGATGGGGTCCCTTTACCTGTCTGTCACTTCAGGCGAGCAAAGCATTGTAGTCGTTTCAAGGGGAGTGGCAGCTATGGTTAATGCTAAAGGCGGGCTATTATTGGGAGACAAAGGCTACCTCGGTGCCGCCTTTCAGGGTGAGTTGTTACAATTCAGGCAGATAGAGCTGGAAGCACCCGTGCGTCATAATATGCGGGATCCATTAACAAAGCCTTGGCGGAATTGTCTTAATCGACTGAGAAGACGTGTGGAAACCACAATAGGACAACTGGTTGAGCGTTTCAATATACAGAAAATGCGAGCCAGAACACTGTGGAGTCTAACTAATCGTCTGACCCGAAAGTTGCTGGCTCATGGCTTGGCTGTACTGGCAAATATTAAGAATGAGCTGGAGCCGTTACAGTTAAGTAAAACCATTTGCTATCAATAGTCGAGCATCACGTCAATTTAGGTAATAAAACCCCGCATAGTGTCGCTAAACGCGCTTTCCCTGTCTAGAGCGTTTATACTGGTGCTTATTGGGCTATGTGCTGTTCAAGGCTAAAAGGCTGACGGAATCCTATGACAAGTAACGATTTATTTGTATACCTTTCCATTATTTTGGTCGTCATTTTATTGCTGGCGGTGGCTGCTTTTTCTGCCTTTTACCGGCGTGCGTCCAAAGATAGGGCTTATGTACGCACCGGCTTTGGTGGTGAGCGGATTATTGTTAATAATGGTGCGTTTGTTTTTCCCGTACTCCATGACCTAGTGCCTGTGAATATGCAGACCTTGCGAGTGGAAATTTCTCGTTCCAATAATGTTGCGCTGATTACCAAAGATTCTTTACGGGTCGATGTGGTGGCTGAGTTTTTTATGCGGGTTGCGCCTCAGCCTGAAGCTATTTCTACCGCTGCGCGTACTCTGGGTAATGGCACATCGAACCCCGAAAAGGTGAAAGAAATCGTTGAAGCACAATGCGTCGCTGCACTGCGTTCGGTAGCTGCGACCATGACGCTCGATGAGCTGCACGTCAAGCGTACTGATTTTGAACATAATGTCGAAAAGACGCTGAATAAAGAATTTGAAAAGAATGGGATGGAGCTGGTGTCTGTTTCCCTCATGCGATTGGATCAGACGGCTCGTGAGTATTTTGATGAGACTAATGCTTTTGATGCTCGTGGTCTGATTAAGCTGGATGAAATTACAGAAGAAAGTAAAAAGCGCCGTAATGATATTGAGCAGGAAAGCCGCATCAAGATTCAGGAGAAAAATAAGGAAGCTGAACAAAAACGCCTGATGATTCAACAGCAAGAAATTCAGGCACAAAAAGAACAAGAAAAATACATTGCTGAATTACAGGCACGTACTGCCAAAGAAGTTGAAGAAATCCAGATTACCCGTGATCGTGAGATTGAAGAAATTCGTATTGCCAAAGAAGTTGTTATTGAGATGGCAAAGCGTGATATGGAAGTGGCGCGTGCTGAATTTGAAAAAGGTATTCATGAAGCTTGGATGCTAACCGATAAAATTAAGGCAGAAGCCGCGCGTCTAACAGAGGAAATTAGTACAGCACGCGAAAAAGCCGAGGCTGAGCGTGTCAAGGCGTTGGAAATTATTCATGCACAAAAGGAAGCCCAGCGCCAAACTATTATTGCTGAAGCCAATGCCGAGGTGGAGCGACTGGCCGCCAAAGCAGCCGAGATTCGTTATCAAGTCGAGGCTGTTGGCAAAAGCGCAATGAATCGTGCTGCTAATCTATTGGGCAGTAGCCAGATTGATATGCAGGTCAAGATGGAAATTGTGCGCCAATTGCCAGGTATTATCCGTGAGAGTGTCAAACCACTGGAGAATATCGATGGTATTAAAATCTTGCATCTGGATGGTTTGAATGCTGCCGCAGGTGGTCGTAGTAGTCATAATAATAACGGTGGCAATGGCGGCGGCAGTGGTAATAATGGTTTGGCGGATCAATTGGTCGATAGCGCTTTGCGTTACCGCGCCCAAGTTCCACTGATTGATAGCCTGTTAAAAGAAGTTGATCTCAAGGCTGACAGCAGTGATGGTTTGACTGAATATTTGCGTGAGCAAATTAGCTCCGGTAAGAAGCAGGTTACCTTGAATGATGAGGGTGACAGCAGCAAGTCTAAACCGCGTAGTAAGCCAAAAAAGAATGCTGAGACAGCCGCCCAAACGCAAGACCAAGCAAATAAGCAAACTACGAAACAGGAAACAACGCCCTCTGAAGAGGAAGCTGTTGAACAAACAAAGCAGTGAGGCGAGCTCCTTATTGATAGTCATTCCACCACTGAGCACCTGACAGATAGAGTGCTCAGTGGCGGATGGTGATTGAATGGTTTGATGATTGAATGATTCAATAGTGTTGGTTTAACCAGGTGATAGCCCACGCAGTCGCTCTGAACGTCGCCGTAATAATTCTAGGGTAATGAGTAATCCAATCGACAAGAGTACCAGTAAGGTGGCAACCGCTAAGATAGTAGGGCTGATTTCCTCACGTATACCTGACCACATTTGAATAGGAATGGTGGTTTGTTGTGGTCCCGCAATGAATAGCACTACGACCACTTCGTCAAAAGAGGTGATAAAAGCAAATAGTGCACCCGATATGACGCCGGGTGTCACCAGTGGCAATATCACCTTAAAAAAAGTACGTACTGGACTTGCGCCTAAGCTTGCCGCAGCACGTGTCAGTGAGTGATCAAAGCCACTGAGTGTAGCGGTGACAGTAATGACCACAAAAGGAATCCCTAAAGCTGTGTGGGCTAGTATGACGCCCAGATAAGTTTGCGACAGTTGTATTCTGGAAAAGAAAAAGAACATGGCTGCTGCAGAGATGATCAGTGGCACAATCATAGGGGAGATCAAAATTGCCATAATCAAGTCTTTATAGGGCATGTAGCGGCTGGATAAACCCAATGCTGCAATCGTCCCCAGAATAGTCGCTAGTAAAGTGGAGGCTATTGCCACAATCATGCTGTTTTTGATAGCACTCATCCACTTTGATGAGGCGAAAAATGCTTGATACCAGCGCAGTGAATAACCTTCTGGATCAAAGCTGAGCATTTCGGGGGTAAAAGTAAAATAAGGCTGTGTATTAAAGCTCAGTGGAATAATTACCAGTAAAGGGCCAACCAGAAACAGGAAAATGAGCGCACAAATCCATAAAAAGGTGTAGTGCCAGATTTTTTCACCGAGGGATGCCGATTCAGCTAATTTCATAATAATGCCCTTTTAACCCAGCTTGACTTTATCCACGCCAATGACGCGGTTGTAAATGGCATAGAATACAATGACCACAAATAACAGTATGGAAGCAATGGCGGCTGCCAAGCCCCAGTTCAGTGATTTTTGCATGTGATAAGCAACATAGTTCGTGATGAATTGCCCACCTTGTCCACCAACAAGTGCCGGCGTGATGTAGTAACCAATTGCCAGAATAAACACCAAAATCGAACCTGCTCCAATACCTGCCAAGGTTTGTGGGAAGTAAACACGCCGAAAGGCGAGGAAAGAGGATGCCCCCATTGAGCGTGCTGCCCGCATATAACTAGGTGGGATGGTTTTCATAACCGAATACAAGGGCAAAATCATAAAGGGCAGTAGAATGTGTGTCATGGCAACAATAGTGCCTGTCTTATTATAAATCAGTTGGGCGCGGGTATCTTCGCTTAGGATGTGTAAGCTGACCAGTATGTCATTCAATACACCTTGCTGCTGCAAAATGGCAATCCAAGTGGCCGTGCGCACCAGTAGCGAAGTCCAAAAAGGTAATAATACCAGAATCATCAATAAGTTAGCATGGCGCATGGGCAGGTTTGCTAGCAAATAAGCCACCGGATAACCCAGTAATAAGCACATAAAGGTAATCAATAGACTCATCCACAAAGTACGCATAAACAGTTGAATATAAATCTGCTGCGTTTCTGGTTTTGCCTCAATTTCGCCGGTGGGGCTGTACTGCATGTCGATAGCTGACAGGTAATAGGACAGGGTATAAGGTGAGGATTCACGCTGGATTAAACGCCAGACATTAACATCGCCCCAATCCTTATCCACATTAATAATGGCTTCTTTATAAGGCGGTTTCAGCTTTGCGGCTTTACGCGCCGTTTTCATAATGGTGGAGCGCATACCCGAATATTCGTAATTTAAGCGAGTGGCGACCTTGCCGATTTCCTTGTTTTTACGGCCAATCACCATATCTTCACTTAAGGCCGCATAGACGGCTTCGTCGGGTAAATTTTCCCCATTCCATGTTTCTAATGCTGCCACGGTTTTAGGGAGTAAAGTGATGACTTCTGGGTTTTCCACACTGCGTTTGAGCATGTCCAGAATCGGAAACACGAAGGCAATTAATAAAAATAACAGTAAAGGCAATACGAGTAGAAATGCACGCCAACGGCTACGACGTTCAGCGCGTTGCAAGCTGGTTTTCAGGTCAACGCCATCAGCCGTTGTCAACGGCTTGCTAGTAGAATAAGTGGTTTCTGACACCTTGATGACCTTTGGTGGTGGGTTCGGTAAAGCGAGCCCCTTCTTGGTTTAAGCTTGGTTTAAGTCAAGAAGGGACTAATTTTTAAGTGGGTAGTGCTTAATGTTTGGCTAACCAAGCATTAAAGCGCTCAGCCAATTCATCACCATTGTCAGCCCAGAATTCATCATTTTTGGGCAGGGCAGTTTTGAAGTTAGGTTCATAAGTTGGCATGTGTGTTTTCATTTCTATGCCGGTTTCCGCATGGTTTGTGACGTATTGGTCAGACGATTGACGGGCTGGGCCATACGAAATGTATTTAGATTGATCAGCTAAGCGTTGTGTGTCGGTGGCAAATTTAAGGTAGTCTTTTACTTTGTCTAGTTTGCCTTTCGGTACAACCCAACCATCCAATTCGAAGACTTGACCATCCCAAATGATTTCAAAGGGTTGTTTTTCATTGACCGCTGCATTGAAAATACGGCCATTGTAAGCACTGGCAAAAGCAACCTCTTTGTCTGCAAGTAATTGGGGCGGTTGTGCGCCTTCTTCCCACCAGATCACTTGATCTTTAATGGTATCTAGTTTGGCGAAAGCACGCTCTATACCTGCTTCGGTTTCCAGTGTCGCGTAGACTTCTTCTGGGGCAACACCATCTGCAATCAAAGCCCACTCCAGATTATTAAGCGGTTTCTTGTTTAGGGCGCGCTTGCCAGGGAAGTTTTCTAGGTCAAAGACATCTGCAATTTTGGAAGGTGTTTTACCCTCTTTAAACATATCTTTGTTATAGGCCACAACATTGGAATAAACGATTTGTGGAATAAAGCAGCCTGTGAGTGAACCTTCGATAAAGTCTTCACTGGCAGGTGTGCCGTCAGGAGCGGGTGCTAATAGTTCGTCATAGTCAATTTCTTCCACCAAACCCTCATCACAAGCGACAATAGCGTCAGAAGGCAGAATATCGATTAAATCCCAAGTGACATTGCCTGATTCGACTTGAGCACGTAGACCCGATAGGGCATTGGCTGATTTATCAATATTAACAATTTTTTGGCCTGTTTTTTTTGTCCAAGGCTCATGGTAAGCCTTTACCTGACTCATGGTATAAGCACCACCCCAAGAAACGATATTCAACTCGTCCTCAGCATGAGCTGTACTGATGCCCAGGCTCATGGCTGTAACAATCATTGTCGTTAATAGTTTGGATTTCATAAAGTGCATTCTCCTTATTAATGGGGGGATGGCAGTAAAGCCAAAATGTGTTCATGTTAAGACCGTACTACGGTTTAATACTGCTAGATAAGGTTTATTTAAAATTCAGAAGCATCCAGTGCTCGACAGTCTACGGATTCCCAACCGACTTGAATGGTATTGCCTCGTTTAAGTGCAGGATAACCTTGGGCATTGGGTGTTTTGACAATAAATTCATTATTACCACACACTTCTACGCGCGTGCGCAGGTGGTCGCCTAGGTAAATAACCTCTTTGACGACAGCATCGAAAATATTAGGTAAAGAGCCCGCTTCAGGTTGAATAACAACCCGCTCGGGGCGTAAGGACAGGGTGGTGCTATGACCAACGCTTTCCACCGCCACGGGCTTGCTTTTGACTAGACAGTCGCCATTGACGCGGGCAACACAGACCTGATCATTCAGCTCAACCACGTCACCGATCAGGCAATTATTTTCACCAATAAAGGAAGCCACAAAGGCATTAACAGGGGCTTCGTACAATTCTTGCGGTGAGGCAAGCTGTTGCACAATGCCATCTTCAAATACCGCAATGCGGTCTGACATGGTGAGTGCTTCAGATTGATCGTGCGTAACATACATCATGCTCACGCCTAATTGCTCATGGATATGCTTAATTTCGTACTGCATTTCCTCGCGCAGATTTTTATCCAGTGCACCCAAGGGTTCATCCATTAAAACCAGCTCAGGCTCAAAGACTAATGCCCGTGCTACTGCGACCCGCTGTTGCTGACCACCGGATAGCTGAGCTGGGCGACGATTACCAAAGCCCTTCAGCCGCACCATGTCTAGCGCTCGGTCTACTTTGGTCTTGATTTCGCTCTTGGATAATTTGCGGACTTCCAGCGGGAAAGCTAGGTTTTCTGCTACGCTCATGTGCGGGAACAGGGCATAGTTCTGGAAGACCATACCAATACCACGCTTGTTCGGAGGAAGGCTATTGATAGTTTTGCCTTTCAGATAGATTTCGCCATGAGTGGGAGTTTCAAAACCTGCCATCATCATAAGGCAGGTGGTTTTTCCTGAACCAGAAGGGCCGAGAAGGGTAATGAATTCGCCTTTAGCGATGTTGAGATTAAAGCCTTTGACGACCAAGGTATGACCATCATAACTCTTCTGCACGTTGTCAAAATGTACAAAAGCCTCTGTATCTACAGAATCCTTTGACAAGGGCATAGGGTTGCATCTCCTTTTTAAGTGGCAAGCGATCTGAATGGTTTTGAGTCAATTATCAAACGATTCGCTTAACCTAATAAGCGTTGAAAAGTGAATTTAACGCAAATTAAGTGCCATGCTTTGGGTGTTTTTAGGATGGGAACAGTAGTCGTCTTTACAGTTCCGGTAAACACTACCAACAATAATCTCCCCTTCCATAGCACTTTGTTATAACAGAATCCGCAGCGCAATAGCAAGCAGACTTTGAGCGGTACAGGGCATTGGTTTTTTTCAGAATTTAAGAATGAAGCTAATGCTGCAAAGCAAAAAGAAAGGCAAAAAAAGCAAACAAAAGCTACAGCAATGTTTCGCAGAAGTATGAGGCAGTTAGTGTCCTAACTACCCCAAAATAGTGAATGTTTCAGCTAATGCGGCCTATCAAAATGCGACTAAACCTTTAGCCGCAACATCGCCCGCTGTATACAGCAAACTCAATAATCTGGAGACCAATACCAGCGTAGCCCTAATCAGTTTAAGTGCTACAAAGTCAGCGGCACTGATCCGCGAGATGGAAGCCGAAGAAGACTCACTACTGGCAGGCTATCGGGTGAAAATATTGGATGGCAATGCCTTGGGTTCACGGGAGCACCGACTGACTGAAAGTAACCCGTGGATCGACCGCCGCGCCTTTGCCGGATAAGTCGCTCAACGTGTATGAACCCGCATTGGGTTTGATTACCCATACGATTCCCTGTGAAGATGCTTATACACAGGAACATGCTTTGCTGTCATCCGTACCTTCACGGGTAGAAGCGGGTGATTTGTGGATTGCTGACCGTAATTTTTGTGTGACGGATTTTTTTATTTTTCTGATGTAATATTTTTTTCATAGTCCTTTTGCAGAGGCTTGAAGTACGAGGGGGTCAGTAACTCTTTAGCCGTAATAAGCAGATCGTTATATTCCTCGTCCAATATAGTAAAAGACTCCAATTGAAGGCGGTTTTTGTATTTTATGTATTTTTCACGAGCTTCCAATGCTAATTTTTGAAGACTTAGTTGGCTTGCTCCTAGTCGCCGCTGTTTGATTCTCAAGCCCTGTACATACAAATTAATATGGCGCATGGCCGCGATAGACTTGCTTTTCAATAAAAATTCCTTATCTCCCCTCAAAGGGCCATCTAAAAAGGCTTCGTAGGCCGCAATATCATTTTTTATGCCTTCTTCCAATACTGCTTCTGCTTGCTGTTTATATTGGTCTTCATCAGTATATAGCCATATAATGAAGCTGCCTGATGC
>PDPH01000024.1 GCA_002747435.1 Pseudomonadota bacterium
TGCCATCGGGCGTCAGCAGGTTGATTGAAGTCTGTCGAAAACTGGATGTGAGCCTTGTGTAATCAATACGTTACTGCATTAAGTTGGCGCTTATGGGGTGAGTTCTGCCGCATGGCCGAATCCCATGAGCGAGTGATCGCCTACGTTAAAAATCACAGCCTTGGATTGGAAGTACCGTATCGCTATGGTTCCGAAACCAGAAAATACAGACCGGATTTTATTGTTCAAATAGATGACGGCCTGAAAGACCCGCTGAATCTGATCGTTGAGATTAAAGGCTACCGCAGAGAAGATGCCAAAGAAAAGAAACTCACAATGGATACTTACTGGATACCCGGCGTCAACAATTTGGAAAGCTATGGCAGGTGGGCTTTTGTTGAGTTTGGGGATGTGTTCGAAATGGAGCACGATTTCAAAAAGAAAGTCGAAGAGCAGTTTAACAAGATGATAGAAACAGCGTTGGGAAAAGGAAAATAACATGGCAAGAGCGACAAAACCCAAAGCCAAAAAGCAGATCGAAACCCTTACCCACGAAGAAGCAACGCGTAAGAACATTCCGACGGCTGAGTATGAAGCAGTACTTCATGAAAAAGATAAAAGTTCTGTTCGCGTTGCTTACGAGCGGCGCAATCGCGATCTTGATCCGCAGTTGGTCTGGCGAGGTAAAGATGAGCAGGATTGGTCTGATCTGGTTGTCCATGCGCCGCCTCTATATATTCAGGAAAAAGTTCACCCCAAAGTATTGATAGACGACCTACGCCGTCAAACCGAGAAAACACAGGCCGAAGCTGAAAATCAAGGTCAGGGCTTTGTGGGCGACCTGTTTGCAGACTTCAATGGTTTGCCTAGCGAAGATGCTAAAACAGAGTTTTATCAGCATGAAGCTCATTGGTCTAACCGCATGATTTTAGGTGATAGCCTGCAAGTTATGGCTTCACTTGCTGAGCGTGAGGGACTACGTGGACAGGTACAATGTATTTATTTTGATCCGCCGTATGGCATTAAGTTTAATTCCAATTTTCAATGGTCAACAACGAGTAGCGACGTAACAGATGGTAATGCAAGACAGATTACCAGGGAACCCGAACAAGTAAAAGCCTTTAGAGATACTTGGAAAGACGGAATTCACTCGTATCTGACATACTTGAGAGATCGACTAACAGTATCAAGAGACTTGTTATCAGATTCTGGATCTATTTTTGTCCAAATTGGAGAAGAAAACCTGCACAGGGTTCGAAGTGTGCTTGATGAAATATTCGGAGAAGATAATTTTGTATCGCAAATTTCTTACGTGACTACTGGTGGGCTGGCTTCAGGAACCCTTAGTCGGGCTGGAGACTATTTGCTTTGGTATGCAAAGAAGAGAGATGTTCTTAAATACAGGGCAATCGTTAAACCCAAAAAATTACCTGATGAAGATTCGAAGTCCAAATACGACCAATTTGAAACACCTGACCTGAAACGCTCAACCCACTTGCAAGCTAAGTCAATGTTAGAAGAATCCGAATTGGAAAATGGTAAAGTTTTCCGCATCGATAACATTATTTCCCAAGGTAGTAGCGAAAACACGGTAAGGAAATTCGACTTTCGAGATAAGACATTTGACTGTGGCACTGGAAATCATTGGAAAACCAACCCAGAATTCGGCATGCTAAGATTAGGAAAAGCTAATCGGATCGCTGTGAGTAAAAAGGGAAAACTTGGTTATATTAGATATTTCAACGATTATTCAATAAGCAAACTATCAAATATCTGGACAGATATTGGGGGGAGCGTACAAAGTAGGTCTGATCCAAAAGTCTATGTTGTACAAACGGGTACGTCACTGGTTGAGCGATGTATTTTGATGACGACAGACCCAGGCGATCTTGTACTTGATCCTACTTGTGGCTCAGGAACTACAGCGTTTGTTTCTGAGCAATGGGGTAGACGTTGGATAACTCTAGATACATCTCGCGTGGCTTTAGCATTAGCTAGAGCTAGAGTAATGGGTGCTAGATTTCCATACTACCTGCTTTCTGATTCCCAAGACGGGATACAAAAGGAAGCAGAAATCACTCGAACAGTGCCTTCAGGTAAGAACGCTACCAACAATATCCGGTATGGCTTTGTCTATGATCGCGTCCCTCACATCACGCTGAAGTCCATCGCTAACAACTCTGAGATTGATGTTATATGGGATCGCTTTCAAGATAAGCTTGACCCTATTAGCGAGCAACTCGCCAAGGAACTAGGTACCTCCTGGCAGGAATGGGAAATACCTAGAGATACTGATAATAACTGGTCAAAAAAAGCCAAAGAATTACATTCGGCTTGGTGGGAACAGCGAATTGCTAGACAAAAGGAAATTGACGTTTCTATTGCAGCTAAGGCCGATTTCGAATATCTCTATGACAAGCCTTATGAAGATAATAAAAAGGTACGAGTGGCCGGGCCTTTTACCGTAGAAAGCCTGTCGCCGCATCGCGCTTTAAACGTAGGTGCTGATGACGAACTGATTGATCCCTTGGAGCAGAAAGAAGAATTTGAAGATGATCAAGGTTTTGTTCAAATTATTCTTGAAAACCTTAAAACTGCTGGCGTACAACAGGCACACAAAGAAGACAAAATTAATTTTCTTTCTTTAACGCCTTGGCCCGGTGATTTGGTATGTGCCGAAGGTAGATATATTGATGAAACCAAAACGGAAAAGCGTGCCGCGATATTTATCGGGCCAGAGTTCGGCACAGTTTCCCGTCCTGATATGGTGCAGGCCGCGAGGGAAGCTGCTGATGCAGGCTTCGATGTGCTAATTGCTTGTGCCTTTAACTACGATGCACATTCCACAGAGTTTGAGAAACTCGGTCGTGTTCCGGTATTAAAGGCGCGCATGAATGCCGATCTGCACATGGCGGATGATCTAAAAAGTACAGGCAAAGGTAATCTATTCGTTATCTTTGGTGAGCCAGACATTGATGTTTTGGATGCCGAAGATGACCAGATACAAGTCAAGATCAATGGCGTCGATGTGTTTCACCCGAATACAGGCGAGGTGCGTAGTGATGGAGCTGAAGGTATTGCTTGCTGGTTTATCGATACAGACTATAACGAAGAAAGTTTTTTCGTGCGTCAGGCATATTTCCTGGGGGCGAATGATCCCTATAAGTCATTAAAAATAACACTGAAAGCTGAAATTAATCAAGAAGCCTGGGATACGCTGAATAGTGACATCTCTCGGCCTTTTGATAAGCCCAAGAATGGGCGCATCGCAGTTAAGGTTATCAACCACCTTGGCGATGAAGTCATGAAGGTTTATAGGGTATAGTAAACTAAAACTATGACATTACGTGTTGAGATTAAACCTGAACTTTTGAGCTGGGCTATGGAACGCTCCAGGGTGGATGGTTTTGCCCTGCGTAACCGCTTCCCTAAGCTTGATGACTGGCTTGAGGGCGAGCGCAAGCCTACCTTAAAGCAGGCAGAAAGATTTGCCAAGGCTACACGCACGCCAATTGGGTTCCTGTTTTTACCTGAACCGCCCGAAGAGCAAATTCCTATTCCGGACTACCGAACCATTACCAATCATCAGATAAGCCGGCCAAGTGCTGATTTGCTGGATACCTTGTATATCTGCCAACAGCGTCAGGAGTGGTATCGGGAATATGCCCGTACTAGCGGGCTACAGGGCTTGGAATTTATAAGTAGTGTGGATCGTCGCAGCTCTATTGAGCATGTGGCGGAAAGCATCCGTAACACCTTGGGTTTTGATCTCCAAGCCAGGCGCAGTATGCGTACCTGGGAAGAAGCTTTACGCAGTTTTATCGCCAGTGCCGATGCTGCTGGGGTTATGGTGATGTGCAGTGGTATTGTGCTAAACAATACGCGTCGAAAACTCAACCCGGACGAGTTTCGGGGCTTTGCCCTAGCAGACAAAGTTGCACCCTTAGTTTTTATCAATGGAGCTGACACCAAGTCTGCTCAAATGTTTACCCTTGCTCACGAACTGGCTCATCTTTGGTTAGGTGAGACAGGACTTTCCAGTGCTGATATTAGTGGTCAGGAAGAGGAGGACGTTGAGCTCTGGTGCAATGCGGTTGCGGCTGAAACGCTGGTTCCACTGAGAGCATTTGAGCATGAATTGCGCAATGAAAGCCTGCCTGATGCATTAAGTCGATTAGCACGCATGTTTAAGGTCAGTACACTAGTCATTTTACGTCGAATGCGAGATGCAGATTATCTATCTTCTGACGAATACTCCACTGCTTATGAAACAGAGCTGGCTCGTTTGTTGGCGATGGGAAGGGGAGCTGGAGGAAGTTTTTACATCTCTCAACCTAATAAGTTGAGCAAACGTTTTGCTCGTGCGCTTGTGGTGAGTACATTGGAAGGGCAAACGCTTTATCGGGATGCTTTGAGAATGATGGGGGTAAAGAAAGTCGAGACCTTTAATGAGCTGGGACGCAATTTGGGGGTAATGATTTAGTGGCTTATTTATTAGATGCCAATATATTTATCCAAGCGAGTAATTTGCATTATGGCTTTGATTTTTGCCCTGCGTTTTGGGAGTGGCTGGATGAGGCCAATGCTGCGGGTACAGTATTAAGCATTAGCCAAGTGCAAGATGAGATGGTTGAAGGGAATGATGAGCTTGCGGACTGGGCCAAAGCCAAAGGCAGTGGCTTTTTTAAGGAAACCGACACAGCGACATTGCCTCGTTTAGGGGCGGTTGCCCAATGGGTACAGTCGAATGGCTACGAAGCTGCCGCCATAAACACTTTCTTGCAGGTGGCAGATTATTATTTGATTTCCTATGCCTTGGCACATGGACACACGATTGTTACTCATGAAGTCCCTGCCAACACGCCAAAGAAAATAAAGATACCGAATGTTTGTGTTGGTTTTGGTATTTCCTGTATCTCACCTTATGCGATGTTGCGTCGCGAAGGTGCGCGGTTTGTACTTGGAAGATAAGAAGATATTTCGCATATGGAATTTCGTATCTCAGACTCATTTACCAGTAGCCTCGCCAAGCTGACAAGTGACGAGCAAAAGGCTGCAAAAACGACGGCCTTTGATCTTCAGATGAATCCTGAAAATCCAGGCTTTAGCTTCCACAAACTTGATCGTGCTCAGGATAAGAACTTCTGGTCGGTGCGTGTCAATCGAGACATACGCATCATTGTCCACCGCTCTAAAACGAGTTTGCTCCTCTGTTATGTCGATCACCACGATGATGCCTATAAATGGGCTGAAAAGCGCAAGCTTGAGACGCATCCAAAAACAGGTGCAGCACAGCTTGTTGAAATTAGGGAGCGCGTTGAAGAAATACGTGTGCCTTACTATGTTAATGTGGAGGCCACGCCACCACCAAAACCTTTGCTCTTTGATGGGTTCGATGATGATCAGTTACTGGAATATGGCGTGCCACCAGAGTGGCTTGCCGATGTAAAGACATCCGATGAAGACTCAATATTAGAATTGTCGGATCACCTCCCCGCAGAAGCCGCAGAAGCCCTTATTGAAATCGCCGTTGGTGGAACGCCAAGAACGCCAGTAGTCACTTCACCAGAGAACAATCCATTCGATCACCCCGACGCGCAACGCCGTTTCCGCACCATGGTTGATACGGAGGAGCTGGAGCGAGCGCTTGATGCACCGTGGGAGAAATGGACGGTTTTTCTTCACCCAGACCAGCAAGAATTAGTTGAAAAGGATTTTAATGGGCCTGCTCGCGTTTCCGGTTCTGCTGGAACGGGTAAGACCATTGTGGCATTGCATCGTGCAGTACATTTGGCGAAAGAAAACATTGAAGCACGGGTTTTGCTCACGACATTCTCAGATACATTGGCGAACGCACTGAAGGAAAAGCTTAAGCATTTGATCGGGAGCACTCCACGACTGGCAGAGCGTTTGGAAATCCATTCAATGGATGCAATCGCTA
The DNA here is from genome assembly GCA_002747435.1 of Pseudomonadota bacterium. Taxonomy (GTDB): domain Bacteria; phylum Pseudomonadota; class Gammaproteobacteria; order Thiotrichales; family Thiotrichaceae; genus Thiolinea. The sequence goes on from PDPH01000024.1 coordinate 5,921, forward strand.
TTAGACTGCATAAATTCAATATTAAAAATAAGCAATTACTGAATTGTGACCAATTATTTAAACTCGTTTATAAGCACTTGAAAGACTTAAAAGGGCTTCGTTATTCGCCGGCATTTATTTTTGAAGAATGGCTTCAGGTTGTGGATGCCTGGCAAATTAATACTTGGGATGAATACAAGAATGTTCAACGGTTAGGCCGGAAAACCAGGCTGGCCGAAACCCAGCGGCAGGTTTTATGGGGAATATTTGAGAAAGTAAATGAGGAACTAGTCGAAACACACTCAGTATCTATGGCAGGCATTTACCTGGATTTAACCCATTCCCTGGAAGAAAAGCAAAACAGGCCCTTCGACTTTATAGTGGTTGATGAGGCCCAGGATATTAGTATCCCTCAGCTTAGATTTCTTGCTGCACTTGGCGGCAAAAAGCCAAATGCTCTGTTCTTTGCGGGTGATTTAGGTCAACGCATTTTCCAGCAGGCTTTTTCCTGGAAATCCCTTGGTGTTGATATTCGCGGCAGGTCTAAAACGCTTCGCGTAAATTATCGCACTTCGCACCAGATAAGAATGCAGTCAGACCGTTTACTAGAGCCAAGTGTTACAGATGTTGATGGCTACGAAGATGATCGAACCAGCACAGTATCAGTATTCAATGGCCCCGAGCCGACCATTCAAAATTTCGACTCCCACGAAGAAGAAATTAGCTTTGTTGCAGATTGGCTGGCGAAGCTCACTGATAACGGATATGAGGCGCATGAAATTGGCGTAATTGTTCGTTCGGACAAGGAAATACCAAGAGCGGTATCAGCAATTGAAAAGGCAGGCATAACCTATAAACAGCTAGACAGCTACATTCAGCTTGCACACGGATACGCTTCGATCTGCACAATGCACCTGGCTAAAGGACTGGAATTTAGAGCTGTTGTAGTGATGGCTTGTGATGACGAAATTATTCCTTCTCTGGAACGTATCGAAGCAATTGCTGATAATGCCGACCTTGAAGAAATATACGAAACGGAAAGGCACTTGCTTTATGTGGCATGCACTAGGGCAAGAGACAGGCTTCTCGTTACCAGCGGGGAATTGCCGTCCGAGTTTTTGGATGATTTGGGAGGACGAGGCGTGATGACTGACCTTGCACAGCGTCGGCAAATTGTAGACCTCATTGCTGAAGCAGAATCTACCGGAGCATGCCATCGTCAGGCATGCAACGTGGTGGGTATCAATCTTCGCACGCTGCAACGCTGGCAACCAGTGAGAGTGATGAGGTACAGGCTGATCGACGCCCTGAAATATGGCTCAACCTAGCCGGTAAAGGGATTCACCACCTTGGAAGAAGCACGTGATTGGGTTTTGCAGTTCATGCAATGGCACAACCATGAGCACCAGCACAGCAAAGTTCGCTTTGTCACACCGGCACAACGTCATCGTGGTGAGGATCAGGCGATTTTGGTTCATTGTCAACAGGTTTATGAACGCGCCAAGGCCGCTAACCCGACACGTTGGTAAGTATACCCGTGATTGGTCGCCCATCACTGAGGTGACATTCAAACGAACAAGGAGCAGGCGGCATGAGAACAAGGAGGACGGTGGAGTATTACCCGGTAGAGGAGCTATCCATGCTTTGTGCACGGGCTGGAAATCCTCACCAGCAGCGAGGATCGCCCGCCCACACAAAAACGTACTGAAAGGCACTAGGTTCTGTTGACATATCACCGATTCCATATCAACACAGCTGTCAGTGAAAGAAAGCCCAGAAAGTTTTGAGCTTTCTTTTCAAAGCGCGAAAAAACACGTCGATAGTGTTTCATTTTGCCAAAGTAGCACTCAATGAGATGCCGTTCTTTGTAAGCCACCCAGTCACATGCTCTCGAATTCAGTGCATTGGAGCGCGAGGGAATCATCGCTTCGATACCCCGGTTTTGAAGATAATCAACTAATACCTGAGAATCGTAGCCTTTGTCTGCCATTAACTGTTTGAGAGACACCGACTTCACCAACTCCTCAGCCTGACCAATATAAGATGCTTGTCCCGGCGTCAAAATAAAGCGCAGCGGATAACCTAAGGCATCGGTCAAGGCATGGATTTTACAGGTAAAACCCCCTTTTAATCGTCCCAGTGCTTCGGTCTTGGCATCGCTTTTTTAGCACCGGCCGTACAGGCGTGGGCACGAACAAGGGTACTATCAATAAATCCCTCCTGAAGATCCGCTGAAGCACTAGCCGCCGTCAACAAATTATCCCAAACACCTACATCGACCCAGCGGTCATATCGTTTAAAGATACTGTTCCAGTTTCCATAGCTTGAGGGCAGGCTTCTCCGCTGACTGCCGGAACGCAATATCCACAAAACAGCGTTAATCAATTGACGGCAGCGCTCTGGATTACCCACATAAACCCGTGGATGGGTTAGCAGGAACGGGCGAATCCATTCCCATTGATCATCTGTCAAGTAATATCGGTTCATTGCAATTGTTTAAAATAACACCATTTAATCCTATAAAAGGATAAAATGTCAACAGAGCCTAATCTACATTTACCCAAACCCAATAAGAGATAGCTCTTCCTATTGGGAAGAGCTATCTGCCGGAAATAGCCAAAAGCAGAGCACGTCCATCCATTCTCTAATGCTCTGCAAAGGCGCCGCGCAAATACTGAATCATGGATACTAATGTCAATACCGTAGCCACTACCAGCGCCATCACGCCAATCTCACGCATAGGAATAAAACCAAACAAATGCTGGTTATATAACAAACAAATCAAGGCGATAATTTGCGCCGTTGTTTTAATCTTACCTATATAAGCCACCGCGACTTTACCGCGCTGTCCAATTTCAGCCATCCATTCGCGCAGCGCAGAAATCACTATTTCACGCCCAATAATGACCATACCCGCCAGCGTAAACCAAAAGTCGCTTTCTCGCTCAACAATCAGCAACATTGCAGCAGCCACCATTAACTTATCGGCAACTGGATCAAGAAAAGCCCCAAAACGTGATTCCAAATTTAACTTGCGTGCATAATACCCATCTGCCCAGTCGGTTAAACCAGCCATGCCAAATACAAAAGCGGTTACAAAAGGCGCCCAAGCTGCATCAACATAAAACAAAATTATCATTAATGGAATAAAAGCGACTCTTAACCACGTCAACAGAATCGGCAGATTGAATGTCATGAACTTATCCTTCCCCGTTAAACTTATCATAGATTTTCTGTGCTAAGTTTGTGCTAATCCCTGGCACCTTAGCTAGCTCTTCGACACTGGCTCGCTTGATGGCACGCAAACCACCAAACTGTTTCAATAATAACTGTCTGCGTTTACTGCCTAAACCTTCAATCGTTTCTAAAGGCGACTGGGTACGAGCCTTCTGGCGGCGAGCACGATGTCCGGTAATGGCAAAACGATGTGCCTCATCACGTATCTGTTGAATCAAATGCAAGGCAGGCGAGTTTTCCGGTAAGAACAAAGCACGTGTATTTTGTTCCACTATCAAGGTTTCCAAACCGGGCTTGCGACCTTCACCTTTGGCGATGCCTACCACTTCAAGCCCTGAAATAGCCAGCTCCGACAATACATCCAATGCTTGTGCAACTTGTCCTTTACCACCATCAATAAACAGAATATCAGGCCGCTTGCCCTCGTTTTCGCTCAGCCGACGGAAACGGCGCGTTAAAGCTTGCCGCATAGCCGCATAATCATCGCCCGGCTGAATGCCTTCAATATTGTAACGGCGGTATTCCGACTTAATCGCGCCTTCCAAACCAAAAACAACACATGAAGCCACACTTGCCTCGCCTTGGGTATGGCTAATATCAAAACATTCCATACGCGCAGGCAATCTTGGTAAAACCAGTACAGCTTGCAAATCAAGCAAGCGTTGCTGCATACCCGCTTTGGACAATAATTGCATTTGCAAAGCTTGCTCAGCATTGCGCAAGGCCATATCCAACCATTTACTACGTTCACCACGCTGCGGTTTGCGCATAGTTACCTTGCGTTTTTGCTTAAGTGTTAGCATTTCTTCTAATAGATCAGCATCATCAGGTAACACAGAGACCAAAATTTCACTCGGCACATCATGATTTAAATAATACTGTGCTAAAAATGAACGAATCACTTCACTATTATCTACATCATCGCTTGGCAAAGTGGGGAAAAAATTACGATTACCCAGATTATGACCATTGCGAATCGTAAACACTTGCACACTTGCCATACCCGAGGCACTGTGTAAAGCCACAATATCAACATTGCCATTGCCACCTGAGATGTATTGTTGCTGCGAGATATGGCGCAAACTTTCAATCAGATCACGGTATTCAGCGGCTTTTTCAAAATTCAACTGTTCCGCAGCACGCTCCATTTTCACTACCAATTCACTAATTGCTTCCTGGGTACGTCCTTGGAGAAACTGTATCGCATGATGAATGCTCTGCGCATAATCCTCTTGGCTGATTAAACCGACGCAGGAACCACTGCAACGTTTGATCTGATACTCCAAACAAGGGCGCGAGCGATTGGCAAAATAGCTATCTTCACATTGGCGTGCTTTAAAAAGCTTTTTCATTAAGTGCAAGGTTTGACTGACTGCCCCAGCACTGGGATAAGGACCGAAATATTGACCGGGCAACTTACGTGAACCCCGATAAAACTGAATGCGTGGATAAGCCTGCTCGGTGGAAATATAAATATAGGGATAGCCCTTACCATCTTTCAGACGAATATTGTAACGTGGTGCATATTGCTTAATCAGATTGCTTTCCAGTAATAAGGCTTCAGCTTCTGTTGCAGTAAGGGTGATTTCTATCTTACAGATTTGCCGCACCATAGAAAAAATGCGCGAGTTAGCAATCGTGCCACGGAAATAGCTGGCAAGGCGATTCCTTAAGTCCTTAGCCTTACCAATGTATAATATCTCACCGGCCTTGCCCAACATGCGATACACGCCAGGCTTATGTGGCACTGTCTTGAGAAAATCTTGGGAATCAAATAGCGGATCTGCTGCTTGCATGCAGCCTATTTTGCCACAGGTGTTAAACACTTACACAATACCTTGACGCCTTGGCACTATTTTGGGCTTAACTAAGCCGGCTATAGCATAGAGACTTGCGGCTGTCTTTGTTATGATGAGCCTAAAGCTATACTGTATTATAACAATAGACTGATATGACAGCTAAAACATTCAATTGTCCACAATGCGGTGATGCCTTGGCGCATCATTTCCGTTTCAGCAAGTTGGTAGTCTGCGATTCCTGCAACTCCACCCTGTTCCTAGAAGATGAGCAAGTGCGCGCAGCAGGCAGCCATTCTGTACTGACTGAGCTTCCCAGCTTGATTCAACTGCACCAGCCATTTCAATACTTACAATATAGCTACTTACCCGTTGGCCATATTCGCTATAGCTACCATTATGGCCTGTGGGATGAGTGGTGGGTAATAGACTCCAGCGGTCAGGGTATCTGGATAAGTGTAGATGAAGGTGATTTTGCTTTTGAGCATCGCCAAGCCATCAAACACAGCGCCAACAAGATTCCCAGTATCCAAAAGCTTAAACTGGAGCAATCATTGGAACTCTTCAATCAAAAGTGGTGGGTAACCGAAAAAGGACTCGCCAAATGCGAGGGCTTTCGAGGTGAGCTACCCGAAATCATTGAATGGGGAGAACGTTTTGCTTATGCACACTTATCTGGTGAGCATTCTGAACTGCTGACACTGGAATACCCATTGAATGGCAAAGTACAGGCTTATCTGGGCAAATGGGTAGATCCTTTTGAAATCAAGGTGGATACATGACAGCTAGCACAGTAACAGTACGCAGTATACGTTGTACGCACTGTGGTGCTCCGCTCAAGTTACATGGTGGTGGACACAAAATCCGCACCTTAAATTGTAGCTACTGTGGTGCGATCATGGATGTGCGAGAAAACTATGCTTTGCTCGCCCGTTTTACTGAGCAACAACCTCCCTATTGTCCACCGTTTAAATTGGGTCAACAGGGCAAAATTAAAGGCATCGACTTTATTATTATTGGCATGGTAGCCTGGGAGGATAGTGATTATCCAGCGGATTATAACTGGGTCGATATGCTGCTATTTTCTAACACGCATGGCTATGCTTGGCTAACTTATAATCGCGGGCATTTATTATTCTCCCATCGCACCCGTAACTTGCCTGATTGCAATCTTTGGCAGTTGTCCCCGCGCACTAAATTTAAGGTAGGCTCTCAGCAATATCAAATGTATGAAAAATCCCGCGCACGTATTCATGCTGTCATTGGAGAATTAACTTGGTTCGCCCAAGTCGGTGACAGCATTGAAATGATCGAAGCAATAGCCCCCCCTTATTTTTTTGAGTTTAGCCGCAGTGAAACAGAAAGCGAGTATTACCAAGGTGAATACCTTGATGCCGCTAAGGTTCATCAAGACTTTGGACTTGAAGCGCCCAATCATAAACCTCAGAGCCAACACCCGGCACAACCTTATAAAAGTCGCTTCCTGCAACCACTCAGTCAGGCTGCTCGGCCTTTTGTTCTAGTCGCAGCCGTTATAGCCGCTATTATTTGGCTATTTTTCACAGGTTCACCCGTTTACCAAACTACTATCGGGGCAAATGAATTAAAAGAAGGCAAACGGACAGAACGTTTCCAGATTGATCACCCCAAACAACTGGTTGAATTGGAAATGAGCAGTAATCTAAGCAATGCTTGGTCTTATATCGAGGTTCAACTGATCCCAAACAATCAAAGCGAACCTCCTGTTTACAGCTTTGGTAAGAACATTTCTTTTTATGAAGGAAAGGATAGTGATGGCTACTGGACAGAAGGTAGCCGCACAGCAACAGCTCACTTCCTAGTGCCAGCAGCCGGACAGTATGTTCTAGGTATTCAGCAAGTCGAAGGTGGCATTCAGGACTCGACGATGCCACCCAATACTCAATTAACAATAAGTATTCGCCAAGCTTATGTCAGCCCTTTTTATTTCGTCATACTGCTCATAATAAGCCTGATAGCGTTACTGGCTGGCCCCTTTGCTAAGAGTATTTTTGAAGAGCGTCGCTGGCAGGCAGTCTTGGAGGATGATTAATGGTTCGTTGGATTATGTTAATTTTCTTTGCACTAACGGCTTCCGCCGCAGCTATGACTTATTACAATGTCGGCTTGCAAGAGACTTATTACGATAGTCCCAGTGTACGTAGTGGCAGCGCTGGTATCAGGAGTGGCGGCTACCACATGGGCAAGTAAGCCAAACCATTATAAGCGACTTATTCCACTTTATTTATTTCAAGGAGATTTTTTATGTCAATGACTTACCTCGGCCTAGAACACTTGCTATCTAGTTTGGTCTACGGTGTATTAGGCTTTATATTATTCATGCTCTCTCTTTGGCTGATGGAACGCCTTACCCCCTTTTCATTAGAAAAGAAAATCACGGAAGAAGGTAATATCGCATCAGGGATTGTCGTCGGCGCGATTGTATTGTCTCTTGGTATTATTTATGCTGCTGCTATTCATTAAAGCGCCCATCCATTAGACCTTAACTTGTGAAGCCTGACAAAAGTACTCAACAACAAGCAGCACTATTGTTTGCCACATTTATTATTGCTATTTGTGGCTTGGTTTATGAATTGCTGGCAGGCACTTTATCCAGCTACTTGCTGGGTGACTCCATTTACCAGTTTTCGCTCGTCATCGGCTTATTCATGACTTCAATGGGAATAGGCTCTTGGCTATCGCGTTATATAGAAAAAGAATTGCCTGCCAGCTTTATCCGTCTGCAAATTCTAATTGGCTTTTTGGGCGGCTTAACAGCGCCTATACTCTTTTTCGCGTTTGCCATATTAGATAACTATACCCCTTTGCTGTTTTTGCTGGTCGCTTTGTTAGGAGCGATGCTGGGGATAGAAATACCGCTCATTTTACGTATCCTCAAAGAACATGCTTCGTTAAAGATTAATGTATCCAATGTATTTACTGCCGACTACATTGGTGCATTGATAGCAGCCTTGCTATTCCCATTGGTCTTAGTACCACAACTAGGCTTACTACAAACGGGTTTTTTATTTGGTTTACTCAATGTCGCCATTGGCATCTTAGCTATCTATGTCTTTAAAACTAAGCTACCAAACTTACGCTCCCTCAGCTTATTTGCAGCGAGTGCTGTTTTAAGCTTGCTAATAGGTTTTGTGTATGCGGGTCACTTTACCTCACAGATGGAAAGCCGTTTATATCAGGATGAAATCATTTATGCCAAGGACAGCCAAAGTCAACGCTTAGTGGTTACCCGTCGCCGGCAACGTATTCGCTTTTATATTAATGGTGCTTTGCAGTTTGATAGTTACGACGAATACCGCTACCACGAATCTTTAGTTCACCCAGCACTCGGTTTATTACATCAAGTTGAACAAGTCTTGATCCTTGGGGGGGGTGATGGTCTAGCGGCGCGTGAATTATTGCGCGACAAACGTATCCAACAGATTACTTTGGTTGACCTTGATCCAGCCGTCACACAATTATTTCAAGCAAATCCTTTACTGCGCAAATTAAATCAAGACGCCTTACAAAATCCTAAGCTGAATATTGTCAATGCAGATGCCTGGAAGTTTTTGGAGCACAATACCAGTTTATTTGACCTCATCCTGATTGATTTGCCTGACCCCAATAATGTCAGCCTATCGCGCTTATACAGCGATAGCTTTTATCAACTGGTAAAACAGCACACGTCGCAAGCAGGTATTATTGTCACTCAAGCAACCTCACCCTTGTATGCGCGCAAAGCATTTTGGTCAATTGACAAAACCTTGCAGCAAACTGCACAACAGGAACAATGGTTTACCCTACCTTATCACGCCTATATTCCCAGCTTCGGTGAATGGGGATTTGTCATGGCCTCACGACACAAATTGAATCCGCAAGCGATACAACTACATAATGAACACCAATTTCTTAGCCCAACGATGTTAACGCAATTATTCTATTTTTCTGCTGATATGCAGCGATTACCTGTCGAAATTAATCGGCTCAGCACACACCCCCTGCTAGAGTATTATGAAAAAGGCTGGGCTTATTGGTATCAATGAAAAAACAAATCTACACATTAAAGCATTATTAAACTTGACCCTCTCTTGTCTTTCAAAAGAGAGCCAAGTAAGTATTGATTAGTGCTGCTTCACTAATACACGATACTTATTGGTAGGCTTAAACTTAGGCTGTACCGCCGCATCCATGTTTTCATAACGATAGGTATCACGCCAATGGTCTGTATTAACCTTAAGCACTGGCTTACGGCTAGGCGCAGCAGCTACAGGGCGCGGTGCTGGAGCTGGTACTACAGCAGCAACCGGACGGGCTTGGGCAGGTGCTTTTATACGGGAAATAAATTTACGGTGAACCCAGCCTGTTGTGCCTCCCCAGTTCACTTCTACCCACTTACCTTGCTCACGGCCTGTCGCCAAAATAGTACGGCCATTAAAAGGAATCGCCGAAACGCGGGGGTAATGAGTGCTAGGGCCAGAGCGAACGTTCAGCATATCCCGCTGAGCCACATTGACTACACGGAAAAAGTCACTTGGTGCAGCCTGCACCGCAGATGCTCCCAAAGCAGAAAGTGCTAAAGCCAGCATCAATGGACGAAAAGTTTTAGTTGCGTTGTACATGTTCGAATACCTCCTGTAAAAATGTTAAGACCAAGCGATACGCTTAGATTCCGCCGCTCGGAAAAATCACTGTGGACGCTAAAAACACCATAAGCCTTTGCCATATTAGTTTCAAGCACAGCAATTGACAGTATTTTTAGCAGAAAAATCCTTAAACTGCTCAAGCTTTTACACCACCATCGCTCAAAGCTGAAACTAGATTTGATCCATCTGATGGATTTTGATTGACTGGATGTAAAGTGTGTCGTTAGTATCCCATAGTTAAATAGGCAGTAAAGACGCTATGAAAAGTTCATCATGCAGACCTTACTAGTCCCATGACTAAGTTACGCGCGCCTACCAAGACGTTTAGCCAAGCAGCGGACAGACCTGTGACGATACGGTCGGAGTACACCCTGTTGTACTGGAGGCAACAAAAGCTGTTTCTGATACTTTTTAAACAAAAACTGCTATCCTACAATCTACTTATTGCAACAACAGAAAATTATTCAATATGAAAAAACTCATTATTTCTATACTAGCCCTATTGATTATCCTTGGCCTAGGCTGGGGCATTGCCACCAGTATGCTGAGCAATTCCACAGAAGAAAAACTGACTGAACGAATTGCGTGGTTCAATACTTATTTCAATAAAGCCTTACGCAATAATCTGCCTGAAGAAGCCAACTTTGGCTTCGACGATGAAGTAAAAATCAGCTTGAAGGATTATAAAAAAGGTTTTCTTGGCTCAGAAGGTGTTATTAATATTCAACCTGTGATTGCCACTGCACAAGAAGCACCTCAAGCTATTGATCTCAAACTGGCGATTACCCATGGTCCGCTACTCTGGCGTCCGGGCAATAACTCACCCTCAGCTTTTGGCGTATCTGCGGCCGAATTAGAACTGTTAACTGACAACTTGCCTAGCGAAGTGCAAGCACAATTACGCGCTTGGTTTGCAGACAAACCACCGTTTACAGTTGACATATTACAAGGCTTTGGCAGAAAAACTGCTTTTGATTTTAACAGCAATGCGCTTAATTACCAGGATGACGAAAATAATTTCAGCTTAGCTCCACTAGGTATCAAAGGCAGTGTGCAGGTACAAGGCAATGGCGCTGATGCTATTTATGAAGTCCCTAGTACCCTAGAAATGGGCAAAACCACATTGTCCTTTGATAATCAGGCTGACAGTTTCAGTCTAGAAAATGTCAAAGGCAAAAACAACATGCGTATTAATCAGTCAGGCCACATTATTTACAATGAGTCTGATATTAGCATTCCTGGGATTAGCATTGACTCAGACGAATTACCCGTTCCTATTAGCTTTAATCTGACGCTGCAAAGCAAGGATGAACGCAATGCAGAAGATATAGGTCAAGGTAACCTACAAATCAATGTAACTGAACTACTGACACCCTTTTTGCCCAGCTCTGATGTCATCATGACGCTTAATTATGCAGGCCTCAATATTACCGCTTTGGAAGAATTAGAGGAAAAACTGCAAGCCAATGATGAAAACGAGTTTGAAGATGAAGCATTGCTCAATGAAACCATTGCTACTGTATTTAAGGAAGTTTTACGTGCCGGCGAATCCAAACTAGATACCTCCCTAAAATTGCAAAACAAATTAGGGCAAAGCTCATTAGCGATTGGTGTGAACTATAAGGGTGAACCCACTGGCAAAACCTTAGACAGCGTCGCAGCCTTGGAAGAGCTGCTGCCACAAGACTGGGCTAATATGTTACATGGTGAAATTGATTTTAGCTTTGACCGTGACTTGTTCCCAATGGCTGCTTTATTTTTGCAAGGTCAGCCCTTCATTATCCCTGAGGGCGAAATGAAGTACGTCATGAACCTAAAAATGAATGGCAATACTTACGAGCTGAATGGCAAGCAAATGGACTTTGCCGAGTTCAGTACGCTCATTGGCACAACCCTGAGTGATGTCATGCCGTTGATAGAGGATGATAGCGAAGAGTATATGGAGGAAGACATGGAAGACGAAGACATGGATGAAAATACTATGGAATCCTTGACGGAAGAAGAAGTTGCTGAGCTAATGCAATTGCAAAAAGAGTTGGAAGCCATGGAAATAGGTGATATTTCTATCGATGCAACAGAAACATCAATAGATGCAGACGCTGAACTTGCTGATGAGCCAGCAGCGGTGATAACAGATACAGATAATGCCAGCGAAGGTGAGACTCAACCTCAAACTGAAACTGAAACTGAAACTGAATAAAGCAGAGAATCCTACTCATCCTATCCACAACAAACAGCAGCAGCCTGTGTCTATTCGACTAGGCTGCTTCACTCACTTGACCTTGCCACTAGTAGATGTTGATTTCGCTACCGACGTTTAGCCCCATTTCGATCACACGACGAGCCAGCCCCACTCCTCCGCGCAAAGCCGTGATCCTGACGCTACCGCCTTCTGCCGCCATACCTAGCGGGAAACTGCTTGTTTGTGTCATGACGAATTTATGATTTTTCCCACTGCGTATGGAAAACACCTTTTTTATCCACTCTCTCATAAGTATGAGCGCCAAAAAAATCACGTTGTGCCTGTATTAGATTGGCGGGTAATGTGGGGCAACGATAACTGTCGAAGTAGGCTACACCTGCCCCCAGACACAAAACAGGGAGGCCACATTGAACAGCGTCTAGCAGCGTAGTACGAGCATGATTTTCCGTCTTATTCAGTTGTGCTGCAATGGCCGCATCCAATAACGGATTAGGCAAACTAGGTGTTTTCCTAAAGGCTTGCTTAAACAGCGATAGCAGTTTGGCACGGATAATACAACCACCCCGCCAGATACTCGCCACCTCAGCCAAATTGTAAGTATAGCCGTATTCTTTTTTTGCCGATTGTAGCAGCGCAAACCCCTGAGCATAAGCCAATAAAAAAGCAAAGTAAGTGGCTTTCTTTAGTTGCTTGATGATTTTTTTACGTTTTTTATTCATCGCTTGATAACAATCTTGCTGCAAAAGTTCAGCCGCAAGCAAACGTTGCTCCTTAACACTTGATAAAGCTCTGGCAATCACTGCCACATCAATCATTGGTACGGCTTCACCAACATCCAAGGCATTTTGTGAAGTCCATTTACCGGTGCCTTTTTGTTTACCTTTATCCAAAATCAAATCAATTAAATCACTATCGGTATCGGTGTCTTTTTGCGTCAGTAACGGTACTGAAATTTCCAATAAAAATGACTGTAATTTTTTCGCATTCCAATCGGCAAAAATGTCGCTAATTTGTTGGTTGGAAAGCCCCACGCCACGTTTCATAATGTCATAAACTTCAGCAAGCACTTGCATTAGTGCATATTCAATACCGTTATGCACCATTTTGACGTAATGACCTGCCCCGCCCTCACCTAAATAAGCGACACAAGGTTTATGCTGAGCTTTTGCTGAAATTGCCGTTAAAATCGGCTCGATGTGTCGATAAGCGGATTGATTGCCACTTGGCATCATACTTGGACCATTTCTTGCCCCTGCTTCGCCACCACTAATACCGATACCTAGATAGTCTATACCTATTGGTTTTAAAGCATTCTGACGGCGTTCGGTATCCTTAAAAAACGTATTACCACCATCCATCAGAATATCACCCTTTTCTAATAAACTTGTAATTTCAGCGATAACTTTATCGACAATTTCACCTGCCGGTAACAGCATCATAATTTTGCGTGGTTTTGCCAAACCCTGTACAAAATCTTTTAAAGTCTCAACGGCTACAATACCGCTATCGGTTAAATCCTTCACTTTATCGGTGTCCTTATCGTAACCGATAACGCGATAACCATGATCGGCAATATTTAACAATAGGCTTTTACCCATTACACCCAATCCGATTAAACCAAAATCTGCATTTTGTTTTATCATTATTTTTACCTTCAGCGTTTCTAATTAATTTTTACTCTGTAATACCTGACAAATTTTTTCGACAATCTCTTTTACGCTCAATGTAACACTTACCGTAATTACATTATTCCCCACCGGTTCAATCAAAGTATCAAACTGACTCTGTAGCATTGCTCGACCTTGAAAATAATGATTTTTACGGTTTTTATGTCGCACCCAAATCTCATCAAAATCGCCTTTTAAGTACACAAATAGCGGCCTTTCCAAGTGCCTAATTAGCCTCTGCCGATAATCAGTTTTGAGCGCTGAACACGCTAAAACTACACCGTTAGATTCCGATAATAAGACTTTATTCAGTGTTTCTAGCCAACCTTGTCGGTCAGTATCGGTTAGTGGAGTCCCTTGTTGCATTTTTTCAATATTTTTTTTAGGGTGAAAATCATCACCGTCATAAAATGGATAGCTAAGCCGCTTGGCAAGCGCCTGCCCAACAGTGCTTTTCCCACAACCGGAAACCCCCATAACGATAATTTGCTCAGCTATTATTGCCACCATAACGCCAGTTGTGGGAAGAAGATCAACAAAGAGAGTGCAACAACCTGCAAAGCAATAAACGGCACAAGTGAACGGAATATTAATCCCAAAGAAATATCAGGTGGCGTTACTGATTTTAAGTAAAAAGCCGCTGGGCCAAAAGGTGGCGACAAAAAAGCAACCTGCATATTCATACAAAAAACTACCCCAAACCATACAGGATCCATACCCAAACTTTTAATAATCGGCACAAAAATTGGCATAGTCAATAAGGCAACACCGACCCAATCCAAAAACATACCTAATAAAAATAAAATCGCCATCATAATCAGCAAAGTTGTCATCGGTACGCCATTGCTTAATGATAAAATCAGTTGCTCAACGAATTTAATACCACCCATTAGGTTATAAACACCGACCAGTGCACTCGCTCCAATACCAATCCAAATAATCATTCCACAAGTTCGCATTGTGGCAAGAGCGGCTTCTTTAAGCACCGTCCAAGTCAATTCCCCACGAATCAAGGCACTTAACATAATGCCAACCACGCCCAAAGCTGAAGCTTCGGTAACTGATGCAACACCACCGTAAATACTACCCAAGACAATAACAATCGATAATATGGGGAAAAATAATGCTTTAAAATAATTAATATTTTTGGCTTTACTTTCAGCTATTTCTTCTGCTGTCGGTAAAGGGGCTAAATCGTGATTAAGATAACTACGAATTAAAACATAAACGATATAAAATGAAGCTAAAATCGCAGCAGGTAAAAAGGCGGCTTTAAATAAATCACCAATGGAAACGCTAGCAGTTAAGCCATAAATAATCAATACAATACTCGGGGGCAACATCGTTCCCAACGCGCCACCAGCACAACAAGTTCCAATAGCCAGTTTTCTGTCATAACCAATACGTAACATTTGTGGCAATGCCAACAAACCAAGCAATACTGTTTCACCACCGATAACCCCAGACATTGAGGCAAGTATAACAGCCACTAACAAGGTTTGTACGGCAACTCCACCCCGTAAACGTCGGGAAAATAAACGCATTGCTTCAAATAAATCGTGGGCAATTCCCGTTCTGTCAAGCAATGCCGCCATTAACACAAACATCGGTACGGCTAAGAACACATAACTGGTCACAAAGCTGTACATGCGGCTAGTCACCAAAGGCACGGCGTCCATTCCAAACCAAGCAAATAAAAAGAATAACGCCACCACCCCCGTGACAAATGCCAACTGCATACCTGTTAGCAATAAAGCTATCATTAAAATCAGCATTAGTAAGCTGGCATAGCCAATGCCTAGGCTGGATAATTCAAACATTCTCATACTCCAACTGGCTGTAATAGCCACTGGACAAGCGTCTGATTTCTGCTATTAGATGCAGAATAAACTGGATAGTTAAAACAATCATTGTGACAAAAATAATGGCTTTTAAGTAAGCGGGAAAGGGAGGATTCCAAGCCGTTGCAGACGTTTGCAAACGCAGCTCGCCCCAAGGCGCAAACCAAGAGTCTTTGACCATCAAATACCCGGCCCAAGTCATCATTACTGAAAAAATAACACCCATAATATGATGAAAAATATTCAGATAAGCCTTTGTTTTAGGGCGAACATTATCATAAAACAAAACAACCCTAACGTGTTTATCAGTTGCCAAGGCATAAGAACCGCCAAAAACAAATAAGCCACCTCCTAAAAAGGCTGCCGTTTCATGTACCCAAATCGTCGGGGCATTAAAGGCATAACGCATAAATACTTCATAAAAAGAAATCACGACAATAAAGAGAAAGATTAAACTTAATTTCTCGCCTAACCACGCAATTAATTTATCCAATCGAGTTTGGACTGCTTTATTTTCTACCATAACCGTTATTCTCGTTTTCATACGAAATAGAGGGAGACAAAGATCATCTCGTCCCCCTGCATTTTTTTACTAAGATAACAATTACAATAAACCTTTATCTTTTAGATAGCTGGTAACTGAATCATAGACTTTTTGGGCATTGGGAGAACGCTTAGCAAACACTTCCCACTGGCTTTGTGCAATAGCACGGAACTTTTTACGTTCATCCGGTGACCAATCGTGAATGGTAATTTTTGGATTTTTCTTGGCTTCTTCAACTGCTTTATTATCTGCTTCTTTTAATTGCGTAGTAATATTTACCGCTAAGTCTTTCACTGATTGTGCTAACAAATCTTGTAAATCTTTTGGCAAAGCCTCCCATTTTTTCTGACTGATTGACATATCAATCAACGGTAATGAGTGAAAGCCTGGTTGCACTGGGTGTGGCGCAATGTCATTTAAGCCTGCACTGTGGTTAGTTGAGAACACGGTGTAATCCGCCGCATCAATCACGCCTTTACTTAAGCCGGTATACACCTCTGAACCCGGTAAATTAACCGGTGCTGCTCCAGCAGCGGCGAAAACTTGTTGTACCAAACCTTCAGGGGCACGTAATTTCAAGCCTTTTAAGTCAGCAACACCGTCAAGCGGTTTTTTAGAAACAAAAGATTCAACCCCAGTCGTTGATGCACCGACAAATTTAATACCATAAGGTTTGTATAATTCCGTGAGTAACGCATTGCCACCACCGTTATTCATATAATCGAGTAATTGTGAAGTATCGGACCAAGCACCGACCATATTACCGATTAAACCGAACGCTGGATCTTTACCAGAAAAATAACCAGTCGCGGTTAAGTGCCCGTCAATAATACCGGTTTTGATGGCATCCAAGGTTTCGGTATGTTTAACAATACTGCCAACCGGTAATAATTCAATTTCCAAGCGGCCATCAGAATCTTTTTTGAGTTTTTCAACCCACTCTTTTTGCACTTGGAAATTCTTATCACCCGACGGGTCAGATGATTGAACTTTTAGGGTAAAATCGGCTGCTAATGTTGAAAAAGCTGAAAGCGCTAATGCACAGGCAACAATGGTTTGCTTGAATAATTGCTTCATAATAATTCCTCTTTGAGATTAAACGTTAATTTAGCAGCCGCTATTCTAATACAAGAAGCAAGTCAATACCAATAAAGAATAACAACAAATGATGAGTAAAATACTGGGGATAAAAAACCCATTTTTTTAAAACGCTACATTAATACAGCAAGTTTCGCTGCAATACGACTTTAAATGCAAACTCAAATACCATTTATCGTTTCCATCGAATAGCAAAAGTAGGTTTTTAGCGATTCCCATTCAGCGACTAATATCATTACTGAACCGCGTTACCCACGAATTGATAACACCCAAGCGGCAATATCTTGCAAAACGGTTTCGCCCTGTAAATCGCGCATCAGCATGTGCCAACCTTGCGAATAACGCTTTTGTTGTGTTGCTGACTGTGTTTTCGGTAAACGTTCCCAAAGCCGATCAATCGGCTCTGGGGGAGTTAATTCATCTTTATCGCCATATAAAAGCAAAACCGGGACTTTTAACTGGTCTGCTGCGGCAAATGCCTTATTCATTAAATCCACTAAACCTGCCACTGTATCCATACGTGAGCCTTCCCGTATCATCCAAGGGTCACTCCAGATTTTGCGTTGTAAGGCCACATTATCAGTAGGACGGATTCCTAAACTTTCACCCGTCGGTGCCCAACCGGGTACAAACTTGAGCGCTATTTCTAAAGCCCAGCGTTGATAAAAAGGCTGGGTAGCACTTGTCCATACAGCAGGTGCAGATAAAATAACACCAGCAACAGGAGCTTGCGTTGTATTGCTAGGGAGGCTATTGCTAATAGCTTCAGCCTCAGCTAGTTTATTAGCCGCCAGCAAAGCCACCGCGCCGCCCATAGAAGTTCCCAGTAAATAAACGGATTGCTGAGGATATTGCTGCATTAATAGCTTTGCCATTTCAGCCGCATCCTGTGCCATTTGCTCCGCACTCGACCACAAACCACGATAGGCCGAATGCCCAAAACCACGTTGGTCATACGCCCAGACAGCGATACCTTTTTGGGCAAGGCTTTGCCCTACTTCATCAAACGCACCGCTGTATTCATTGAAACCATGTAATAGTAAAATCACTGCTTTTGGCTGCTTCTTTGGTAGCCAAGCGCGTGCATATAAATCCGTACCATCGCTAGCCTGAAACACTGGCGATTGAATTAATTGAGGTTCGCGCGCTTGTTTACCGGGCATGACTTTAGCTGAGGTACAAGCGCTTAAGCCGCTCAGCACCCAAAGTAATAACCCTATCGATAGAAAGCCCTTGTTTATCATCGACATGATTGTTTTTCTCCCTAATAGGCTATGCTAAACCCTAGCAGGAGACTCGCCTTTCCGCTACCATCCAAGCTATATTGCTGCCTTATTGACTAGAGAGAAAAAGATGAGTAACTACACAGACCCGCATGGTGTTGTTGTCCGTTTGAGAAACAAGCAAGGCTATACCTGCGATATTAAAGCAGGGGATCATGAAATGGTGGCCGATGAGCCCGTACCTTTAGGTGGTGAAGATTTGGGACCTACACCTTATCAGTACCTGAAGGCGGCTTTGGGTGCTTGCACTGCTATAACCTTGCGCATGTATGCTGACCGCAAAAAATGGCCTTTGGAAGATACAATTGTCCATCTGCGCCATAGCCGCGACAGCAATAAACAAAGCGTATTTGAACGTGATATAACCCTAGTCGGCGACCTCACTCAGGAACAACGCCAACGCTTATTAGAAATAGCCGATCGCTGTCCAGTACATAAAACCTTAAGTCACGGCGCAGCTATTTTGAGCAAGCTGGTAGACTAAAGCTAAACCGGCAAAAACACACTCCAACGCCATTATCTAGCCCAGGAACTACACCTATGTTGACCATTTATAACAGCTTGAGTAATCGCAAAGAGTCTTTTACACCCATAGAGCCTGGCAAGGTGCGCATGTATGTGTGCGGTATGACGGTGTATGACTACTGTCACCTCGGACATGCTCGGGTTATGGTGGTATTTGACATGGTGTACCGCTATTTACAAGCGGCAGGCTATGAAGTGACTTATGTGCGTAATATTACTGATATTGACGATAAGATTATCAAGCGCGCCAATGAGAACGCAGAGCCTTTTACAGCCGTGACGCAGCGTTTTATTGATGCCATGCACGAAGATGCGCACACTTTAGGTATTTTGCCACCCACCTATGAGCCGCGTGCCACGAGTCATATTGAGGATATGTTGACACTGATTCAAACACTGATTGACAAATCCTACGCTTATGTGGGCAGCAATGGTGATGTCTATTACGATGTTTCCAAATTTACTGATTATGGCAAATTGTCTGGACGTAAGCTGGAAGACTTACGTGCCGGTGAGCGCATTGCAGTGGATGAAGTCAAAGATGACCCTTTGGACTTTGTGCTATGGAAAGCAGCCAAACCCGATGAGCCGTCTTGGGACTCGCCTTGGGGCAAAGGCCGCCCTGGTTGGCATATTGAATGCTCGGCCATGTCTATGCAGCTATTAGGTAATCATTTTGATATTCACGGTGGTGGGCAAGATTTGCAATTCCCGCATCACGAAAATGAAATTGCACAAAGCGAAGCTTGCAGCGGACACAACTATGTGAATTATTGGATGCACAATGGCTTTATTCGCATCAATGACGAGAAGATGTCCAAGTCGTTGAACAACTTCTTTAGCATACGCGAAGTATTACAACAGTATAAAGCTGAAGAAATCCGCTTCTTTATGCTCAATAGTCATTACCGCAGCCCACTGAACTACAGTACAGAACAGCTTGATGCGGCACGGGCAGCCTTGACACGCTTATATACCGCTTTACGCGATTTACCTAAAGCAGCCGCAACACCGAACACACCTTATGAACAGCGCTTCCACGCAGCTATGAGCGATGATTTTAATACGGCCGGAGCGATTGCTGTTTTGTTTGATCTGGCGCGGGAAACCAATCGTCTACGCGGCGAACAACAAGTAAACGAAGCCGCCAAACTAGGGGCATTATTACAACAACTAAGCGCCTACCTTGGCTTGTTGGAAAGCAATGCTGAAGACTGGTTCAAAGGCCATAATAAAGGCAATCTATGTGATGCTGACATTGAAGCCAAGGTACAAGAACGTTTGCAAGCGCGAGCCAATAAGGAGTGGGCTGCTTCTGATCGTATTCGTGAGGAGCTGAAAGCACAAGGAATAGTGCTGGAAGATAAAGCAGGCACAACAACTTGGCGACGCGAGTGAAATATCACCCGCTAACCAGTCATTTACGCTTGAACCTTAGCTTTCGTCTAATACACGCAGACACTGCCTGCTGCTAAAGCATTTCGTTTGAGCAGCAGGTAGTGTTTGAGCTTGATTATTTAAACTCAGGCACAAAGATTACTTCACAATTACCCGCAATAGAGCAAGCATTAATCTTGCTCTGTGTCTCTATAGCGCATGTAATACGTTCACCGTTGCCCCGCATAATATCCATCACCATGTCGCCCATCATTTGCTTTTGCTGCATAGCTTGTAAGGTCAGCATATATTGTAGTTGCAAGGCTTGTAGTTCCTGCCATTGCTGTTGCTGCTCTTGGCTCAACGCAGGGCTTAACACGGGTGTTTCCTGCATTTTTTGCGCTCGCTGCGCCACATCCACTGATTCTACTGCTTGATCCGAGCAGGCTAGCAAACCAATAGCGACCAAACTCAGCGTCTGACCACACGACAATTTCCGGTAATGGCACAACCTTGAATCGCGGACATTTCATTAATATTGCGCACGTGCATAGCCCCCTGATCACGAATAGCGCCTGCCAGCGTGTTATACATATTGTTTTGCTGCATAGCCTGCATTAATAATAATTGCTGTTGTTGCAATTGGCTTAGCTGTGCCTGTTGTGCGCGGGTCGCGCCACTCTGAGCGGGAGTTACTGCTGTACGTCCTGCTTGCTGGCGTGCATGTTGCTGTGTTTGGCCTTGTCTTTGCTGTTGTAAACGCTGTTGTTGGGCGCGTTGCTGTGCTTGACGCTGCCTTTGCTGTTGCAGACGTTGTCGCTGAAGACGCTGTTGTTGAACTCGTCTTTGCTGTAGCAAGCGTTGCTGTTGAGCACGTTGTTGTGCTTGTTGCGCTGAGTGGGATTGCGCGGGCGCTACTCGACCTGCGACACCTTGTACAGGCACTGTCCGGGTAGCTTGCTGTTGCCGTAAAGCAAGCATTTGCTGCCGGTGTGCACGTTGTTGTGCCAATAATTGCCGTGCCTGTTGCTCCGCACTTGAGCCGCCTTTTTGAGTGCCTGACAAAGTGCCCTGATACTTCGCCGGTACTTTAGGACTATACCACATAGGCTGCTGCGGGATGTGCCGCATTGGTTGATAATGTGCAGGTATCTTGGGCTGATACCAAATTTTAGCTTGGCTGGCTTGGCGAGAAGCCTGTGGATGCGTTACAACGCGGCTACTTGGCTGGCTGCCAGTTGGTTGTTGTCTTTGCTGTCGGATACGCCATTGAGCCTGACGACGCAATTGTTGCTGACGCGCCTGCTGTTGGGCTTGTTGTTTCAAACGCTGCTGTTGCCGTTGTTTTTTTAGCAAGGCGAGGCGTTGTTGCCGCTGTTTTAACAGGTTTTGTCGCCTGAGTTGTGCAGCTTGTTTTTGTAACTGCTTGACGCGCTGTTGCTCAGCCATGACTAATTGCTGACGCATCAATGCCCGCTTATTGGCCTGATTGGCTTGCTTTTGTAGTTGCAAGGCGCGCTCGCGTTGTATAGCCGCTTGTTTGCTGGCTTGCTTTGCTTGCTGTTGCAATCTCAAGGCACGCTTGCGTTCGGCTGCGGCTTGTTTTTTCTGCTGTGCTAATGGTTGATTAGCTGTTCGCTGTCGCCAAGTGGGCTGTCCGGGGGCAGAAGCCGGCTTGTAAGGGGTGGCACTAATAGCTGTATCCACCGGACGCCATACAATAGGTGCAACCGGCTTATGCAATCTGGGCTTAGGCTTAACATAAGCAGCCATTTTAAATTTTGCTTGTCCAGCTTCTCCCGACGCACCTTCTTCAAGTGCAACCGGGTTAACTGCTGCTTTGGGATTACCTGATTCAGGTATAATACGCAGGCCAGCAGAAACAGGCACCGAAGGCACTGTTGGTTTGGCAAGTGGCTGTGGCGCCGGTAATTGAGCGGCTGGAGCATTGTTATGGTCATAACGGTACTGAGAAGCAGCCGGGAAAGGTTGATCATTTAGAGCATGTACTTGGGCATGTGCTTGGCTGGCCATTCCCATTAATGCACCGGATACAACAGCAGCAATACGGTATCTTTTCATGGCATCTCCGCAAAGTGAATAGATGCTATCCTGAGTAGCATCTGTTATTAATCCAGAGTTAATATTGCTACGGGAGAGACTTTAGAGGAAAAGGGTTGATTTCCCGGACAAACGGCAAAGTAGCCTATCTGAACGAGCAGAGATTTAGCATGACCATGACACTACCCACAGTCCACTTATTACAAGCTTTACAAGCAGAATTACCCGCTCACTTGTTTCTAAGTCGCCCCGAAGAACTAGCGCCCTATGAGTGCGACGGCTTATCGGTGTATCGCCAAACGCCTTTGCTGGTAGCCTTGCCAGAAACCATTGAGCAAGTACAAGGCATTATGCGTATTTGTCACCGTTTGCAAGTGCCGGTCGTAGCACGTGGTGCAGGTACTGGCTTATCAGGCGGTGCTTTACCACATGCAGAAGGTTTATTGCTCAGTTTGACAAAATTCAATCAGATACTGGAAATTAACTTACAGAATCGCTCCGCCAGAGTACAGCCGGGCGTTCGCAATTTAGCGATTTCCCAAGCTGTTGACGCTTTAGGCTTGTATTATGCGCCTGATCCTTCCTCACAAATTGCCTGTACCATTGGCGGTAATGTAGCGGAAAATTCAGGTGGTGTGCATTGCTTAAAATATGGCCTGACTGTGCATAATGTTCTGCAAATCAAGCTGGTCACCGTTGAAGGAGAATTACTCACCATCGGCTCACAAGCACTGGATAGCCCTGGTTATGACATGCTGGCTTTAATGAATGGTTCGGAAGGTTTATTGGGCATTATGGTGGAAATTACGGTCAAATTATTACCTAAGCCAGAAGGTGCTCAAGTTTTACTGGCTGCGTTTGCCGATGTCGTCAAAGCAGGAGAAGCTGTAGGCAATATTATAGCGGCTGGTATTATTCCCGCAGGTTTGGAAATGATGGACAAGCCTGCTATTTTAGCCGCAGAAGCTTTTGTAAAAGCAGATTATCCACTGGATGCAGCAGCCATTTTATTATGTGAGCTAGATGGTGTGAATGCAGAGTTGTCCGAACAAACTAAAGAGGTTCGCCACATCCTGCTACAAAGCGGTGCAACTGAGGTGCGGATAGCGAAAGATGAACAAGAACGCATGATTTTTTGGAAAGGACGTAAATCCGCTTTTCCGGCGGTAGGGCGCATTTCGCCAGATTATTATTGCATGGATGGTACCATTCCTCGTAAACGCTTACCCGAAGTGCTCCAAACCATGCAAGCGATGTCAGCAGAATTTGGACTGCGTGTTGCCAATGTCTTTCATGCAGGCGATGGTAATTTACACCCACTGATTTTATTTGATGCGAATCAGGCAGATGAGCTACATCGCGCAGAGCAATTTGGCAGCAAAATATTGGAGCTGTGTGTGCAAGTCGGTGGCACTATTACCGGGGAACATGGCGTAGGCATGGAAAAAATCAATCAAATGTGTACTCAGTTTAATCGTTTAGAGTTGACCCAATTTCATGCGATTAAAGCAGCATTTGATCCGCTACGTCTGCTTAATCCAGAAAAAGCCATCCCTACCCTACACCGCTGTGCGGAGTTTGGTGCTATGCATGTCCATCAGGGTCAATTAGCTTTTCCTGAGCTGGAACGCTTTTAGGTATTTTTCGATGAATACAGCACACATCGTCAAGCTGGCTTAAAAGAACTACTGTGTACCAGTACGCTTTGCCAAATAAGCCTGAAATAAATTTAAAGCGTCATAGATCAAAATTGCCATTAAACCTACAATCAAACCACCTTGTAAGACATAAGCCATATTATTGACTAACAAACCAGCAATAATGACCTCACCCAAACACTTGCTTGCTACGGTTGAACCAATGGTAGCCGTACCTATATTAATAGCCGTCGCCACCTTAATACCTTCCACCAATAATGGCATGGACAAGGGTAACTCCACATTCCACAAACGCTGCTGGCTGGACATACCCATACCATCAGCCGCCTCAAGCACTGCACGATTCACATTGCTTAAACCAGCCACCGTATTTTCAAAAATGGGCAATAGACCATACAAAGCCAAAGCAATCAGTGCTGGATATAGACCAAAACCGACGACCGTAACGGCCAAAGCCAATACCGCGACAGGTGGAAAAGTTTGCCCCATATTGACAATCGCACGAGATAAGGGCAAAAAAGCTCGCCCACTAGGGCGAGTCACAAAAACCCCCGCCGCAATGCCCAGCACAGCACTAATGAGCAAAGACATTAATACCAATTCTAAATGTTGTAGCGTCAGTGAACTCATACTGTCCTGACTGTAAATCACCGGCTCACCCGAACGTGCCAAAGGCTCAAAACAACGCTTGAGCCACTCTGTTTTAAACACCAGCACCCCAAACAGTAGTAATAAAAAGGCGCGGAATAACCAAGCTAAGAAACTTAAACGTTTCACTTGGCTTGCCCCGCTGCCAGAATTTGCTGTAGGTGAATAGTGCCGATGTTTTCTCCTTGCGCATTCACTACTTTGGCTACTGTCTCTCCTTGCCAAGTTAAGGTAGACAAGGCTTCACGTAGCGAAGTGGTATGAGAAAGGGAGATTGGCGAGTCCGTTTGAGCAGAATCAAGGTAATCTTGCACTTGATACAAAGACATTAATTTCAAAGCTCGCTCAGAAGTACCTGTCAATTGCACAATAAAATCATTCGCCGGTTTTAACAGAATATCCCGAGGACGGCTGTATTGAATCAGGCTGCCTTTATCCATAACCGCAATACGATCACCCAATAAGAAAGCTTCATCCATGTCATGCGTGACCAATAAAATGCTAATAGCAAATTGCTGTTGAATAGCGAGTAGATCTTCTTGTGCTTTAGTGCGAATAACTGGATCAAGTGCTCCAAAAGGCTCATCCATTAATAAGACTTGTGGCCGCGCCGCTAGTGCTCTGGCAACACCCACCCGTTGTTGTTGACCGCCAGATAATTGATGCGGAAATTTGTGGGCATAATGGGAAGGCTCTAGGTGAAACAGCTTTAGTAGTTCATTGACCCGAGTGTCAATCTCAGCTTTGCTCCAGCCCAGTAAACTTGGTACGGTGGCGATATTTTGTGCCACTGTGCGATGCGGGAATAAACCATGTCCCTGTATGACATAGCCGATACCACGCCGCAAGGTGTTAACTGCTTGACGCATAATATTTTTGCCATCAATCCAGATTTCGCCTTCACTCATTGCAGTCAAGCGATTAATCATGCGCAACAAAGTTGATTTACCCGAACCTGAAGTACCAACAATTGCAGTAATACTGCCTTTCTCAATCTCCAGACTGACTTTATCTACCACCGTCACACTGTCATAACGCTTGGAAACATGACGAATTGAAATCATACTCATGAGGAATTCTCCCAAGCTTTATTCAGACTAGCAACCAAGGCATCCAGCACAATAGCAGCCACAAAAGCTAAAAACACCGTCGGCAAAGCACCTAATAAAATAAGATCGGTAGAGGTTTGTCCCAAGCCTTGAAACACAAAAGTTCCAAAACCACCGCCCCCCACTAATGCCGCTACAGTGACCAAACCCATCGTCTGTACTAGTACAATCCTTATACCTGTTAGAATCACCGGCAAAGCCAGTGGCAATTCAACCTGAAACAAGCGCTGTAATTGGGTTAAACCCATACCTTTCGCTGCCTCGCGCACCGCAGGTGATACATTTTCCAAACCAACCACCGTATTAGCCACTATAGGTAAAAGGCTATACATAATGAGTGCAATCAAAGCCGGAGCAACACCAATCCCACGAATACCCATAGCTTGCGCCCAATCACTATGGGCGGCCAACCAAGCTAAAGGCGCCATGAGCAAGCCAAATAAAGCAAGACTGGGGATGGTTTGAACCAGACTTAATGTCTGTAAGACAATATTACGCATTCTAGGTACTTGAAAGCATCCAATACCCAAAGGCAAACCGAGTAATAAAGCAATCAACAAAGAACCCAAACTTAGCTGTAAATGGCGCAACCCTTCTATCCAGAATTGCTCAGTTCGCGCATGAAACTCCTGCATAACAGCCAGCTTGTCTAATAAACCAGAACTCAATACAGCAAAGCCCGCTAATAGATAGCCCAATAAATAAGCGATTCTTTGCCAAGGACGCAGCTTAAAACGTACCAAAGCATCGGTTATAGACAAACAAAAAACACTGAATACCACCCAAAAACAGGTGGAAGGTGTGACACGCACGGCTGGTTTAATGGCAAAGTGCGTAGCCGTCAGACCCACAGCAAGAATCAAACAAAATAGAACCGTATTAGCTGAGAAAAAGCGTACTAACTTGCTGTGTGAGGCAAACATATTCACAAACGCCCACACGACAAAGCTCAATATCAATAAGTAAATAATAGGCTGATCCAGCAAATCACTAATAAACTTGCCCTCACCCGCAGCGATACGATTTGGTTTAACATTAATAAAAGCGAAACTGAACACACTAATAAAACTAAGAATAAAAAACAGCAAAGCGACAGGATCGACACGTTTTACGGGTTTGGCAATCATTACAGCCCCCTGTTCTGAATATGACAGCTTAAGCAAGCCGCCAAGCAACAGCAAGCGCTTTCGCCCTTTTCATAAGGGAGAAAATTCAGTAGATTTTGAATATTGAATCGTAGTGATGCTTACTCGATAAAGCCTTTTTCTTTCAGATAAGATTTAGCCACTGCTTTGGACATTTCGCCATCAACTTGTATACGCGCATTCAAAACACGCAAGGTAGGTGCATCTAGCGAATCAAACACAGGCGCTAAAATTGCTTCAATTTGTGGATAAACTTCTAATACAGCTTCACGTACTACTGGAGCAGGTGAATAAACCATTTGAGTTTGTTTATCATCTTCCATGACCACCAGACCTGCTGGCTCAATGGCACCATCTGTACCATAGACCATCGCTGTATTCACGCCATTAGTTTGTGCGGCGGCAGCTTTAATAGTATTGGCTGTATCACCACCTGCGACCACAATCATCTGCTCAGGCTTCATTTTAAATTCGTAAACTTTTTCAAACTCGGGTAAAGCCCCCGCAAAATTGACAAACTCTTGAGAGGCAATTAATTTGACATCGCCCCCACCTGCTACCCATTTGCCAAAATCAGACATAGTTTTGAGTTGATTAGGCTCAGCCACATCGGAACGCACCCCTAAAGCATAGGTATTATTAGCTTGGGCAGGCTTCAACCAAACTAATTTATTCACCTCATAATCCAATTGTTTAACTCGCTCCCAACCTTGTTCAAGGTTTTTCCACTCTGGTGCATCTTGCTGATTTTCAAATAAATAAGCACCATTGCCAGTGTACTCGGGTAGAATATCCACTTCACCCGCAATCAATGCCTTACGTACAATCGGCAGTCCTCCCAGAGACAATTTATCCCGTACCGGAATGCCATTGGCTTCCAGACTGAGCATAATCATATTGCCCAGCAAAGTACCTTCAGTATCAATCTTGGACGAGACAACCACCGGCTTGTTTTCAGCGAAACTGGGATTTGCTACTAGTGTGACAACTGCCAAGCTCACAACAGTTACAAAAAAAGCTAGTTTGTTCATAACACTCCTTTAGCGCGACAGGTACACTTGAATGACCCGGCGTGTCGCAAAACCAAGTCATCTTACACCATCCATCCTGTCCTGATGTTTCTTATTAATTACATGAAGATAGAGGGGTTGATATATGCAGCAATGCCACAGTGAGTTCACCGGCCAATAAATAGAGCCAAGTTAAACGACTTATTATGTGGTTTTATTAAAACTGATATGCACTATTTTCATTCCTGTTCTGAAAGCAGGGATTAAAGACAACAACTTGAAAATAAAAGGATGTTTTTCTCTGTGTCTATCAAAATAATACCACTCTTCAATAAAATTTATGCCTTGATTCCAATCTTCTAGATCTGATCCTGTCTTTATGCCCCACTTGAATTTCGCACTATGTCCTTTCATATCAGGGTGTTTTTCTGTATTTTTTGCCATATAAGGCGACATTGCTTCAAATAGTACTTCTGAGCTAGGATAAACCTCTCTTATTTTAGCAAAAATTTCTCTTATTTCACTTTCTTCAAAATACATAAATAAACCTTCCGCAACAAAAAGAATAGGTTTATCTTTGGGTAATAATTCCAACCAAGAGAAATCTGTTACTGATTTTGAAATAAACTTGAATCTGTCCGTTTCATCAAAAAATTTTTTCCTTAACTCAATCGCTTCAGGAACATCAAGATCGTACCAAAAGACGCTGCCATTATCAATTCTATGAAAACGAGTATCAAGACCACAACCAAGATTTACAACAACACCGTGCGGATTTTTTTCAATAAACTTACCTACCCCTTCGTCTAATATCTCTGTACGGATGGCTACTCCAAGTTGTGAACCTACAGAAACATCATTTTTGTTTTCTCCAGTGAAATCATATTCTATTTGATCCAATATTTCCACTGTCTTGGGATCATCTATAATTCCATTTTGTTTCTTCGTTTCTAAATATCTTGCTCTCAAGGGTATAAGCAAGGTTTTAGGGATACCCGTCAGTTTTACCTTTTCTTTCATCATAATTTCACCCACTTCTTGATAAATGTCAGTTTGCTCTACACATAAAAGATAACTTTACCAGCAAATAGTAATGAGTGCCGTGAAACGAATTTTTATGGACGTTTTAATTTATTTTTATGTGCTCAATTT
The DNA here is from genome assembly GCA_002747435.1 of Pseudomonadota bacterium. Lineage (GTDB taxonomy): Bacteria > Pseudomonadota > Gammaproteobacteria > Thiotrichales > Thiotrichaceae > Thiolinea. The sequence continues at coordinate 34,918 of PDPH01000024.1, forward strand.
TGACCATTTTAAATAAATCTGAAATAGTCATATTTACTTTAGTAACGAAGGAAGCTTTTTTTAATATTTTTCTCGAATAATGATACATCATATATTCTTTTACTAACTTTATATCAAGATCGAGATGCTTCAAATAAGCATCGATACTGTTGATATAAAAATACATGGGAGCATTTTTATTTCCTGTCTTTTTCACATATCTGTTTGATATTTTTAGGGCTAATTGATTGGTACAGTCGAAAACGGCTTCTAGCAAGCTGAATTTATTTTTTATTTTAAGAAAAAATTCATCAATCTCTTCTTTTTTAAAGTAATAGAAAACACCCGAGATAATTAATAAAGTTGGAAGATTTTTATCTTTTATATCTTTGATCCACTCATCGACATCTAAAAAAGAACCTTCAATGTAAATATCGTTTTCTTGTGCTGGCATTAACCTAGCTCTTTCTGCAATAACAGGAGGTAGATCAATTTCGTAAAAAGTTGCTGTATTGCTTTTAATCCTGTAATAAGAAGTATCTAAGCCTGCACCAATATTAATTATATTACATTTTTGATGTTTTTTAATAAAATCTTTTGTTTCTAAATCCATATTGTAATATCTTGAAGCAGATGCCAGATAATAATACTCATTGTTTATTTTGCTGATATTATTTTGAGGTATGGCTTGCTCTAGCTCAAGCGCCTTTTCATCAAACAATAGCTCTTGGAAGTTTTTCGATGTATATATATTCCCTATCAAGGGAATATATAAGGTATTGCTCACACTTTGTGTTTTAATCATAATTTTGGCTATCCATGAAATAAGGTTCGTTTATTTACTAGAAAGCGTGTCAGAATAGCCCTGCTCTTTGACACTACACTTGGGACTCCGCAAACCAAAGCGTCAGGGAGTCCCGAGCAATTAATATATTAGCAAATTACCAGTCAGTGATGCGGTAATATGCAGCAACACCATCGATCTCTATTCTTCAGGCTGTTAACTCCCTGATTGCTTGAACACGCCGTTTGGCATACATGTAATACATAATGGGAATCAGTACCAGCGTCAATAAGGTTGACACCAATATGCCAAAGATCAGTGAAACCGCCAAGCCCCCAAAAATAGGATCATCCAGTATAAAAAAAGCGCCTACCATTGCGGCAAGGGCGGTCAGAATAATCGGTTTAGTCCGCACCGCGCTGGCATTGATAACCGCTTCTTTAAGGTGAATACCGGCTCTAAGCTGCTCA
>PDPH01000025.1 GCA_002747435.1 Pseudomonadota bacterium
ACCAAATCATAGCCAGAAGAGCCCGCCAGAAGCTTGGTTTCTAACACTTCATTAGAGTCAAACACATCATAGTTAATATTAATGCCAGTGGATTTTTCAAAATCCTCAATCACCGAGTCATCAATGTAATCTGACCAGTTATAGATATTCAAAGTGCGATCTGTCGCACTTGCTTGCGGCACGGCTAGGATGGTAGCAAGGGACAAAGCCGAAATGGCAAAACTCTTAACCAAGGCTTGAGGTAATTTCATGCGGCGGCCTCCAATATACAGTGGCTGTGTGTGGATAGTAGTGAGTGGCTTTGACAGCCAAGTAGTCGGAACTATAGTCCCGAGGTAAAATTATCTTGCATTAAGCTTGGATGACTGTCAATCAATGTGATCACGACTTTTGTAAAGCGTTAGCTGCTATGCGTGTAGGATATTCTGATCAGTGGGGGACTTAGGCTTTTTTATTTCAGCCACTGTGTTAGCGCTAGATTGACTTTTTAAAAAGTCCACCACAAAATGTGATCACACCTGAAAAGTCTAAACATTAGGTTAGTGATTATAATAACCCTCCTGGAAAAGGATACTTTATGAGCGAGCAAGATTTTTATATTGCCATGCGTTCTAATTCCCAGGAAGAACTGAAGCAACTCATTAAGCATTACCAAATTGATGAAGTAGAGTGTGTTGTCCCTGATACGCACGGAGTCGTACGTGGTAAGGCTATGCCAGCTTCTCGCTTTGCTGATCTGCAACCCACTTTTTTGCCCTTCAGTATTTTCTTCCAGAGTATAACCGGCAAATATTTTGATTATGACTCAGACGATTACGCAACAGAAACTGATCTGCGTTTAGTTTCTGATTTAAGCACTTTGAGAGCACTGCCTTGGGCACGCCACCCCAGTTTGATGGTGATTCATGACTTACATTACCAAAATGGCGATCCGGTTAGTTTGGCTCCCCGCAATGTGCTGAAGCGCGTCCTACACTATTATGCGGAGCAAGGTTGGAAGCCCATCGTTGCACCTGAGCTGGAGTTTTATCTGACTGAGCGCAACCTCGATCCTAATATTCCGTTAAAACCGCCGATAGGTCGTTCTGGCCGTCAGAGTGTTGGACGACAGGCTTTCTCGATGATGGCGATTGATGAGTATGAAATCATTATTGAAGACATCTATAAGTTCGCTGAAGCACAGGGGCTTGAAATCAATACCATCATCCAGGAGGGCGGCCCTGCACAGTTGGAAATTAATCTCATGCACGGTGACCCTTTGCAATTGGCAGATCATGTGTTTATTTTCAAGCGTCTGATTCGTGAAGCGGCTATGCGCCGCGATTGTTATGCTACTTTTATGGCTAAGCCTATGGAGCACCAACCTGGCAGTGCCATGCACATCCATCAAAGTGTGGTCGATCTTAAAACCGGCATGAATATTTTCAGCAATGAAAAAGGTAAGCCTTCCGAGTTATTTAATTTCTTTATTGGTGGTCAGCAAGCTTATTTAGGTGCAGCTACTTGTATTATGGCACCTTATGTTAATTCTTTCCGTCGTCTCATGCCTGGAGATGCAGCGCCCATTAATTTGGAATGGTCAACTGATAATCGTTCTGCCGGTTTGCGTGTACCACGTAGCAGCCCCGATGCTCGTCGGGTGGAAAATCGCATTGCAGGTATGGACACTAATCCTTACTTGGCGATTGCGGCCAGTTTGGCGACGGGGTATTTGGGGATGACACGCAAGATTCGTCCCGATGCAGAATTCAAAGGTAATGCACACGATGCCAACTATGGTTTGCCCCGTGGTTTGCAAGAAGCTGTGGTCGCTTTTGATGAGTGCGATGAATTGCAGGAAATACTGGGCAAGCAGTTTTCCAACGTGTATAAGGCGCTAAAAGCGTTTGAATTTGAAGAGTATATGGAAGTGGTCAGTCCTTGGGAGCGTGAGCACTTATTGTTAACTGTCTAAAAGCACTTAAGCCACATAATAGAGGAGGTCTCATGCTTAGTCCCGAGCAACAACTGGATGCAGCGCATCATATCCACCCATTCACAGATACAGCTCAATTGAATCGCAAGGGTTCTCGCATTATTAGTAAAGCCGATGGTGTTTATATTTATGACATTGACGGTAATAAAATACTGGATGGTATGGCGGGTTTATGGTGTGTGGGGGTGGGTTATGGTCGGGAGGAAATTGTAGAAGCAGTGGCGGCACAAATGCGTGAATTGCCTTATTACAATACCTTCTTTCAGACTAGCCATTCACCTGCATTAAAGTTGGCAAACCGCTTGGCAGACTTAGCCCCTGCTCATATCAATCATGTGTTTTTTACAGGCTCAGGTTCTGATGCTAACGATAGTATTTTGCGCATGGTACGCCATTATTGGGCTGTCCAAGGACAGCCTGATAAGCAAGTTATTATTGCCCGCAAGAATGCTTATCATGGTTCTACTGTAGCGGGTGCTAGCTTAGGGGGAATGGCGGTGATGCACGCCCAAGGTGGTTTACCGATTCCGGGGATTGTGCATATTAATCAGCCGCACTGGTATAGCGAAGGCGGTGATCTATCGCCAGAAGCCTTTGGTTTGCAACGTGCCCAAGAGCTGGAACAAACCATACTTGAATTAGGTGTAGATAAAGTGGCTGCGTTTATTGGTGAACCGATCCAAGGTGCTGGAGGTGTCGTGATTCCTCCGGCGAGCTACTGGCCAGAAATCCAACGAATTTGTCGCAAATACAATATATTGCTCATTGCGGACGAAGTAATTACTGGCTTCGGGCGTACCGGCGAATGGTTTGGTTCGCAATATTTTGGTATTGAGCCTGATTTAATGACGATTGCCAAAGGGCTAACGTCCGGCTATTTACCGATGGGTGGCGTATTGGTCGCTGATCACGTTGCTGAAGTGATTGCAAACAGTGGTGAGTTTTTTCACGGCTATACTTACTCTGCGCATCCTGCGGCCTGTGCTGCCGCCCTAACAGTCATGGATATTTTAGAGCGCGAACAGTTGGTGGAAAGGGTACGCGACGATATTGGCCCTTATATGCAGGAACGTTGGCTAAAGCTAGGCGAACATCCATTGGTAGGTGAGGCACGCATGGTGGGTTTAATCGGCGGTCTGGAAATGACTTCTGATAAAAGCACGCGTAAGCCATTTCCTGTCGAAAAAGGCACGGTGGGTCTAATGGGGCGTGAAAATAGTTTTGCCAATGGACTGGTAATGCGCCATGTGGGTGATACGATGATTATTTCGCCCCCATTAGTCATCAGCCATGCTGAAGTGGATGAGTTAATTGATAAGGCGACGAAAACGCTGGATCAAACTTATGCCCAGGCACAAGAGAAGGCTTACTTATAAGTTTTCATTATTTCCCCCTGTCTCTTTATTGGGTTAGGGGGGAAGTGTTTTTCCCGATAAAATTTGCAATTGCCTAAATCTACAATGTCCAAGCACAGTTTTCTTTACAGCAATGACCAAGCTGGTCAATACCCACCTAATTCTTGGTATACTGCGACAGCTCATCACCTGCCTCCTTTTCCTTCTTTACAAAACGCTGAAACAGCAGATGTTTGCATTATTGGTGCAGGTTATACAGGACTATCGGCTGCGCTACATCTGGCGCAGCAGGGATACAAAGTTATTGTGCTGGAAGCTCATCGTGTCGGTTGGGGGGCTTCCGGGCGTAATGGAGGGCAAGTGGGGCATGGCTTAAATCAGGATCAATTTGAGCTGGAAAAAAACTTTGGCAATGAAATGGCTCATTGTTTGTGGGACATGACACAAGAGGCTGTACAACTGTGTCATGATTTGATAAAGACCTATCAAATAGATTGTGACTGGCAAGAGGGCATTATTCACGCTACTCATCGGCAACGCTTTGTTGCGGAGTATCAGGCTTATGTAGAAAAGTTGCAGCGCGATTATCACTATCAAGCTATCCAGTTTTTAGATAAGGCTGTGATTCGCCATGAAATAGGTTCAGAGGATTTTTATGGTGGCATTTTAAATAAGCAATCTGCTCATTTGCATCCTTTAAATTATGCGTTGGGCTTAGCACGGGCAGCTCGGCAGGCGGGTGTCGTTATTTATGAAAATTCGCCAGTGAAACATTATAGCAATGGTCAGTTTGTCAAGATTAAAACATCCCAAGCCCAAGGTGAGGTAACTAGCCAATATTTACTGTTGGCTTGTAATGGTTATTTGGATGGTTTGAATAGCAAACTAGCGGCGCGTGCTATGCCGATTAATAACTATATGATTGCAACCGAGCCACTTTCTGAAACATTGGCACAGGAGCTGATTCGCAATCGCTACGCTGTTGCGGACTCACGCTTTGTGGTTAATTATTTTCGTTTGAGTGCAGATAATCGTTTGTTGTTTGGAGGTGGAGAAAGTTACAGCCCTCATTTCCCTAAAGATATATACGCACTAGTACAACCCCGTCTGCTAAAGATTTACCCACAGTTAAAAGATGTTCAACTCGACTATGCTTGGGGAGGCACATTAGCCATTACCTTAAACCGTTTGCCTAATTTCAGCCGTCTGGCGCCCAATGTACTTTCAGCGAGTGGTTATTCCGGTCACGGGGTCGCTTTGGCAAGTTTAGCAGGTAAGTTAATGGCTGAGGCGGTGAGTGGCTCGGCTGAGCGCTTCGATATTATGGCGAAGTTACCAAGCTATCCGTTTCCGGGGGGAGTCCTACTGCGCTGGCCTTTGTTGGTATTGGCAATGGTGTATTATTCGCTGCGTGATCGTTTGTAAATCATACATAAGAGCACAAAGAGCTTGCCATCCGGCTTGGAGAGTATGGAGTAGCAGCCGGATAGCATGCAGGAATTATAAATGGCCAGTCTTAATCAGTTGTTTAATCCCATTAACTGGCGGACTTGCTGTGCTAATTCGCTTTCAGCGGGATCAACGCCATCGGCGCACAATACTGCATCAACAACACGAATCGCATGATGTTTTTCTTGAGAGTCAAAAAATTGACTGCATTCTTCTTCCAGCAAACGCACACGGCTTCCCTCTTCGGTTAATGCTTTACGCACATTGGACATGGCTTGGCTAACAAAGCCGTGCTTGGAGGTTGGGCGCTTCCAAGGCAGAGTATCTAATTGGTGTTGGAAAGCCTCATTTTCTGATAAAGAAAGTTTACGGTCAGCGTAACGAGCTGCCAGCATTAACCGGATTAAGGCTTCCGTTTGTCTTTGACCCTGATTATCCACGATGAAATACCCCTGTTTAGTTATTATTTAGTTGTGATCAGTTTGTTTACTGATAAATTAATCTTATCATTAAATAACTGACTTTTCAGTAAATGCCCGAATAAGTGGTTATTTAAGCTAGCGAGTGTGCTTGTTTTCTTACAATAAAATTAATGTTGCTAATCCCAAAAAGCTCATAAAACCAACCACGTCTGTAACCGTAGTTAAAATCACCGAACCGGATAGAGCTGGATCAATACCCACTTTGTCCAATAAGAGTGGTACAGCTAATCCTGCTATGGCAGCCGCAAACTGATTCAATACCATAGCTATGCCCAGTACCAATGAAATGTGTATATCCTGAAACCACAAAAATGCAATTAGGCTAACCACCACTGCCCAAACGATACCATTAATTCCAGCAATAGCGATCTCTTTGACAGCCAGCCAGCGTGTATTGGCAGAAGAGATTTGCCCTAAAGCTAAGCCTCGAATAGCTAATGTTAGCGTTTGGCTGCCTGCAATGCCGCCCATGCTGGCAACAATTGGCATGAGTACAGCCAAAGCAACCACTCGCTGCAAAGTCGCTTCAAATAAACCAATAACCCAAGCGGCTAGAAAAGCTGTGACAAGATTAATGCCCAGCCAAATCATGCGACGTTGAGCTGAGGGCAGAATCGAGGCAAATAAATCTTCTCCCTCATTCAAGCCCGCCATGCCCATGATTTGCTGATTGGCTTTTTCTCGGATGAGATCTATCGCTTCTTCAATAATTACTCGCCCAACTAATTTGCCATCATCATTAACAACTGCAATAGATTCAGTTTCATGATCTTCAAACAAATCTACCCAATCATCACTGTTGTCCAAGACATTTACCCTATCTGCATCGGCCTGCATCACTTCAGCGACAAGTTTGTCATCAGAAGCTGTCAGCAAATGACTGAGAAACAACTTGCCTTGATAACGGCCTTCTCGATCAATGACCATCAAACCATCTGTGTAAGGTGGCAGTTGATCCAGGCGTTTTAAATAGCGAGCCACGACACCCAACGTTACATCAGCACGGATAGCGACCCAGTCTGTTTCCATATAACGGCCAGCGGATTCTTCTGGATAGGCTAGCCGTTGCTCTACGGCTGCACGCTCATCTGCGCTGAGAGAACGCAGAATAGCACCGGCTAATTCATCAGAAACGGACTCCAGTACGTCAACCAGTTCAGCTTCTTCCATCTCGCCGACGGCTTGAACCGCACTGGCTTTTGGTAAGCGTTCCAGTAGGTTGTTACGTACTGCATCATCCAACTCTTCCAGTACATCAGCACGACACGCTTCGGGTATTAGCTCCCACACTAAGTTACGTTCATAAGGTGGTAAAGACTCTAATAAATGAGCGACTTCACTTTCATTTTGATCACTGAGAAAAGCGTGGATAGCCTCATTGTCTTCATTTGCACACAAGTCCATCATGAATGCAATGGGTTCTTGCTGTTGTTCTGCAATATGTTGGGGCGCAAACGAGGCGTTCATAAAGCGTGTTCCTGATAATGTAGGTTGAAACAATGACGCAGACAGTCCACTGCGCTGCAGTACTATATAACCTAATAGGATTAAGCGCTAGAAAGACAAAACAAAGCTCAGTTTTATTGGGTATTGACGGTGGTGTCTGTTTTCGTTTTTGTTTCAGCAAGCTATGTATTTATGAGCCTACCTCTCTACTTTTAATTGCAATAAAGTTGCACTAGTATTGTCATCCAGTCGGATAATATCGGGCTTAGGTATAGGGTTTGCTATACTCCCAGCTAATCAGCGTAAATAAAAAAATGATGCCCCTCATGAAAAGCAGTACTACCTATCGTTTGGAGTTTGAACAACTGGTTGTCCAAGCCGAGCAAGAGATTAATAATAATCCCGAACATTACAAGCGTAGATTAAAATACCTAGCATGGTTGGGGTATGCCGTTATTTTTGGCATGGTGTTTCTGCTGGTGAGTTTGGCTGCTGGTATGGTGTGGGCGATGCTGGCTAGCTCAGCACTAATGATATTTTTATTGAAAACCAAGCTTATTTTTGTGTTGGCCGGTTTGATTTGGGTTTTAGGACGCTCTTTATTTGTTAGGATTAAAGCGCCTGAAGGTTTTGAATTAAGCCAGAAGGATTTTCCACAGTTGTGGTCTGAAATAGAAAAGCTGCGGCATTTCCTAAAAACAGCTCCCATTCACCGTATTATTCTTGAGCCGGATATGAATGCAGCGATTGCCCAGACACCGCGTTTAGGCATGATAGGACCGTATCAAAACACGCTAGTACTAGGTTTGGAGCTACTAATGGTGCTTTCCGTCGAGCAAGCGCGTGCGGTGATTGCGCATGAATTGGCGCATTTGTCAGGTAATCACAGTAAATTTGCCAGTTGGATTTATCGTGTGCGTATGAGTTGGGCGCACATCAGTTATAGTCTTGATCAAAATCATACTTGGGGGACTGGCTTGATTCGGCGCTTTTTTTATTGGTATGAACCTTATTTTTCAGGCTATTCCTTTGTATTGGCTCGTAATAATGAATATGAAGCCGATGCACTGGCAGCGCAATTAACCTCGCGTGAGGCAGCCGCTTCGGCACTAGTTACAACTTATGCTTATGCTGATTTAATCCAAGCCAAATTTTGGCAAGCTATTTATGATAGTGCCTGTAATAAGGCGGAGCCGGATGACAATATTTATCATCAGTTAAAAGATTTTTTTGCTAAGCGTCATCAATACCGTGCTGAGTTAGCATTGAGTCTGCGCAATGCGCTTAAACAACAAACACAATTTGCCGATACGCATCCTGCTTTAATGAAGCGGCTAAAGGCTTTGAAAGCTAATGGATTAGTCGCTGATGAGCAATCGCCACGCGCTTTGACTTGGTTACAGGAAAAAACTGAGCATATTTTAGAGCATTTTAATTACCAATGGGTGCGTGACAATAATGAGCGTTGGCAAGCTTTCCATCAAAAAGCATTAGCAGCACGGCAGGAATTACAGCAACTCAAACAGCGTGATGAGGCATCATTGTCGCAAGAGGAGCGCTGGCAAATGGCAGAAATCACGCATCACTATTTACCTAAGGATGATGCTTTGCCTTTGTTTGTGCGTTATCACAAAGCTTATCCCGATGATCCTGATGGAATACTGGCTTTGGGGCGCTTACTGTTGCAGCGAGACAAGCAGGTGGGGATAAATTACATAGAACAGGCTATGGCTTATCCGCATTTGACACTGCATGCTGCTGAGGCTGCTTGGCAGTATTACACGCGTACTCATCAAGCTGAGCAAGCGGAACATTGGTTGAGAATACTGGAGACAGCCAATGATATGATGCAAGAAGCACATGCAGAGCGCTCCACGCTGCAAATGGATGATGTTTTATTACCAGCCAATAGCTTGGAGGATGTTGATGGGCATGAGTTAGAAATTGAGCTAATGGGCAGAATACATCAACACAAAAAGGTAAAAGCAGTCTGGATTGCCGAAAAACAAGTTAAGCATTTTCCCGAGCAAGCGGTTTATGTGATGGGTGTAGAAATAGGTATGGGTTTGACAAATCTGGAAAACTTACAACAAGATTTATTAAATCTACTGGAAACGGATAAGGTCGTTTTTTTGGTAATCAAGAACAGCAACAAGAAACTATTCAAACGCATTACAGCAGTAGGGAAACAGCTTTACTAAATCCTCAAACACTCAAGCCAAGCAAGCATACAAATTGCTTGGCTTGGCTTGGCTTGGCTTGGCTTGGAGGTATGCGAATACGCTTTAGAATGAAGCGCCAGACTTGAAGCCCAGCTTTTTGAAAATAATAGCCGACGGGCAAAAGCCTGTGAAAGCAGATTGCACTAGATTAACACCTACGAAAGCAGTCAGCCATAGCCAGTTGATATTGACATAAACAGCCAGCAGCAAGCTGATTAGGATCACACTACCTGCCATAATTTGTACCATTTTATCGATGTTCATCGCAGTCTCCTTATTACAAATATTCAAATTTCGACATATTAGAATTTTATTATTATCTTGCTTACGAAGTAAAGTGGCTAGCAGCAGAACAGTCGCATGAATTTTATTAATCGTTATGATGAAGCGGCTCGTTCAGTCAGTCATTGTTCTAAAGCTTGATTCAAGACTTCGTAGCCTTTGGTATTTAAAAGAATTTACGCTCCAAGGGAACTTCGCCCAATGGAAAAATAGTCGTTAACAAGACCTCGCTGCCTGTTACTCTGGCTTGATCGACTAAAGTAAGCAACAAATTATAGTGAGCGATACCTTGAGCTTATTGTTCAAAGCCTGCCAATACCTGAGCTGCATTGAGTCCCAATTGTTTCGAGGCATACCCTCCTTCCAAAATAAAAATGGTCGGCAATTTCATAGCGTTGAGTCGTTCACCTAAACGTTTGAAATGTTCTGAACTGAGATTGAAGGAAGAGAGTGGATCATCAGCAAAAGTATCTAATCCTAGAGAAACGACTAAAGTATCAGCCTTGAGCTTGGTAATATATTGACAGGCTGTCTCTAATGCTACAAACCATTGCTCTACATCAGAACCACGCGCCAAAGGTAAATTCAGATTAAAACCTTCGCCTTGATTAATACCGTTTTCATCAGCATGACCAAGGTAAAAAGGGTATTCCTGCATAGGGTCAGCGTGAATACTGGCGAATATTACATCAGAGCGCTTGTAGAAAATTTCCTGTGTGCCATTACCATGATGATAATCCACATCAAGAATAGCGACTTGTGACGCACCATGTATGCGTAATGCTTGTGCTGCCAGCGCTGCATTGTTGATAAAACAATAACCGCCCATAAAGTCTGTTCCGGCGTGGTGTCCGGGGGGGCGAGTCGCACAAAAAACGCCTTGCTCCCCATCAGCTAATAGATTTGCAGCGCTAACGGCTGCATCTGCGCCTGCTTTGGCCGCAGTCCAGCTACCAGCCATTAATGGCGTGCCATTATCAAATGAGTACAAACCCAGTTTAGCCGTAAAGTTTTCCGGTACTTTGTCACTACGAAAACTGCGAATCGGCCAAGTAGATGGGAATGCTTGTATCTGAGCATTGTTGGCATCCAGTGCTAGCCATTGTTCCCAAGCTGAGGCCAAAAATTCCAGATAGGCTGCGGCATGAATCTGTGGCAATACAGGGCTGCTGTCCTGATCCGGCTCACGTAATTCATGTCCTTGAGCTTGTAGAGCCTGCTTAACAAATTCGACGCGCTGGGGAGATTCAAAGCAAGGCACAGGTTCACCACGAAAATATTCATACTCAGGGGCGTGTAAGGCGTGCTGGGAAGAAAAGAAGCTAATCATGCGCTAACCCTCATAAAGGCAATGATGCAGTCTACTACCGAGTTCTTATAAAATAAAAGTCATCGAAGTGGCTGAACACTGCCTTTGATCAAAGACTTTGTTAAAATTCTTCGCCAATTCATTGGGAGCTCAGCTATGCAACTTATTCAAAGTCTCACTTTAACCCAACCTGACGATTGGCATTTACACCTACGTAGCGGTGAGATGCTACAAGCTGTCTTGCCTTACACGGCGCAACATTTTGCCCGCGCTATGGTGATGCCTAACTTACAAGCACCCGTGCTGAGCACTGCGGATGCTAAAGCTTATCGTGAACAGATTACCGCACTTTTACCGCTGAATAGTGCCTTTAAGCCGCTAATGACCTTGTATATGACCGAGCAGACAAATCCAGAGGAGGTAAGAGCAGGTTTTGAAACCGGCGAGGTGAGTGCTGTTAAGCTTTACCCAGCAGGTGCCACCACGAATTCAGAGGCTGGTGTACGTGATTTGGAAAAGATCTATCCGGTATTAGAAGTCATGGAAGCGATCGGTATGCCCTTGCTAGTACATGGTGAAGTAGTTGATCCGGCGGTAGATATTTTTGATCGAGAAGCTGTGTTTATCGACACTAAGCTAATCCCCCTACGGGAACATTTTCCGTGCCTCAAGCTGGTTATGGAGCATCTGACGACCCGTGATGGTGTCGAATATGTGCGTCGTTGTGCCGATCACACAGTAGCGACGGTCACACCCCATCATTTGACCATTAATCGTAATGCAATGCTGGTCGGTGGTATTAAGCCCCACTACTATTGCTTACCCGTTGCCAAGCGTGAGCAACATCGTCTTGCTTTGGTGGATGCTGTAACCAGTGGCGATCAACGTTTTTTTCTAGGGACGGATTCAGCGCCTCATCTGGATAGTGCTAAGCAAAGTGCTTGTGGCTGTGCTGGAATTTTCAATGTCGCTAATGCGCTGGCAGTCAGCGCTCAAGTATTTGAACTAGCTGATGCACTGGATAAGTTGGAGGGTTTTTTGTCACTCAATGGCTCACGCTTTTATGGTTTGCCAATCAATACGGGTAAGATTACCTTGGAGCGCTATGATACTGCACAGCCTGTACCAGAAAAGCTTATGTTTAGTCATGGTGAAATTAGCGTATTTAATCCCTTAATGCCGGTTTATTGGGCTGTAAAGGGCGCAGCAAAATAGCTTGTTTTGCTATAGTCATAACATGCTATCCTACTCATTTAGATAATGTTTTAAGGAATAAGGTATGGCAAGCAAAGAAGATGAAATCATTGCTAAAGCCCGTCAATACGCGGATCAACGTGCCAAAGGTTACCGTGAGCAAGCTTTGAAGCTGTATCCTTGGATTTGCGGGCGCTGTGGGCGAGAATTTAATTACAGCAATTTGCGTGAATTGACCGTGCATCACCGCGATCATGATCATGACAATAATCCACAAGATGGCAGTAATTGGGAGCTACTGTGCTTGTATTGTCATGATTATGAACACCAGAAATTGACCGAGGCTTTACATGGTGGTTCAGCCGGTGATACGGGTAGCAAGGCAGCCACTTATAATCCGTTCGCAGACTTGAAAGAAAAGTTGAAAAAATAAACTTCTTGCAAAACCTGAGCGATCTGCACTATCTTAAACTGTGTTTAGCGTAACAAGACAAGCGCACACCCTGCCAAGAAAATCACAGAAATGTGCTCACCAAGCATAAGAAATGCAAAAATTCCTGAGAAAATGGGAACGAATAACGAAATCATTGCAGTGATGATTGCCGGCAATCGCTTTGATACTAGGGCAAAATCTAAAGAAGGGACGGCTGTAGAAAGAACGCCGAGTCCGAGAAAAATGGGCAACGCACTGTTATTCAAGTTAGATATCTCCGAAGGGTTTGGTTCGAGCATGGCGCCTAAAGACAAAACCACACCGCCCATTACATAGGTTAGCAGGGTGACCCCTGTGCTTTCTGGTGACCGTCTTTGCTCAGCTAGAAGAGGGTGCGCGCAGAAACGGAAGGAGACAAGTTGCGCAGTATGGGATTGAATGTTCGGCTAATGTCTGACTAAAAGAATGGCTTTATCTATGTTTATACGCGCCAAGAGTAGGCGCGTATAAAAAGATGATTCAAATAAACTAAAATTAATTCAAATTCGCCAAAGCTTGATTAAAGGTTTGGCTGGGACGCATCACCGCGCTGGTTTTTTCAGGATCAGGGGCATAGTAACCGCCAATATCAGTTGCTTGGCCTTGTACCTGATTTAATTCCTGTAAGATGGTATCTTCGTGTTCGTGCAGGTTTTGCGCTAATGGGGCAAATTGCTGTGCAAGTTCGGTGTCTTTGCTTTGGTTTGCTAGGGCATCTGCCCAGTACATTGCTAAGTAGAAATGGCTACCACGGTTATCAATGAAGCCAAGCTTGCGAGCGGGGGATTTGTCATTTTCCAGTAAGCGTTCAACCGCTTTATCCAATGCTTCGGCTAAAACGGCTGCTTTGGTATTGCCGGTTTTATGCGCGACATCTTCTAAGGAAACCGTCAGTGCCAGAAATTCACCCAGTGAATCCCAACGTAGGTAGTTTTCTTTTAGCAATTGTTGTACATGCTTGGGAGCGGAACCACCTGCACCCGTTTCAAACAGACCACCACCCGCCATTAAGGGCACAATGGACAGCATTTTGGCGCTGGTTCCTAATTCCATAATAGGGAATAAGTCAGTGAGGTAGTCACGTAAGATATTGCCTGTGACCGAAATGGTATCCATGCCACGAATAACCCGTTCCAAGGTAAAGCGCATGGCACGAAGCTGCGACATAATTTGAATATCGACACCAGTCAAATCATACTCATGTAGGTAGGTTTCTACCTTTTTAATAAGCTCGTTTTCATGCGGGCGATAAGGGTCTAACCAGAAAACGGCAGGTGTGTTAGCTTGGCGAGCGCGTTTAACCGCCAGCTTGACCCAATCGCGTACTGCTGCATCTTTGGTTTGACAAGTACGCCAAATGTCGCCTGCTTCCACATGATGCTCAAACAAAACTTTGCCTTGATCATCGACAACACGCGCTATGCCGTTTTCCGGGATTTCAAAGGTTTTGTCATGTGAACCATATTCTTCCGCTTTTTGCGCCATTAAACCTACATTTGGCACGGAACCCATAGTAGTGGGATCAAATGCACCGTGTGTTTTACAGAAATTGATCATTTCTTGATAAATACGGGCAAAGGTGCTTTCGGGTAGTAAGGCTTTGGTATCATGCTGCTTGCCATCGGGGCCCCACATTTTACCGCCATCTCGAATCATTGACGGCATCGAGGCATCGACAATCACATCATTCGGTGCGTGTAGATTGGTAATGCCTTTGTCTGAATTAACCATCGCTAAAGCGGGGCGCTTGGCGTAACAGTTTTGTATGGCTTGATTGATTTCAGCTTGTTTGTCTTCTGGCAAGACTTTGATCTTTTCGTAAATACTCACCATGCCGTAATTGGGGTTTGCGCCAATTTCTTTGAAAAGTTCACCGTATTGGTCAAATACGTCTTTAAAGAAAGTTTTAACAGCATATCCAAAGACAATCGGGTGCGATACTTTCATCATGGTAGACTTTAAATGCACAGACAGCAGAATATTGCTCTTCCTAGCATCATCTATCTGCTCTTCGTAGTACTCGCACAGCGCTTTTTTGCTCATGTACATGCTGTCTAGCACTTCGCCTTGCAGCAGTTCCAATTTTTCCTTGAATACAATGGTATGGCCGCTGTGGGTTTGTAACTCCATGCGTACGGTGCAAGCGCGTTCCATCGTAGCGGATTTTTCATTGGAATAAAAATCACCGTTACGCATGTGAGAAACGTGTGTGCGAGAAGCCTGACTCCATTGAGCCATTTTGTGGGGGTGATTACGTGCATAGCGCTTAACGGCTGCGGGGGCGCGGCGATCTGAGTTCCCTTCACGCAAGACAGGATTGACCGCACTGCCTAAAACTTTGGCATAGCGCTGCATAATCTTTTTGTCTTCATCGGATTGGGGATTATCGGGATACAACGGCACAGCGTAGCCTTTATCACGCAGTTCTGCAATGGCAGCTCTGAGCTGTGGTACGGAAGCGCTAATATTGGGTAGCTTGATAATATTGGTATCTGGTACTTGGGTTAAGCGGCCTAGCTCGCCCAAATTATCGGGAAGGCGTTGATCTTCACGCAAGTAGTCAGGAAACTCCGCCAAGATACGTGCAGCAAGCGAAATATCGCTGGTGCTAATAGTAATACCGGCTGCTTTGGCATAAGACTGAATAATTGGCAAAAAAGAGTAAGTTGCCAATAATGGAGCCTCATCAGTAAGGGTGTAAATGATTTTGGAACTTGTTTGACTCATAGGCTTAATTTGTATCCTGAATAGTAGTGACAATCACAAACGCTGGTAAACCAGACGGTATAGCATAAAGACTCAAATCAAGTGATCGTTCATTGGATTATTCACTGACCTGAGCCTTATGATAGGGTTTAGTTTGGTCAGTTTGGTTTAAAGTGTATCTTCTTGCAGATTGCGTCGTTGCAACCACCAATAGTTAAGCATCAGGGAAGCAACAATAATCATACCCCCAAGCAGTAAACGGCTAATATTTTCATCACGGTTCCATAAAGTAAGGTTAACAATCAAACCTGCCGGAATCAGAGCATTATTCATAATAGCTAGTGTGCCTGCATCAACTTGGGTAGCCCCCTTGTTCCAAGCAAAGTAACCTAAGCCAGAAGCAACCAGCCCTAACCAGAGCAAGACACCCCATTGTGTAGCGGTACTGGGTAATTTGGCCGTATTGCCTAATAATAGCCAGGCGGGTACAGCGATGAGTAATGCTCCAACAAAGAACCATGCAAAAACATTATGCCAAGGCAAGCTTGTGGGTAATTCTTTGGCGAGTTTGCGGTAGGCAACTTGTCCTAGAGCAAAACATAGATTAGCGCCTTGTACTACCAAAAAACCAAGCCAAAAATGATTGTTTACGCCGTCGTAGCGAATAATCGCAGCACCTAAAACCGCTAATAAGGCGGTAACCAAATAGATGGGGGTAAAACGTCCAAATAATAAATCATCCAGCAGTGCGACATAAACCGGCGTGAAAATAGTGAAGAGTAGAACTTCCGGCACAGAGAGCAACAAGAAGGATTGATAGAAAAAAATATACATAACCCCCAGTTGTACCGCGCCTATGCCTATTAGGGTCAAAGTGTGCTTTTTCGACAATAAGCGTAGTTTCAAAAAGGGCAGGAATACTAATACAGCTAGAGCAATGCGCATCATGACCGCAAAATAGCTATCCACCTGACCAGACAGGTAAACCCCGATCAGCGAGAAGGAAAAGGCCCATACAATCGTCACCGCAATCAAATAATTCATGCTTAGCGAATCCTCCTGAACGAAATGAATAGAGAAAATGGTTGGAAATGACTGGACGTAATTACCTCAATTAGCCTAGCCGTTTAGTTAAGCTTACGCATCAGGCATTAAGGTGTGCACCAGCACATGGCTATGCAACAGAACCATTGTTTTTCAGATGCTGCAAGCAGAGGATCACGAATGGGGATCAACAATACCGCATACCAGTAGCATATACAACAAGCAAGGGGCAACATAAGCTTAGCTGTGTGGTGGAATCAATCACCCAAGCCTGCTTGCTTCTGCTATGCGTACAATCATGGGATTGCTGTACGGTCTCCTAGTATTTTATATAAGCCCATCGCCTAGGCTTAAAGCCTGTAAGTGAATGATTTTTTAACTACTTATCTTTGTGAAGAGGGCGGGGTGGTGTAAAACGATACCCTCTTCCCCAAACAGTATTGAGAAATTTAGGCAATGAAGGCTTTTCTTCGATTTTTTTACGCAGGCGGTTAATGTGTACATCAATACTGCGATCCAAAGGATGATGGCTATTACCACGTAATGCTTCTGAAATCGCATCGCGTGTCACGACTTCACCTGCATTATCTAGTAAAAACTGAAGTAAACGTGCTTCAGTGGTAGTTAGCTTAATTCTCTCGCCATTACGAATAAATATTGCATGCTCTATATCGAAAAAATATTCATAAGCATCGGCTTGAACGTGATGAGAGTAGATACGCAATATATTACGTAAACGTAACAGTAATTCAGTCATATTAAAGGGCTTGACCAAATAATCAACAGCACCCAGCTCCAAGCCGTTGATCTTGGAATCGATGTTATCTTTTGATGATAAAAGCAACACTGGCAAGCCAGAATGATTTTTGGCTAACCATTCTAACCAGTAAAAACCATTCTTACCCGGTAATAAAATATCTAAAATGATCAAGTCAATATTATTTTTAGCTAAAAAATCATCAATTCCTTCCCCACATAACAATGAATAAATGCTAAAGCCATGTGTCTCCAGAAATTCCTTCAAAAGACGTTGTAGCACCTCATCATCGTCAATTATCAGTACTTTACCACCGCTGTCCTTGGAGTTTTGCATGATTCCATCTAAAGGGAAACACCCTAATGATTTAAAACAATCTATTATCGCTAACAAATTGCAAAGAAGGGACAGTAGTGCAACATTTGTTACAATTTTAATAAATTAAGTATTGAAATTTGCTAATAAATGCTCATTTAATCAGCTAAAAGCTCCGCCCAATTGATAGCATCACTACCAAACACTATAAAAGGGGCATTCAATAAGGAATCTTGCTCATTGTAACGCATGGGAGAAAAATCGGTTTGTAGCATTTTTCCACCAGCCTCTTCTACGATAATTTGCGCAGCCGCAGTATCCCACTCAGAAGTAGGCCCTAAACGTGGGTAAAAATCAGCGCGCCCGTCTGCCACCAGGCAAGCTTTCAAAATACTGCCCATAGATACTAGCTCGTGTGTGCCGACTTTCTCCAATAAAGTTTGCAAAGAAGAGCCTGCATGCGAGCGACTCCCCACAATTGTTAATACATCGCTTGGTTCTCTTGTTTGAATAGGCTTAGCCTCAGCATTGACCTGCTGTTTGAACGCACCATTTCCCAAACTGGCATACCAAGTAGTCTCCAAAACAGGGGCGTGTACAACACCTAGCACCGACTCATGCTCATGAATTAAAGCAATCAACACACCAAATTCGCCATTACGTTTGATAAATTCGCGTGTGCCATCTAAGGGATCGACCAACCAATAAGTCTGCCATTGTTTACGCTCAGCATAAGGAATTGCCGCAGATTCCTCGGATAAAATAGGGTATTGCGGCGTTAAAGCTTGCAAAGAGGCCACAATATACCGATGTGAGGCTAAATCAGCTTCTGTCAGTGGTGAGTTATCTTGTTTATTGGTTATTTCCATGCCTGCTTCATTGCGCTCATACACCTGCATAATGAGCTTACCGGCTTCACGGGCAATCTCTTTAACAGCAGCGGTCAGTTGTGCTAAATTCTTCATTTCATTATCACTCTTTTACAGTCAGCCTTAGGCATTAATAAACCATGATGGATGGGCATATTTATCTTATGACGTTGCCACACCATGTTCACGAGTAGCGAGAAATTGCACCTCAGGCCATTTTTCCATCGCCATTTGTAGATTGACACGTGTTGGCGCGATATAGACAAGTTCCCCGGCATGATCTAAAGCTAAATTTTGTTCCGCCTTGCGTTTAAATTCTTCGAACTTTTTGGTGTCATCAGAAGCCACCCAGCGTGCAGTTTGTACATTGACTGGCTCAAATCGAGCATCGACCTTGTATTCATCTTTAAGTCGCTGAGCAACTACATCAAATTGTAATACGCCTACTGCTCCTAAAATCAGATCATTATTCACTAAGGGTCTAAATAATTGTGTTGCCCCTTCTTCACACAGTTCATCTAAGCCTTTTTGTAATTGTTTTATTTTCAGCGGATCTTTTAGCTGCGCTCGGCGAAATAATTCAGGCGCAAAATTAGGAATGCCTGTGAATTGCAAATTTTCACCTTGTGTAAAAGTATCACCAATACGAATACTGCCATGATTATGGATACCAATAATATCGCCTGGATAAGCTTCAACAGCATGCTCACGTTCTGCTGCCATAAAAGTTAGCGCATCCGGTATTTTAATTGCCTTACCTAGGCGTACCTGCTTAGCGCGCATGCCTTTTTCAAATTTGCCCGAGCACACTCTGACAAAGGCCATACGATCGCGGTGCTGCGGATCCATATTAGCTTGAATCTTAAAGACAAAACCTGTGAAATTTTCTTCACTGGCTTCAACCCGGCGCGAAATCGTAGCGCGAGACTGTGGGGCGGGCGCATATTCGACAAAATCGTCTAGCAATTCACGAATACCAAAACTATTCAAAGCCGTTCCAAAATAAACAGGTGTTAATTCACCTTTTAAATAAGCATCCAAATCGAATGCGTGACTAGCGCCCTTGACTAACTCAATTTCTTCGCGCAACTCCTGCGCCTGTGAACCAAATAAACGATCTAAATCAGTATTATGGAGTCCTACAATTTCTACATAAGCCTGACGACGTTCAGTATCAGGTTTATAAAGCATAATCTTATCCTGATATAGGTGATAAATGCCCTTCAAACGTTTGCCCATACCAATCGGCCAAGTAATAGGTGCGCACTGAATCTTCAGTACTGTTTCAACCTCATCTAATAGCTCAATCGGCTCTTTACCTTCACGATCTAGTTTATTAATAAAGGTCATAATAGGTGTATCGCGCAAGCGGCAAACTTCCATTAACTTAATGGTACGTTCCTCGACTCCTTTAGCAACATCAATCACCATCAAGGCCGAGTCCACCGCAGTCAATACTCGATAAGTATCTTCAGAAAAGTCCTCATGTCCGGGTGTATCCAGCAGATTGACAATACGATTATTGTAGGGAAACTGCATAACCGATGAAGTTACTGAAATGCCACGCTCTTTTTCCATAGCCATCCAGTCTGAAGTAGCATGACGTGCAGCTTTACGACCTTTTACTGTACCCGCCAACTGAATAGCACCTCCAAACAGCAAAATCTTTTCAGTCATGGTGGTTTTACCGGCGTCAGGGTGCGAAATAATAGCGAAAGTACGGCGACGCGCTGTTTCTTGCAAACGTTCAGTCATGGTGCTCTAGGGTTCAATTATTTAAGGCAGTAAGAGGCGCAGTATAACGAAAAAGCGTTACGCAGTGATACCGCATCGTTTAACGCACATGCCGCAATTGGCGCTGCTTACGCCCATCTTGTGTTGGACGGTTTTGGAAGCCTTGCCGTAGGCTAGTCAGAAAAGGTATTGCTCCCTTTTGTCCAGTGTGGCTGTAATCTTCTAGCAAGGCTGCTTCTAAGCGCTCTTGCTCAATGTTTAAATCATGCAGAGCAATCTGATGTAAGTATTTAAACAAACGCGGCAGAGCTATTTGATGAGTTTGGCCACTATTTTGATAAAGTTGTTCACTTAAAATCCAAAAGCGCCAAAATGGTGCATCGCCCAATAATAATGGCAAGGTTTGCTCAAAACGTCCAGAATTGCCAATCAGATCCCAGTAGCGAGCAAAGCGATTCATCTGCTGTAGCGTTTTAAAATCAACGCGGTCTGTACTTAGTATATTGTAAGGGGGTAAGGGGTTATAGACCATTTGGAAGGCTTCGGTATGGCGAATAATGGGTGTGCCGCGTAGACGTTTCAGAATACCTACTTGTATTTCATGCGGCTTCAAGCTTATTAAAGTATCAAAGCCTGTCGCAAAACTCTGCAAATCCTCACTTGGCAAGCCAAAGATCAAGTCGGTATGCAGGTGAGCATGGGTATGTTGACGCAACCACAGCAGATTAGCTTTGGATTTTTTATTGTCTTGCTTGCGGCTGATCAGTGCCTGCACTGTGGGATTGAAGCTTTGAATGCCTATTTCAAATTGCAAACTACCCGGCGGAAATTGGGTAATACGTTGCTGAAGGGCTTCCGGTAAATGATCGGGTATCAACTCAAAATGTAAAAAAGTTTGCTCATCCAGTCGCTCCAAAAAAAAATCCAGAATAGTCGTTGTCGTTGCGACTTTTAGATTAAAAGTGCGATCTACAAATTTAAAATGACGCAGGCCGCGTTGCCACAAGCACTCCATCTCAGTTAAAAAGCGTTCTAGACCAAAAGGCTTAGCCGTTTTATCCAAAGCAGAGAGGCAAAACTCACATTTAAAGGGACAACCCCGTGACGCTTCGACATAGATAAAGCGATTACGCAAATCTTCATCATGATAAGCGGCATAAGGCAATTGCAAATCATCTAGTGCCAAAGCCTCCCCTGCTATGATTTTGTTAGTAGGTGTCTTAGCCTTTAATAAAACTGACTCACAATAAAGTCGAAAACGTCGTTCGCCTGCTCCGGTAATCACCGTATCTGCCAATTGTGTAATCAATTGCTGTTCAGTTTCATAGCTGACCTCTGGTCCACCCAGTACAATCAACACTTCCGGTGCTAAAGTCTTTAATAATGTCACCAACTGTGTCGTTTCAGTAACATTCCAGATATACACACCCAAACCAATAATTTTAGGTTGCTTCGCCAATAATTGCTCAGCCATATCCAATGGTCGCAAAGCAATGGTAAATTCGACCATCTCGGCTCTGGCTTGCAGGCTGCTACCCAAATTGGCATACAAATAACGCAGACCTAGAGAGGCATGGTTATAACGGGCATTTAGGGTGGCAAGAACAATATCCGGCATAAAGGCATCACTAGCAGCAATCTAAAGAACGGATCCTAGCAAATCCAATGTCCTCCTGCTGCATGCACTTAGTCATCCTACCGAATAGCTAGCTAATAAGTGCTATTTATTTTTGATTAATACAAAAAACAAATTGATGAACTTTTCAGCTCTTCAAGGCAACTTAAACAAAAAATCGCCTTAAAACAGGCCAATAAGAAATATTAATGGCCAAAATACCAGATAAATAGCCATTAAGAATCATGTTGTTAGTTATCTAATATCATCGAAAAAATGACTGGAACATACGTTCATTAGCATGTTCTTACATGCTAGAGTCGCCGACTCTGGTTTTATGGCTCTTGTCTGTTTTAGCCAAAAAACTTGTTAAACAATAAATCAGGTTACTGTTATATGACTAAGTTTAAATGTTTTCTCATTTGTTCAGCACTGGTATTTGCCGCAAGTGGTACTAGCGCAAAGGAATTAAACAAGAAGACAAATAATAGCCTTCGCGTCACGGCAACAGCCTACAATTCTCTCAAAAATCAAACGGATGACACGCCTGACATTGCAGCGTGGGGGGATCATCTAAAACCAGGTATGAAAGCTATCGCTGTATCACGTGACTTATTACACAAATACGGCCTGAAACATAAAGATAAGGTAAAAATCAGCGGTATGGAAGGTGAGTACCTTGTACTTGACAAAATGCACCGCCGCTGGGAGAAGAAAATCGACATCTATATGGGTGAAGATCGTAAAAAAGCGCTGCACTTTGGTCGCCGTGATGTCACGATAAAATGGTAATAGCCAAGGTTGTTTATTAGCTAAAAGCCTGCTTCAGCAGGCTTTTTTATTGGGGCTAAGCAGATTATTATCCACTGCTATGATGAAAGCGACTTCCTTTTCATACCCCCCACACACCATCACCGGACAAAACTGGGATGTCATTATTGTAGGTGCAGGTGCTGCCGGACTCATGTGTGCGGCACAGGCAGGACGGCGTGGGAAACGTGTTTTGCTATTGGATAAAGCTGAAAAGATTGGCAAAAAGATTCTAATTTCCGGTGGTGGACGCTGCAATTTCAGCAATCTGTATATACACCCTAATGCCTATCTGTCACGTAATCCACACTTTTGTAAATCAGCCTTGGCACGTTACACCGTTCATGACTTTCTAACACTGTTACGCCAATATCACTTGAGCTGGCATGAAAAAACCTTAGGACAATTATTCTGTGACCAAAAAGCCCCTGCTATTGTGAATATGCTGTGGCATGAGTGCGCCGCCGTTGGGGTGACTTTAGGCTTGAATACTCAGATAGAGTTACCTATACAACGCACAAGTACTAATGGTTTTGTACTGCATACTTCTCAAGGAACACAGTACTGCCAATCTTTGGTCATAGCGACAGGTGGTCCTTCTATTCCGCGCATGGGCTCGACTGACTTTGGTGTACAGCTCGCTAAAAGTATGGGTTTGCATAGTATTCCTTTTAAGCCCGCACTGGTGCCATTTACCTTTTCGCCTGAGGTACTACAAGGTCTGTTTGCGGGTTTATCAGGACTTAGCACGGCTGTGCAAGCTTGTTGTAATAAGGCTTGCTTTCGGGAAAATCTTTTATTTACCCATCGTGGTTTAAGCGGTCCGGCGATGTTACAAGTTTCCTCTTATTGGCAAATGGGTGATGCGATTAGCATTGATTTATTGCCTGAGCAAAATGCCGCAGAGTGGTTGCTGCATGCGAAGCAATCCCACCCCAAAACAGAATTAAAAACTATTTTGGCTAAGGTATTACCGGCGCGCTTGGTGACACGCTTGTGTGAAACTCGCTTTCAAAATCGACCATTGGCACAATATGGTGATAAAGCTCTGCAAAACATAGGCGAACAGCTCAATCATTGGGTATTGTATCCTTCCGGCACAGAAGGTATGCGTACTGCTGAAGTTGCGCTGGGTGGTGTTGACACTAAAGAATTATCCTCGAAAACATTTGAGGCGCGTAAAGTACCTGGTTTGTATTTTATTGGGGAAACGGTTGATGTGACTGGCTGGTTGGGAGGCTACAATTTTCAATGGGCTTGGGCTTCTGGCTGGTGTGCGGGACAAGCCGTATAAAAAATTAAGTGAAACCAAGCTTGCTTGCTACAGATACAGCCTCACACCAGCACTGTCTTTGTAGCAACTCAGCCTACTTAAATCTCGCACTTGCTGTGTTGTTCCTATTGCTCATGTTTGATCAAGCGCCCTACGGTCAAACCTTGCACCAAAATCGAAAATAGCACAATCACATAAGTCATCACCAAAATAGACTCACGCTCTGCTCCTGCGGGTAAAGATAAGGCCAAGGCAACCGAAATGCCTCCACGTAAGCCCCCCCAAGTTAAAATACGTATCACACGGGGTGTAAAAGTGCGTCTTTTTTTCATTAACGCAATGGGTATACCAACTGCAATAAAGCGTGCCAGTAGGGTAACGGGAATCATAATAAGACCCGCCCAGATATAATTCAGCTTCAAGGTCAGTACTAATAATTCCAATCCAATCAACACAAATAAAATGGCATTTAAGATTTCATCCACCAATTCCCAAAACATATCCAAATGCTCACGGGTTTTATCTGACATGGCAAAACGACGACCTGAATTACCGATCATTAGACCGGCCACTACAATCGCAATTGGCCCTGAAATATGCAGTGCCATGGCAGCAGAGTAGCCACCAAGTACCAAAGCAAGGGTAATCAATAACTCAACCTGATAGTTATCAATACTAGCCAGCATTTTATAGGCTACATAGCCTGTTAGCAGGCCAAAACCAACGCCACCCATCGCTTCTTTAATAAATAAAGTGAGCACACCTCCAACACTCAGATCAGCATGTCCTTCGCTATGTGCCCCACTAGCCACAAAGCCCAGCAATACCAGAAAAACCACCACTGCCACACCGTCATTAAACAGCGATTCGCCCGCAATTTTGGTTTCTAACGATTTAGGTGCGCCGACACTTTTCAAAATACCTAATACTGCGATCGGGTCTGTCGGTGCGATTAATGCGCCAAATAATAAGCAATATATCAGCGGTATTTGTAGCCCTAAAACAGGCAATAAATAGTAAGCAGCAACACCTACTAAAAAGCTTGAAGTCACCACACCCACGCTAGCCAACACAGCCACCACCCATTTTTCACGGGCTAGGTCTTCCAAATTGACGTGCAAAGCCCCAGCGAATAGCAACGCACTCAGCATGCCTTGCATCAGTGTTTCATTAAAATCAATACTTGTTAAAATAGTCTGGGCATAATCATCCAGATGAAAGCCTAAATAGCCTGAGATAATCAAGACTAAAGATAAGATGACTGAAATCAATAATAGACCAATGGTGCTTGGTAACTTAATCCATTGCGCATTGATATAACTAAAAATAGCTGTCAGTGAAACGAGTATGGCTAGGACATTAACAATGCTCATGCGCATTCCTTGAATAATTATTGTTGAGTGTGTGTATTGTGAAGGATTGCCAATCCGCAATGCAAACGCCAATAAATGACTTTAAAGTCGTGTCCTGTCATCTCTGTATAAGGATTTCACCATGAAAATTGGTGTTAGCAGCCAAAATTTTCGCACAATTACTGGTCATGCAGGCAAGAGCCGTCGTTTTATTATCTTTAGCGCAACGACAGATAAGGAAGCACAAGAGACTGAGCGCCTAGACTTGCCTATGGAAATGTCTATTCATGCTTGGGATGGACAAAGCGAACATCCTTTATTCGCATTGGACTATGTGATTACCGCTAGCTGTGGTGAGGGTTTTATACGCAAACTCGCTAGCCAAGGCGTCACCGTAAAGCTTACGGAAGAAACTGACCCACTGACTGCGGTAAAATCTTTGCTGGCCACCTTGTAGGAAAAGCAAATATGGCTAAAATCATGCCATGTTCGCCCTCAATTTCCTGCTATTCCTCCATCAATTGTTGTTGAAACAGAAATAGCTGCGAAGACCTTACGTTCAAGAATCGACAGATAGGGAGCCTTCCTCGCCGTTTTGCACCGACAGGATTTCGACATCAGGAATGTCTAGGGGGATTTGAAAAATGGCGGGCATGGGCTTTCCTTACTAATAGGCTGAATGCTTTGGGATACTACATCTTGTGCCTGACCACGGAAAATCCCAAAGAGCCTTTTTTGTTGGTAAATAAGTTTTTTTCTATTCAAACCTGTAAGCTAGATAGGCTATACTGAGTATAGTGAGTATTCCTCCAACAGCCTGTAGTAAGTGAATTATTTCTGATAAAAAACAGAAAGACATTATCATTACGGCAACAGGAATAAAATATAGCATCATTCCAGCCAAGTTTGCAGAGATATATTTTAGAGCATGTAGATAAAAAACAAATGCTAAAAAGTATTGCAACACGCCAGAAATAATAGCTACTATACTTTCGTTAAATGGCTGTCTTTCCCAAGTAATGAATGGAAGAAAAATGGACAAACTTAATATACTACAAAAACTAAGTTGTCCTGTTAACAACGCGACAGGCTGTTGATTAGCAACTATTTGTGAGGAGAAAAACACATAAAGGGCAGCACAAAAAACGCCTAATAATACCCAAAAATATCCCCATAAGTTATCTTTTTCTGAAGCTGTGATATCTGGCAATGCAACCAGCACTACCCCTGCAAACGAAATAATTAATAGTGCAAAAAAAAGTTTTTTATCGTCAATATGATGCTTAAGTAATGAGAGTGACAAAAGTACAATCATCAGTGATTCTGTTGAAAACAAAATAGAAGTAGTGCTCGCAGAGATTAATGTCATTCCATACAAGCTAAATGTGTAAGCTAAAAATGGCTCTAAAAATCCTAATAGATAATTTTTCAGCATTTCTGGTTGCAGTGAAATTTTTTGTTTTTTTAATATCAGAAATAGCCATGAAAAAACCGTGGCAGAAAGTAATTGGGTTATAAATAACTGATTTGAATCAAACTGCTCAAGACTTTGTTTACTTAAAATAATTGCCGTTGACCAACAAAGAACGGCTAACAAAGCAAAAGCTACACCTATGGAACCATTAGTTGTTAATCGGAGCATTTTCATAGATTCGCGTGGGAAAGGGTTGAAAAAGATACTCTCTTCCGTAATCTCAACACCTAAAAACTCCCCATAGTAGGGGTGATTATGAGTAAATTCCTCTATTGTTACGTAAAAAAGCACATTCCAACCGAATATCAAAGAATCCCAGTGTTTGTCAAGGTAGTTGCTCGTTTTCACTAAGCAGCGCTCTCTAATTTTCTTTGCTCCAGATGCTTCTGCCTTGTCTGCATGGTTTTCGATTCTGGGTATGGTGGATTTTTGTGTTTGCAGGCGTTCATGTAGAATAGTTCAGAATTTCTAGTGCAAATTACTGTACATATTTTTTGAGAACTATTTTAAATGCAAGCTAACCAACTGAAAATAAACAATCTTCGTAATATTGCCATCATTGCCCACGTTGATCACGGTAAAACCACTTTGGTGGACAAGCTTTTGCAACAATCCGGTACGCTGGATGCACGTGCGGAAATTTCCGAGCGTATGATGGATTCCAATGCGCTAGAAAAGGAGCGTGGAATCACGATTCTCGCCAAAAATACTGCGCTGTGCTGGACGCATCCCGAAAAGGGTACGCAATACCGTATTAATATTGTGGATACCCCCGGGCATGCTGATTTCGGCGGTGAGGTAGAGCGAGTCTTGTCGATGGTGGATTCTGTGCTGTTATTGGTTGATGCTGTCGATGGGCCTATGCCGCAAACACGCTTTGTCACCCAAAAAGCCTTTGCACACGGTTTGCGCCCGATTGTGGTGATTAACAAGATTGATCGCCCGGGTGCACGCCCCCATTGGGTCATGGATCAGGTATTTGAGTTGTTTGATAACTTGGGCGCGAGCGATGAGCAATTGGACTTTCCGGTTGTTTATGCTTCGGCTTTAAATGGTTTTGCCGGTTTGGATGAGTCTGTTTCTGAAGGGGATATGACACCCTTGTTTGAAACGATTCTCCAATATGTACCTGCGCCAGATGTTGATCCTGATGCGCCTTTTCGTTTGCAGGTCAGCCAACTGGACTATAACCCCTATTTGGGAGTCATCGGTATTGGTCGAATCAAGCAGGGTAAAATCAAGACAAATACGCAAATTAAAGCCGTTGATCGTGAGGGTAATGTTCGTAGTGGCCGTATTTTAAAGATTCTGGGCTTTAATGGCTTAGAGCGGATCGAAGTAGCTGAGTCTCAAGCAGGCGATATTATTGCTTTCTCTGGCATGGATGAGCTGTATATCTCGGATACTTTGTGTGACCCAGATAATGTAGAAGCCCTACCTGCATTAATGGTGGACGAGCCTACTGTGACGATGACCTTTCAGGTGAATACTTCACCGTTTGCTGGGCGTGAAGTAAAAACTGGCACATCCTCCCGTCGTTTGCAGGAGCGTTTGCAACAAGAATTACTACATAACGTCGCTTTGCGTGTAGAAGCTACGAATGATCCCGAGAAGTTTCGTGTTTCAGGGCGTGGTGAGTTGCATTTAGGGGTATTGATTGAAAATATGCGCCGTGAAGGTTATGAGCTGGCTGTCTCTCGTCCTGAGGTGATTATTCGTGAGGAAAATGGTGAAAAGCTAGAACCTTACGAAGTGGTTACACTGGATATTGAAGAGCAAAACCAAGGCGCTATCATGGAAAAGCTGGGTGAGCGTCGGGGTGAGCTGAGGGATATGATGCCTGATGGCAAAGGTCGGGTACGTTTAGAGTATGTCATTCCTTCACGTGGCTTGATTGGTTTTCAGACTGAGTTTATGACCAGCACTTCCGGTACAGGTCTGCTTTATCACACCTTTGATCATTATGGTGCTTATAAGTTAGGTAGCATTGGCCAGCGTATTAATGGCGTTATGATTTCTAATGCAACCGGTAAAGCACTGGCTTATGCCCTGTTTAATTTACAGGAGCGTGGGCGTTTGTTCATTGGACATGCCGAAGAAGTGTATGAAGGCATGGTGATTGGTATTCATAGCCGTGACAATGACTTGGTGGTAAATCCACTTAAAGCTAAGCAGTTGACCAATATTCGTGCTGCCGGTACGGATGAAAATTTGATTTTGACGCCACCGATTCGCTTTACGCTGGAGCAGGCTTTAGAGTTTATTGATGATGATGAATTGGTGGAAGTAACACCGCAAAGTATTCGTATTCGCAAGCGTCATTTATTGGAGCATGAGCGCAAGCGCGCTGCTAAAGCGGATGCTGCATAATCATTTACCCATTCTCTTTGGAGACTTATTGTTATGAAAGTGTTTTTTTGGGCGCTTTTATTGGGGTTTACGCCGATTATTCAAGGATGTGAAATGACTAATACGATGTTAATCCAGCAAATAATTCTCAAGCCTGCGCCGCAACTGGGCTTTGAAGCGGGTCGGACTTTACCCGAGGTTTATGTGGCACAGTTGCAATCTGAAACAGAGGATACCCAATTGAGCTACAAGCAAGCGATGTCAATGGGCTTACATTTATTGATGCTATCGCCTGCATTGGAGCGTGAATCTGCTGAGGCTTTGACGAAGCGACTGACTGAACGGGATGATGTTGAATACGCCGAGCCGGATTTACCACGGTGTCTACGTTAAAAATTTGGCAGTCTCATCAGGAGGAAGGGCTAATGATGCTTAGGACATGTTGGTATTTAGGTATGCTGCTAATGCTTTGGGGTAGCACTGGTTTTGCGCAAAACCATGTAGAGCAATTAATTGTCAAATACCGACCTGAATTACAGGCAAAAATGACAGGCAGCGCTTTGCAAGCGCGCCTAGTCAATAATGTTGCAAATAGTACGGGTTTACAGGTTAGTTACAAGCGACCCATGTCAGAAGTGATAGGTGCTCATGTATTAAAGTTACCTTATGTTATGTCTTTTACAGACGCTCAGCTTTATGCCAAAGCAGTGATGGATCAGCACCCTGAAATGCTTTATGTAGAGCCTGACAGTAAGCGTTATCCACGCGCTAAGACACCTGATGATCCTGAGTTTGCTAAGCAATGGTATTTGCAAGCACCCGAACACTATGCAGGTGCTGCCAATTTGGTGAATGCTTGGTCTCTTACACAGGGTAGTTCTGATATTGTTGTGGGGATATTGGATTCTGGCATTTTAGAGCATGCCGATTTAGTACCAAATTTAGTAAGTGGCAAGGCCAGTCGTGCTGGCTTTGACATGATTTCTGATGCTGAAACTGCCAATGATAACGATGGTCGTGACGCTAATCCCGTAGATACAGGAGCTGCGGTCGGTAGTAGTACGACAAGTGCATGGCATGGTACACATATAGCCGGTATTGTGGCGGCTAAAGGTGACAATAATTTGGCGGTGGCTGGAACAGCTTGGGCAACACGCTTATTAAGTGTGCGCATTTTGTCTGATCAAGGTGGTTCAATGTCAGATGAAGTCGATGGCATGCTCTGGGCTGCGGGGGAACCGGTACCTGGATTGCCGGTGAATCCTAATCCCGCCCATATTGTCAACCTCAGTATTGGGACGGATTCTTTTGAAGAGTGTTCGCGTACTGAGCAGGCGGCGGTAGATACTTTGAAAAAGCTGGGTCTCGCGGTTGTGGTTGCTGCTGGCAATGAAAATCGTAATGTAGAAGGCTCTTCCCCCGCCAATTGCAAGGGTGTTATCGCTGTGACTGGACTCACTAAGGATGGTGCGCGTGCGCCATTTGCCAATTATGGAACAGCGAATACGATTGCTGCACCGGCTGTAGATATTGTTTCAACTTATAATACAGGAGCTTATGCGCCTGAGCAGGATAGTGTGCATGCTGAAAGTGGTACTAGCCAAGCAGCGCCTCAGGTAGCGGGTATTTTGGCACTGATGCTGGCTTCCAATGATAAGTTACGTGATGGTTCGGTGGTGGCTAAGGACAAGCTTGTGGATTTCTTAAAAGAGCGCCTGCAAAAAACAGCTCGGCCATTTCCCAGTAGTATCAGCGGCTCTAGTGATGCCAAAGGTTGTAATCCTAATCAGGAAACGGCCTGTATTTGTACGACCGAAACGTGCGGAGCGGGTATAGTCGATGCTTATCGGGCAGTCAAGTCGGTAGGAGCAGCACCTAAAGCCGTAGCGGGTAAAGACCAAAGTGTAGCATTGGGTGCTAGTGTTAGTTTAGATGCAGGTGGCAGTAGTGATGACACTGAATTAGGTAGTCAAATTGTTCAATATGCTTGGACGCAATTAGCAGGCGACTCTGTCGCACTCAGCAGTCCGAACCAAGCTAAAGTAAGTTTTACAGCCCCCGCAAAAGCGCAGGATTTACGTTTTAAGTTAATTGTAACAGATGATACTGGCTTGAGTGCTGAGGACGAAATCCTTATTAAGGTTCAGAGTATTGATGATGAAAGCAGTAATAGCAAAGTCGGTGGTAGTACGGATGTTTGCTTATTATGCTTATTGGTGATGGGCTTAGTGGCTAGGTACTTCTTCTTTTGGCTATACCCTCCCCTTCCCTAACTTTGTACAGCTTAGGGAGGGGAGTGTTTTTAAGCAAACGCTTATTTGTAAGTCTTGGTGAGGGTGGTGGTCAGCGTTTGCAAGTCTTCTTCGGAGAGTGTTCCCGCAGCTTGTCTTAATTGCAGTGTGCTCAGCAAGTAGTTATAGCGCGCGCGGGCGCAGTCTCTTTGTGCTGCAAAGACATCGCGTAGCGAAGTCAAAACATCGACTGCTGTGCGTGTACCTACTTCAAAGCCAACTTTGGTTGCTTTCGCTGCTGTTTGAGCTGACAGCAGTGCTTGGCGTTGCGCTTGAACCTGACTAATAGCGGATTCGATGCTTTGATAAGCATTGCGTACTTGTTGCTCGATTTGTCTTTCCTGATATTCGTACTCTTGCTGTGCTTGGCGGAAATGGTGTTGCGCCTGACGAATTTTGGAATGTACTACACCCCCTTGATACAGAGGAATTTTTAGTTCTATACCAAGTGTGCCACCTGCATTAATAGGGTCAATTGGGGTATCTGTTTCTGTCCAACTACCATTGTGGCGCGCATAGACATTAACGACCGGGTTGCGCTCTTTGGAACGTTGCACTTCGATTTCTTTTTGTGCTACCTCAATAGCTTGACGAGCAACTTGCAGGGGAAGACTGGCGCGTTTGGCTAAATCGACCCACGCTTCCATCGATTTAGGAGCAGGTATAACAAGTGGCATATTTTCCTGTGGTCCCATCAATACCTGATATTGACGTCCTGTCAATACGCGCAAGTTTTCCTGTGCCGTAGTCACGCTTTGTTTAGCAGCAATTTCACGCGACAAGGAGAAATTGTAACGAGCTTCAGCTTCGCGCACATCGGTAATGGCTGAACGGCCTGCATCAAAATAAGCTCTGACCTGTTCTAATTGCCGTTTGATAGCATTTTTTTCGGTAATGGCGAATTGTAGATTTTCTTGTGCCAGTAAGTAGTCAAAGTATGGCGCAACGACTCGCATGATCAAAGCTTGACGTTGACTTTCCAAGCGTGTTTGTGCCTGTGAAATGGCAACATCGACCTTGTCGATCTGAGCATCAAGATGGCGGTTATAAACAGATTTAGTAATGCCGATACTGTAATTAGTATTTAATGAAGTGGAGTCATTACTGTCTCGAATATCAAATTGCTGATTGAGAGCAGCACCTGCGCTGAAATTGACTTGTGGTTTTTTGGCTGCCAATGCCTGCGGCTTATTTTCCAGTGTAGCTAAGTAATTACTTTCATAGGCTTTTAGTTGTGCATCATAAGCCTTGGCCTGCGTATAAACTTGTAGAAGATTTTCCGCATAGGCAGGCAAGCTGGAGAAAGAGAGCGATGCTGTAATGGCAGTAGTTAATATAGCTTTTTTCATAAATCCTTTTTTAACCTGTGAAGGTCCCCTGTTCAGCTTTATTGTCGGGCATTATAGCCTTTTGCTATAAAATAGCTGGTTGATTTTTAGTAAAAATCACCTGAGCAGGTGGCGCAGCGCGCTGTTACAATAGCTTCAGAATTGAAAACTAGGCATTACTTCTGCACCGACTAGTGGTTTAAGCCATGTTTCGAATAAAGTTTTACGATGGAAAACATTCTCTTCTTCTTTATCCCGCTCAATAAGCATGGCATACATGACCGACCGTTGACCTACTGTAATATAAAGCCGTCCCCCTGGTGCAAGGCGTTGCTCAAATGCTGTGATATATTCAGGCAGTGAGCCGGTGACTGCAATGGCATCATACAGTTTGGCTGGAATACCCTGCCATCCATGACTGGCATCATCGTTGTAAAGACTAAAATTAGTAATATTTATAGAGTTTAATATGCTTTCTGCTTGAAGTGAGAATTCGCTGTAAATATCAACACTATCAACATGCTGCCCCAAAGTAGCTATACAAGCGGTAACAAACCCGCTACCAGTGCCAATTTCTAGGCATTGATCGGTGGGGGTAATGGCAAGTTCTTGCAACATACGCGCCTCAACCCGTGGGAACATCATGTTTTCATTGTGATCTAGCGGAATTTCAATATCAGCAAAAGCAAGATTCTGCCAGGCAGTAGGTACAAATTTTTCGCGGGGAAGAAACCTAAAGGTATCCAGTACGGTCTGATCGAGTACATCCCAAGGACGAATTTGCTGTTCAACCATATTGAAACGGGCCTGATCCAGATTCATAAAAAGGCTCCTTCTAAGCATTGATCAGCGTCCAAGATTACGTCTTCCTAGGAAGCGCTGCAAGAGTATTGAAGAAAAGACATGGGTGATAGCGAGGAAAATCATGAAATTATCAATGTTATCGGTTTTAGCTGGTTTTGTATTATTTCTAGGAGCAAGCTTGGTTGCTTGCGCCGGTAATGCTAAGGACGCGGTGAGTGTAAGGACTGCTCCTGTAGCAGGCAATGTCGAGCTGGTCGAGTGTCAGAATCCCCGTCCTGAGATTTGCTATGAACTATATGCGCCGGTTTGTGCCGTGCGAGATAAAGGCATACGTTGTATTACAACACCTTGTCCGTCCACGGAGCGAGTGACTTATCCTAATGACTGTAAAGCGTGTGCTGACCCTAGCGTTGTTTCTTATTTACCGGGTGGGGAGTGTCCTTGAGTTTGTTAAGCGATCTTTTTCAGTTTGCATTTCCCTTAAATCATTTAGACGTTGACGAATAAGAACGGCTGTTGACGGTGCTGCGCTAGGGAGATTAGCTGCCCCCTGTAAGGTGGCTTGGGCATGTTCGTATTGTCCCAAACGAATGCTGCGCTCAGCATTAAACAGGCGTGCTTCTGCTGCAAAGCCTGCTTGTTGGGCAATGCGTTGCGCTATTTCCAAGAATTCTGTGCTAGTAGTTTCTTGGCTGGCAAAACGTAAAAGCAAAGGAATCGCTTGAGGTGCTTGCCGATTGCCTGCCAGTGCTTCAGCGAGTAATAGATTTAAGGCTTGGTGTTGCGGGTAGTGGCTTTGCAGGGCGCGCGAGCGTTGTAATGCTTCAGGATAGTGCCCCAGTTGTTTGAGTGCTGCGGCTGTCAATAAATTTTGTGGCAGGCTAAGACTGGGATGAGGGAGTAGTTGCATAACACGGTCGTGTTGATCTGCCTGAAAAGCACGTAAGGCTGTTTTATACTGCGCTAATTGGGCTGGAGCTTGGCTATTCAAACGATTGCTGCGCTCGCCAGTTAACTGTGCCAACTTTTCTCGTGCAAAGGCATAGCTACTATCTTCCTGCACAGGGGAGCGTCTTAGCTGATTGGCTAGGTTGCGCGTCTCGCTCAAGCGTTCAATGGTGAGTGGGTGGGAGCGTAGGTATTTGCTAATGTCGCCATAAGTATTATTTTGTTGCCTGTCTAGTTTTTCCAAAAAGCTGGCCATAGCAGCGGGGTCAAAGTGTGCTGCTGTTAGTGTGCGTAAGCCGATTCGGTCAGCTTCTGATTCGGCACGGTGACTGAAAACAATTTGATTATGTGCCTGTAGTGCCATAGTGCCGGTAATAATGGCGCGTGCTACATCAGGCTTATCACTTTGTGAGGCGACTACTGCGCCAGCCAATATACCAAGTCCAGTAAGAAAAGGGTTGTTATGGTTTCCCTTGAGCATACGGGCAATATGATGTTGTGAAACATGGGCTATCTCATGGGCCATCACTGCTGCCAATTCACTTTCGGATTGTGTGCTGAGGATCAAGCCTGAGTTAATAATAATAACACCACCTAGCAAAGTATGCGCATTAATAGCGGGATTGTTTTCAATGGCAAAATAGAGCTGGCCGGTTGCGTGGGGGGAGCTTAAGGCCAGACGATTGCCAAGTGACTGTATCCAAGTGTTTAGTTCTGGGTCTTCAATTATTGGTCTAGAGCGGCGTATGCTGCGATAAAGCTGTTTGCCTAGTGCTGCTTCATTGATGGGACTAAATGTGCTGATATCAGGATTGCCCATTTCAGGAAGTTGGCTGGTGTCGGGTAAGTCTAGTTTTAATTGAGCGAAAGTTGGCATTGTGAGCAAGCTGGCTAAGAGTGAAGCCAGCAGTTTTCCAAGATATTTTAGGGACATAATAGCGCTCCTTGCCGGTGACGGTGATTCATAGATTCAAGTGTGTAAGTGTATATAGACTGTAGCATGGCGGCTTCTGTTCCTTGCCGGAATAGTTGCATGCAGATTGCATAATCATTAGATTATTAGCATAATTTAATGTTTTTAGAATTGCAGGTTTTATGTACGGAATTAACGAGCTGGATGCACAAGGGCTCAAAGCGCTCATCGACAAAAGTGAAAAAATTCGTCTAATAGATGTTCGTTCAGTGGGCGAGTTTCAGCAAGGCATTATCGCTGGGGGGGAGCTATTGCCTCATACGCGCCAACTTAAGCAGTTAACTATCTGAGCAGCCTTGAAAAAAGGGGTTGTGGCAACCACATGAGCATCTTTTACCGACGAAAGTGAAAGC
>PDPH01000042.1 GCA_002747435.1 Pseudomonadota bacterium
ATACTATGAAGTAATACAAAGTAGAGTATGTGTGATGAGATTGCCGCGCTTACGCTCGCAATGACAGTGGTTTTATGTTTTTTAAGAAAGAGGAGATTGTTTTGGTAAGTTTGGGATGACAAGGTATGGAGTTTGCTTCTTTGTGTGCAAGACTGTTTTGGTTTTTTGAAAAGAAAAGGGCGGGCGCGAAGCGCCCGCCCTTTTCTCCTCCAGCAATCCAAGTTCTTTATGTTATACTAAGGTTCATGAATTATTTAGAAACGCTCAACTCACAACAAAAAAAAGCCGTTTGCTATCCCATAGACAAACCACTTCTCGTCCTCGCTGGTGCCGGAACGGGAAAGACCAAAACGCTCACCGCACGCATCACCCATCTCATCAAAGAACACAATATTCTTCCTTCAGAGATTTTGGCGCTCACTTTTACGAACAAGGCAGCAAAGGAAATGTGGGAACGTATTGAAAAATCTTTGGGGTCACGTTTACTCGAGGGTTTTGCTCCTCTGGGCAAGACCTTTCATTCTCTTGGGGTTGCTATTCTCCGCGAACAGCACGAGAGAATTTCAGTAAACAAATATTTCAAAATTCATCCAACAAATATCTACCACGATATTTAATCAATGCGCCAGGCATCACTTGATCTTTTTGATGAGGCAATAAATTAAACGTTTTTTCACCTGGATTACGAAAACCTTCAGGAATGGCATTTTTAGTCAAGATATGTGAAGCCAGTTCTTGCCAAGAACAGCCATTACCTTGATACAAAGTATTAAACTGCGTGCCTAGCGTATGAGTCGAGAAGATAGCATTTTGTAATTCAATCGCCCCTGGGTCGAGTATCTCTTGAGCCAATATACTCGGCGAAGCCACTTCTACAATCGTGTCCGCATTCACAACCTGAAACAGCAAGTCATCCTTGCGCACTTTTTCAATAATAGTACGTACTTGAGGATTCAGGCGCTCAATCACTGCGCAAGCTGAAGTAGTATAGTCATCTGATTCCATATTGCTCGGGTCATTAGCCAGGATAAGAACCGTTTCAGCCCGCATAATACCGGCCATTTCCAAAATAGCACTAGAAGAAGCGACGCCTTTTACAAAATCGACCGCCAAGCGTTGCATCCAAGCTGGCTTTTCTGCTAACTGGTTATTAACGCAGACAATTTTCGCCAGATCAAAACGGGCATCATTGCGCAACTCCAATACAATACTTTGTACTTTTTCATTATTTGGATAACCTGCGATAATTAAGTCGACTTTACCCTTCATTTTTAATAAACCTTTCCTACGCCGTGAGCTAATACTGACCATTAACTCAGTTATTTTTGCTAAAAAAATACCCAGCAAGGCAATCCCAACGATCATATAAAACGTCACCAATAATTGACCTAATGGTGTTTTGGGCGAATAATCACCATACCCCACCGTTGTCGAGGTTGTAACCAGAAAGTAATAAGCTTCCAACGGGCTTAAGCCTTCGACCATGACCATATAAATGGCAAACAGCAGAGAAAATAGTAAAAAGACTAAAAAAACAGGCCAGTTTTCCCTGAAAAGATGCACCTTACGAAATTGCTTAATTAGCTTATTAATTAAAAACATTAGTCCGATTTATTATTGGGTGTATAGGGGATAAACACATTTCTCCCTTATTTCTATCATTCAGTGCTCCAATATCTGACTCAGGAATAATTGACTCCTTTCATGCTGAGGATTCTTAAAGAACTTATCGGGTGAATTCCTTTCGACAATCTCGCCACCATCCATGAAGATGACTGCATCAGCAACGGTTCGGGCAAAACCCATTTCATGAGTGACACACAGCATCGTCATGCCACTGTCTGCCAATTCAACCATCGTATCTAAGACTTCTTTGATCATTTCTGGATCTAGCGCTGAAGTCGGCTCATCAAACAACATAATGCGTGGTTTCATACACAAGCTACGAGCAATCGCAACACGCTGTTGCTGTCCACCGGAAAGCTGCCCAGGATATTTCTTCGCTTGTTGAGGAATTTTAACTCGTTCCAAATACTCCATTGCTGTCGCTTCTGCTTCTTTACGGGGCATCTTACGCACCCACATAGGCGCTAAGCAACAGTTTTCCAGCACCGTTAGATGTGGAAACAGATTAAAGTGCTGAAACACCATCCCGACTTCGCGCCGGATATGATCAATGTTTTTAATATCATTGGTCAGCTCAATACCGTCCACAAAAATTTGACCGGTTTGATGTTCTTCTAAACGATTAATACAGCGAATCAGGGTTGATTTGCCCGAGCCTGAAGGACCACAAATCACAATACGCTCACCGCGCCTAACATCCAAATTGAGATTTTTCAGCACGTGAAACTCACCATACCACTTATTGACAGCACGCAATTCGACGGCAATCTCATCCTTCACTGTGCTAGATTTGACGTTTTGTTCCATACGATACATACGATATCCTCAACAAGCTAAGCGTGACTCGTCTTCAATAGACTGTTCAATAGCCTGTGCGCAATCTACGTTCCAATATTTGGCTATAACGAGACATACCGAAGCAGAAAACCCAAAAGACCACAGCGGCAAAGGTATAACCTTCAATCGCATAACCTAACCATTTAGGATTGGAATAAGCGGCTTGGATAATCGCTAACAAATCAAACAAACCAATAATCATGACCAAAGTTGTATCTTTGAATAGCGAAATAAAAGTATTCACAATACCCGGAATGACCAGCTTCAAAGCTTGTGGCAAAATCACTTTGTACATACTTTGCCAATAAGTCAAACCTAAAGCCTGTGCAGCCTCATATTGCCCTTGGTGAATAGCTTGCAAACCGCCACGAATCACTTCCGCCATATAAGCTGATTGGAATAAGGCAATTCCGACCAAGGCACGTAATAACTTGTCAAAAGTCGTACCCTCTGGCAAAAACAAAGGCAGCATAACGGAGGCCATAAACAAAACGGTAATTAATGGTACACCGCGCCAAATTTCAATAAAGGCAACACAGACCGCTCGCACAATCGGCATATTGGAACGCCGTCCCAACGCCAACAAAATACCCAAGGGCAAAGCGGCCACAATGCCTACAATAGCGAGTACCAAGGTCAGCGTTAAGCCACCCCACAAACTTGTTTCCACGGGTACCAGTCCAAAATACCCGCCTGTCAGCATAAAGTACGCTATAAGTGGAAAGACCACTAAAGCAAACAGGCGTAAGTATTTTTTACCCGGGAAACGCTCAATCATCAACAATCCCAGCATTACCACTAATACAATAGCTAGCGTATTAATTCGCCAATATTCTGAACTGGGATACAGCCCATACATAAACTGTTTAAAGTGAGCATAGACAAATACCCAGCAAGCGCCACCACTGGTGCAGTCCTGCCGTGATGTTCCAATCCAGTCAGCATCAATAACAACCCATTTGCCCAAGGGAACTAACACAGCTATCAAAAGTAATAACAGTAGCACCGTGATAATGCTATTCAACCAATCAGGAAACAAATGCTGTCGCAACCACCCCATGACACCCACCGTATTAGCAGGTGGTGGCAAGCTAGGTGAGGGCGTTTGTGTTACAATAGCCATTTGGACGACTCCCTTAACGCTCGACCAAAGCCACGCGGCGGTTATACCCATTCATAATCAGTGAAATCGTCAAACTGATCGTCAGATAAACCAACATGGTAATAAAGATAATCTCGACCGCTTGCCCAGTCTGATTCAACGTCGTGCCAGCAAAAACAGCCACTAGATCGGGGTAAGCAATCGCCACCGCCAAGGAAGAGTTTTTGGTGAGATTCAGATATTGACTGGTCAATTGCGGAATCACCACACGCATGGCCTGCGGCACAATGACCAATTGTAATATGCGGTTTGGCTTCAGACCCAACGAGGCCGCAGCCTCGGTTTGTCCTTTGCTAACAGATTGAATCCCTGAACGTACAATCTCAGCAATAAAAGCAGCCGTGTAAATCGACAAGGCCAACCACAAAGCCCCTAGCTCAGGAATAATACCTATCCCGCCTTGGAAGTTAAATCCTTTTAAAGTTGGTATATCCCAGTGCAATGGCATACCCGTAAAAAGGAAGCTTAACAGTGGTAAACCCATCAGCAAGCCTAGCCCTGCCCAGAATACAGGAAAGATTTGTCCGGTTTTTTCCTGTCGCTTTCTAGCCCATACCCGCAAGATAAAAACCAAGGCAAGTGCCAGCGCAAAAGTGATTACCGTCCAAAGAAAACCCTCTTCTGGCAAAGGCTCGGGTAATACCAAGCCGCGCCGATTTAGGAAAATGACCTCTCCTAATGTGTAACTGCCGCGTGGCATAGGCAATAACGGGATAATCGCCATATACCAAAAAACAATTTGTAGCAATAATGGAATATTACGAAACGTTTCGATATACACCATGCTGACTTTGGACAACAGCCAATTACGTGATAAGCGCCCTATACCAATCATAAAGCCTAATATGGTTGCTGCAACAATACCTAAAGCCGATACCAATAAAGTATTCAGCAAACCAACCACAAAAGTACGGCCAAATGTACTGGCCTCAGAGTAAGGAATTAGCGTCTGGGAAATACCGAAACCAGCCGTATTCGATAAAAAGCCAAAGCCAGTATTGATACCACGCTTTTCCAGATTGCTCAGGGTGTTGTGAAACAAGTAGGCAAAAAAGGCAAAAATCGCCAGCAATAAAACAATCTGAAACAGCAGTGCCCGTTTATTAGGGTCATTCCAAAAAGAGACTTTACTCGGCATTAGCGCACTGGATGGACTCTGCGCCCTTGATAAAAGCTTATTATCCGCCATACATCAGCCTTCAATCAGATTAAGCAGTAAGCAAGAAACCTCCCCCGACCAACCACCCCCTCTGTATTTAGAGGGGATATGTTACGTCCAAAACAGGCGCAAGCATTAACGGAATGGAGGAGAGTATTGCAGCCCCCCATCTTTCCACAGCGCATTCAAGCCGCGCGAAATCTTCAACGGAGAACCCTGACCCACATTACGTTCAAAGCTTTCGCCGTAATTGCCAACTTGCTTAATAATATTGTAAGCCCACTTTGGATCCAGCGGGATACCCATAGCATCCCCATCAGCACCGACAAAACGTTGAATAGCAGGGTTATCACTCTTGGCCATCTTATCAATATTGGCAGAGGTCAGACCTAAATCTTCAGCCTCAATCATTGCATATAAAGACCAACGCACGACCTTAAACCATTCATCATCGCCATTACGCACCGCAGGCCCGAGAGGCTCTTTAGAGATCACTTCTGGTAAAACAATAGCTGATTCAGGATCAGTCATTAAGATACGCAAGGAGTACAATTGTGACTGATCAGACGTCAATACATCACACCGGCCAGACTCAAAAGCCTTAACCGTTTCTTCTAAACGATCATACGCTACTGGCTCATACTTCATGGCCTGTGTGCGGAAATAATCGGCCAAATTCAGCTCGGTGGTTGTGCCCGTTTGAATACATACCGAAGCCCCATCCAACTCCTTAGCACTGTTAACGCCCAATTCTTTCTTAACCATGAAGCCTTGACCGTCATAATAGTTGATGCCTGCAAAATTCAAGCCCAGACCATTATCCCGCCCCAGCGTCCAAGTTGTATTACGGGACAGCATATCTATTTCACCGGATTGTAAAGCCGTAAAACGTTCCTTGGCCGTTAGGGGGGTGTATTTAAGCTTGGTAGAATCACCAAAAACAGCCGTAGCGACTGCTCGACAAACATCCACATCCAGCCCCGACCATTCGCCGTCTTCACTGGTATTCACAAAACCCGGAAAGGGCGTGTTCACCCCACATTGCACAAAGCCTTTTTTCTTGACAGCATCCAGCGTTTCGCCTGCATGAACAGCGGGCACAGCTAAAACTGTGGTTAAAATAGTAGCTGCAATCAATCGATAGTTCATAGACTCCCCTTGAGTTCTCTTCCAATATAACTGTGTGGGCTTAAAGCGTTATGATTAAGCCCATTTCTCAAAACTAACTTACTCTCTGAAAAAACACAACCACCTTAAATATAAGTAAAATCTTATATTTATTTATCTTTGAAACAAGCTGATAAAAACGAATACCAGTGTCAGCCACTACGAACACTGTGCTGTTAGCCGTATTTACCCTATCGAGTGAGTATGTGTATTATGTCTGTTTTAGACTGCATGACCTTATGAGTAAAACTGACACCTACCGTCACAAATTGGATCGTATCGACAAAAACATTCTGCGCGAATTACAGCAAAATGGCAGAATTTCTTTTGTCGACCTAGCGGAAAAAGTAGGTTTGAGTACATCGCCTTGTCTGGAACGAGTCCGCCGCCTAGAGCGCTCTGGCCTCATTAAAGGCTATACCGCTCTATTAAATCCTAAAGAGCTGGAAGCGAGTTTGCTGATTTTTGTCGAAATCAGCCTTAACTACACCTCCGTAGATATTTTCGAAGAGTTCCGTTGCGCTGTAAAACGCTGGCCACAAATACTTGAATGTCACCTAGTCGCTGGCGATTTTGATTACCTGCTCAAAATACGCATCAAAAGCATGGCTTCCTACCGCACACTGCTAGGCGAAATATTGCATACCCTGCCCGGCGTGCGTGACTCACGCACCTTGGTTGCAATGGAAACCGTCACAGAATCCACGATACTAATCATTGAATAATATTGAATAATTGGGCTTTACCCGCCTAGCCTGCCTAAAAACACTTTAGGGAACCTCTAAAAACCCACTGCCTATCCTGAAAGGAACAGGAAAAACACCTTAATGCGGCAGGTTGGCAGCTCCATATCCAACGCAAAGCCAAGCGTGGCAAACCACAGTCCGATTGTCAGCAAAGGCGCAATACCCGTATCGCCAAACCCCGCGCACGGGTTGAACATGTCTTCGGAGCCATGTCGGCCCTAGGAGGCAAATTCATCCGCACGATCGGCTTAACCCGGGCAGAATTTGGCCTCACCCTCAAAGCCATTGTCTACAACCTGCAACGGCTATGCTCGCTCAAACAGCGCGCAGTTGCGCCTGTTTGACGGGAAATCCTTGGGAAATGACCGAGAACAAGCCATCAATTAACCATTAAGAACTGGAGAACAGGATGTTTTCCGTAAATGCTTTCGATTTATCAACTTTACGCTACATATTTTGTGGCGAGATAACTTAAGCCCTGTCGAAAGATTGGCATGGTTTGTTATTATTATATTTTTCCCTTATCTGGGTGTAGTTATTTAT
The DNA here is from genome assembly GCA_002747435.1 of Pseudomonadota bacterium. Taxonomy (GTDB): domain Bacteria; phylum Pseudomonadota; class Gammaproteobacteria; order Thiotrichales; family Thiotrichaceae; genus Thiolinea. The sequence continues at coordinate 7,241 of PDPH01000042.1, forward strand.
GGCATGTTCGGTGAAATTGACTTGGGTCGTTTCATTAATACCGATGCTTCGGAACTGCTCATATCGACCCCTTATTTTGTGCCTGATTCCCTGATATTAGGGGCATTATGTACTACTGCATACCGTGGGGTTGATGTGACATTGATTGTACCGCAACGTAATGATTCGTTTAACGCTGACTATGATGGTCAGGTTGCCTTTTTCGGTTCGACTAACCTTGATTTGCGTAGCTTTGATTTAAACTATGAAAACAATATATTAGTCTATGATGAAAAAGTCACCTAGGCAATCAGAAATCGCCAACAAACCTACCTTGATCATGCCTGCCCTGTCAGTCTGGATCATGTTAATAACTGGTCGGTCTTCCGCCGACTCTGGAATA
>PDPH01000043.1 GCA_002747435.1 Pseudomonadota bacterium
AAGAACGGCTTTACCAAAACCATCACCCTCGGCGAAACCTCAGAACCGGAATGGCAGATCAGAAAACGCCATGCAGAAGAAACCGAAGCTCTGTACCGGACAGTTGATCAGTACACGCTGGACTGGCTATTCGAGAAATACAAAGAGAGTCGGAACTATCGGAAATTAAGCCGCAGCACTCAAAAACGCTATGATAGTGCCGGAACCCGGCTGCTGAACTACACCGGGGAATCAGCCGGAAAACCCATGAGACTGGGGGAATACGATTGCCGAAACCTGACCACCCCCATGATCCGTGCCATCTTCGACAAAAGCAAAGCAGCATTTGAGCGAAAAGCCCCGGATAACCCCTATTACGGCAACAGCGAACTGAACAACCAACTGGCGACGCTTGCGGCCATGTACAAATACGGCATCCAATATCACGAAGACGTTGCAAGAATAGGGAAGCGACCCACTGAGGGTATAGAGAAGTTTCCAACCCGCACCCGCGACCACTGCCCCAGCAGAGAAGACTATGCGATAGTTTATGCGGTTGCCAAAGAAACCGCCCCAGCCTATGTGCCGGTCGCAATGGAGTTAGCAAAATACCTCGCATCACGGGGTATAGAAATCACCGATGAACTCACGGTCAGCGACCGAAAGCAACAGCCGGACGGGACATACATTATTGACCTGAAGCGCAGAAAGGGCAGTAAAAAAACAAAAATTCTGTGTGGTGACGAACTCAATGCCGCATGGAAAGCCGCGATAGCACTGCACAACATACAACCAATCGGGACAACACCCTTACTGGTAAACAGCCAAGGCAGCAGATTAACCAGAGCTACCCTGACCAGTGCGTGGGGAACACTGAAAGAAACACTGGAAAAACGCGGACTGGAACAACACTATTTCCAGTTTCACGATCTCAAACGCTGGGGAATCACGCACAGTAAAGACAAAGGAATTGCCGGTCAAAGCCTTGCGATGCAACAGCGGTATGATCAGGAAGAAAAGGTATTTAATCAGCCAACGGATAAGTAGAAAAAGCGATTTTATCTAAAACTACTAGCCTGTCATGGCCGGATAATAAATACACTAATAGATAACTTATTGATTTTATAGTGCTTTAACTGGTGCCCGGAGCCGGACTCGAACCGGCACGGAAGTTTAGTTCCGAGGGATTTTAAGTCCCTTGCGTCTACCAATTTCGCCACCCGGGCGGGCAAGCATTTTAAGAAATAGATTGGAATTGGAGGCTAGGGTCGGAATCGAACCGGCGTACACGGATTTGCAATCCGCTGCATGACCACTCTGCCACCCAGCCTTAACCTGAAACTACTGGAGCGGGAAACGAGATTCGAACTCGCGACCCCAACCTTGGCAAGGTTGTGCTCTACCACTGAGCTATTCCCGCTTATTAAGGCTAATAGCCCGATAAAAAAAGCCCCCTTAAGGAGCTTACTATAAGCTTTTGGAGCGGGAAACGAGATTCGAACTCGCGACCCCAACCTTGGCAAGGTTGTGCTCTACCACTGAGCTATTCCCGCTGAACAGGCTGCGAATAATAATCGCAGCCCTCCAAGCTGTCAAGCGGAATCCATCGCTATTTGAGCTGACGGACTGTTTACACCGAACAACAGAAAATAGATTACTTAAAAATAGATCACTTAGTTAGCGGCTGACTCACTCGCAACCATATCATCCAAGAGCTTTACCAACTGATCAGCCGGACGGAAACCAGAAATCAATGTACCATTAGACGCTACCAGTGCAGGCGTACCATTCACACCTACTTTACGCCCTAATTCAAACTGCTCAGCCACCGGATTTTCGCATTCTTTATCTGCTATAGTTTCGCCACTTTTCGACTTATTCATCGCCTCCAGCTTATCCTCCGCACACCATACATTTACCAACTTTTTATAACTAGGCGAACCAACACCCGCACGCGGATAGGCTAAATAGCGTACTGTCACACCCAATTCATTTAATTTAGGTACTTCACGGTGTAACCTGACACAGAAACCACAGTCAATATCAGTAAATACCGTCAGCAAATGCTTTTGTTCACCTTTAGCCTTGAACTCCACAGCATCCTGCTCAAGCACTTTATCCATTTCAAGTTTACGGGCATCTGTGCGGGCGGCTTCTGACAAATTAGTGCGTGTCTGACCATCAATCAAATCACCGCTGAAGAAATAACGACCATCCGCACTGACGTAAATCATATCCGTACCGAAAACAACTTCATAAACGCCCGCAATCGGTGTTTTATTCAATTGATCTGGAACATCACCAAACAAAGGTTTGAGCTTTTCACTCAAGGCCGCTACTTTCTCAGCAGGAATACCATTTGTTTGGGTTTCTGCCTGTACCAAACCACCGAATATCGTCACGCTGAACGCAGCCGCCAACAGAATTTTTCTATACATAAATACCAACTTATCCCAATTAAAATAATAGATACTGCACACCTAACTCTGATATGCAGCCCGTATCTTACGCACTCGCGTCAAATAAGGCGCAATGGATGCCTCCGAATTGCTTAAACATAACACAGACCGTGCCGTAAAGTTCATTACGGCATGATTAACACATGATTATGACAAAGTTCTTACAAGGTTTTAAGCCCGCCATTATTAGCATCCATTCAAGCACGCGGATGATGTTGACGATGCAAATCCTGTAAACGTGCTTTGGCTACATGGGTATAAATTTGTGTCGTGGAAAGATCACTGTGTCCTAATAGCATCTGCACTACCCGCAGATCAGCACCATGATTTAATAAATGTGTGGCAAAAGCATGCCGCAAACTATGTGGTGATAAATGTTTGCTAATACCTGCCTGGCGAGCATAGCGCTTAATCAAATACCAAAAAGCTTGTCGGGTCATCCCTGCACCGCGCGCTGTCACAAAAACTTGCTCAGCAACACCCTTAGCCTCCATTAATTCAGGACGAGCTTGTTGCAAATAACGCTGTACCCAATCCACCGCATTCTCACCTAAAGGCACTAATCGGTCTCGACTGCCTTTACCGCGCACTCTAACAACACCTTGCGGCAAATGCGTTTGACTCAAGCTCAAGCCCACCAACTCCGAGACCCGCAAACCAGTAGCATACAAAACCTCCAACATGGCACGATCACGCAAACCCAAGGCTGATTCAGTATCCGGCGCAACTAGCAGTAAATCAACATCTTGCTCGGTCAAAGCATCCGGCAAAATGCGCCCTTGACGAGGCGCTTCAATTTTGGCAGTAGGATCATCCTGAATCATACCTTCACGTAATAAATAACGATAAAAGCGCCGCATGCTGGACACAATGCGTGCCGTCGTTGACGATTTAGCCCCTTGCTTAAAGCATTCAGCCAGATAATCCTGCAAATCACTACGCTGGCTAGTGGCTAATACCCTGCCTTGCCCTTCGAGCCAAATACACAAACCTTGCAAATCGCGTTGATAGGCATCCAGCGTATTCTGCGCTACCCCACGTTCCGCCCAAAAAGCATCCAGAAAATGATCTATTAGCTCCTGCTGACTACAACGTTTACCCTGCCGATCAATCAGACTTTCCTGTCTTTTCACCGTGTTCAATCCACACTTCAATCCGCGCATGATTACGCCTGACAGACAACTTTAGTCAAGGCTTAGTCATTAGCTCAGCTATTTTGTCTGCATCTGGGCGCAACACAACCCCCTTTTCAGTGACCAATATATCCACCAAACGTGCTGGCGTAATATCGAAAGCGGGATTCCAAGCATGGGCTTGGGGTGCCGCAATACGCTGACCATTAACAGTCAAAACTTCATCCGGGGAGCGTTCTTCTATGGGGATTTGTTCACCACGCTTAGTATTCATATCAACCGTGCTAGTCGGCGCAACCACCATGAACTTCACCCCATGAAAACGGGCATTCACGGCTAAACTGTAAGTACCAATCTTATTTGCCACATCACCATTAGCCGCAATACGATCAGAGCCGACAATCACCCAAGATACATTGCCCTGTTTCATTAAATGAGCCGCAGCCCCTTCCGCCATTAGCTTAACCGGAATGCTATCCCGCACCAGCTCCCAAGCAGTCAGGCGTGATCCCTGCCACCAAGGACGTGTTTCATCCACATAAACATGCTTAATTTTTCCTTGGGCATAAGCACTACGAATAACCCCCAAGGCAGTCCCGTAGCCTCCAGTGGCTAAAGAGCCAGTATTACAGTGGGTAATAATATCGGTTTTATGCTGAATAAAAGCACTGCCTAATTGCCCCATATGATGATTAGCTGCAATATCTTCACGGTGAATTTGTTCAGCTTCGTTCAATAAACTCGCAGCAGGATTCTCAGATGGGGTATCAATGATTTTTTGCATACGTTGCAAAGCCCAATTGAGATTGATCGCAGTTGGGCGTGCGGTGGCCAGCACAGCCAGCTCGGGCATTAAGCGCTCACGCCACTGGTCTGGGTATTGCTTGTAACAACGTCTGGCTGTCATAAGCACCCCATAGGCGGCTGCTATACCAATAGCCGGTGCTCCTCGCACAACCATATTACGTATGGCTTCGGCAGTATCTTCGGCATTATAGAGATGAACATAATGCTCGGCGTGTGGTAACTTGCGCTGATCCAACAATACAAGGTGATTGTCTTCCCACTGAACGGCGCGGACAGAGTCGTGTTGGCTCATAGGATGTTTGGGCTTATTAAGGTTGAGTTAAATAAAGGATTTTACATCATTGACATGAAAATTGAATTATTGATCAAACCGCGCTGGCTCATTACAGTTAATAGTCAAAACAAAGTTTTGGAACACTATTGTCTAGTCGTTCATGATGGAAAAATCAAGGATATACTGCCAGCTGATGCGGCTGAACAAGTGTATCAACCTAGACAAACGGTAGACTTACCCGAACATGCTTTACTACCCGGCCTGATCAATGCTCATACTCATGCTGCAATGGCCTTAATGAAAGGCTTGGCAGATGACTTACCACTCATGGAGTGGTTGCGGGACTATATCTGGCCTGCTGAAGCTCGCTATGCTAACGAAGCCTATGTCTACAACAGCACCCAAATAGCCATTGGCGAAATGATACGTTCAGGCACAACTTGTTTCAATGATATGTATTTTTTCCCTGAAGCAACTTTACGAGCCGTGCAAAAAAGTGGTATTCGCGCCTCACTAGGCATGATCATGATGGATCTTCCTACCGCCTATGCCGCCGATCCAACTGCTTACCTAGAACGTGGAGCCGCACTGCACACAGCCAGCCTAGCTGATCCATTAGTCAGCACTACCTGCGCCCCTCATGCACCTTATACAGTCTCGGATAAACCATTAGCCGCACTGCAACAACGAGCACAAGCCTGGGGTGTCCCTTTACACATGCACATCCACGAAACTGCGCGTGAAGTCACTGAAGCCGTCGCCCAACAGCATGAAAGACCTTTGGCACGCTTAAACCGATTAGGCTTATTGCATTCATCCATGCAAGCGGTTCACATGACACAACTGCTGGAGGAAGAAATTGAATTAATTGCCCAACAGGGTGTGCATGTCATTCACTGCCCAGAATCCAATATGAAACTAGCTAGCGGCTTTTGTCCGGTCGCCAAACTGCTGGAAGCAGGTGTTAATGTAGCTTTAGGAACAGATGGTAATGCCAGCAATAATGACTTGGATATGATAGGTGAAATGCACAGTGCCGCCCTATTGGGCAAAGTCGTCGCTCATAATGCTACGGTCTTACCTGCCCATGAAGTACTACGCATGGCAACCATCAATGGTGCAAAAGCTCTGGGACTAGAATCCAGCATAGGCTCACTAGAAGGGGGTAAAGCTGCTGACATGATCGCCATTGATCTGGGCGGTTTGGACTCACTGCCTTTGTATGACCCTGTTTCACATCTGGTTTACTGCACAACACGCCAGCAGGTAACGCATGTCTGGGTAGCTGGTAAAGCATTGATGGAACAGCGTAAACTACAAACCCTAGATGAAACGGAATTAACGAGTATAGCCAGACACTGGCAAAAAAGATTGGAGAATTTTGCTAATGAACTCAAATGCGCAAACAACACTCAATGCTGATCCTGCTGAAATTCGCAAATTTGAAACCATTGCGCACCGCTGGTGGGACATGGATAGTGAATTCAAGCCATTACATGACATTAATCCATTACGCTTGAACTATATTGATGAGCGCGCTCAACTAAAAGGCAAACAAGTGCTGGATGTCGGTTGTGGTGGCGGTATTTTAGCAGAAAGTATGGCAAGACGGGGCGCTCATGTGACCGGCATTGATCTGGGAGAAACACCGCTATCGGTTGCCCGTTTACACACTTTGGAATCACAGCTTGAAATCGACTATCGCCAGATTAGTGCCGAATCGCTGGCAGAAGAAAGTCCGCACCGTTTCGATGTCGTAAGCTGTCTGGAAATGCTGGAGCATGTCCCTGATCCTGCTAGTGTTATTCAGGCTTGTGCTACTTTAGTTAAGCCCGAGGGGCATGTGTTCTTTTCCAGCATTAACCGTAATCCCAAAGCCTTTTTGCTAGCTATTGTAGGCGCAGAGTACCTTTTGGGTATGCTACCTAAAGGCACACATGAATATGGCAAGTTTATTAAGCCTTCAGAACTGGAACAGGCTGCCCGTGAAGCAGGACTACACATACAAGACATTAGCGGTATGACGTATAATCCTTTGTTCCAAAGCTACAAACTGGGGCGGGATATTGATGTTAATTATCTAATACATTTTAAAAAGGAAAACTAAACAAAATGTCGATTTTAAAAAAAATAACAATACCTCTCTTGCTGGCACTCATGATGTCTGCTTGCTCAGTACAATACAGCAATGTCACCATGACACCTCAAGGTCGTCCTTACATAAACAATATCAAACCTAAAATGCAGCGCGATATTCAGGAGCTAACCGGAGCACTGATGTCGCTGGGGCCTAATATAGATCCCCGCGAAGCCAGTGAAATAGCCTATGATGCCTATATTTATCCATTGCATTTAGCGAATGAGTGGGGGCTAACTTGGCCACCTTTATTACACAATACCCTACGCAATGCCAACTTACGCCCTAAAGGACTCTGTACAGACTGGGCCAGCGCCATGATTGATCACATGCGCCGCAAAAACCTGCGTAGTTTTGATATTTACTGGGCTGTGGCTTTCCGTGGCAATCCTTGGCGTGAACACAGTACCCTATTAGTGACCGCCAAAGGATACCCTTTTGACACCGGCATTATACTCGACCCTTGGCGCGACTCCGGCAAGCTATACTGGCTACGTCATGTAGAAGACCCTGCTTATCAATGGGCTTACCATGCCGGTCCGTTTGGTCCTTTACCACGTCAAGGCCGACCCGTTAGACGAATTATTCGCTAATAGCTCATATAATAAATTAGGCTCACCTAAGACCTGCACTCCTCTGCCACAGCGTGACAGAGGAGTATACAAGCAAAAGCGAGACGTTTCGCTGGAAGATAAGGTGAGCGCATTGACTTTTAATAAATACTGCTCAAACCACATGTCGGCCTTGTCGATACCTGCCTTTTTGA
>PDPH01000026.1 GCA_002747435.1 Pseudomonadota bacterium
TGTCGAGCTACAAAAAGTGAAACAAAGGTTCTTTAAAGATCGAAGTATTTATTACTCGAGCTTTGCGATTCAAGAACAAGCCCAGCGTGGGGATTGGGACTATCAACTGGAAGCGGTTTACACCATTGGCATTCTCGACTTCATCATGGACGATGACCAAGCAGAGGTGCTCTACCATGCCCAATTAAAAGATCAACAGAATCGCTTGTTTTACGAAAAACTCAACTTTATTTATTTGGTGCTACCTCGCTTTAACAAAACGGCAGAACAACTGCGCAGCCTGCAAGACAAATGGCTGTATGTCTTCAAGCACTTACACGAACTGGACAGCATCCCGGAGGCACTTCACGAAGACATCTTTCAGCGTACCTTTGCTATTGCACAACTGGCACAATTCACCCCCGGCGAGCGTAAAGCCTATGAAGACAGCATTAAATATTATCGAGATTTAAAGAATGCTTATGACACGGCACATCAAGAGGGCTTGGAGGAAGGTCTGGAGATCGGACGGCAAGAGGGTGAGCAAATTGGCAGGGTGAAAGGTGAACAAGCGGGACTGGCTAAAGGTCGAACGGAAGGCATGGCAACCATTGTCCAACATCTACACGCGAATGGTTTAAGTCTGGAAGCTATTGTACAAATGACAGGCTTGAGTTTGGAACAAGTGACTAAGCTTCTGAAAAATCAATAGGCAGATTCAGCTTCGGCTTGTTCACAGGGTCAACAACTACTCAGTGTACACCACCAAACGTTTAGCTGAATGACTGGAAGAACTACGGGTGGAGTTCACCCAATCCCGTTCCCACTATTCCAACGATAATGTCCTATGATTGCAATGTAAAAATGGTGGGCCTGGAGGGACTTGAACCCGCGACCAATCGATTATGAGTCGACTGCTCTGACCAACTGAGCTACAGGCCCGAAAAACTTAATTTTGTACTTTATGACAAAGGCGGAGATTCATTGCCATCAAGAAAGCTGCGTAGCATATCTGATCGGCTCGGATGACGCAATTTTCTTAGCGCTTTTGCTTCAATTTGACGAATCCGCTCCCGCGTTACATCGAACTGCTTACCGACCTCTTCCAAAGTGTGATCCGTATTCATATCAATGCCAAAACGCATCCGCAAAACCTTAGCCTCACGCGAAGTCAGACTAGATAATACCTCACGGGTCACTTCAGACAAACTATTTGTCGTTGCTGATTCCAGCGGTGACAAAATATTATTGTCCTCAATAAAATCACCTAAATGTGAATCTTCATCATCGCCAATCGGTGTCTCCATCGAAATAGGTTCTTTGGCTATTTTGAGCACCTTGCGGACTTTATCTTCAGGCATATCCATCGCTTCCGCCAATTCTTCGGGCGTTGCTTCACGTCCCATTTCTTGCAATAACTTGCGTGAAATACGATTGAGCTTATTGATGGTCTCAATCATATGAACCGGAATACGAATCGTACGGGCTTGGTCAGCAATGGAACGCGTAATGGCTTGCCGTATCCACCAAGTAGCATAGGTAGAAAACTTATAACCACGACGGTATTCAAACTTATCAACTGCTTTCATCAAGCCAATATTGCCTTCTTGGATCAGATCCAAGAATTGCAGACCACGGTTGGTATATTTCTTAGCAATAGAAATCACCAAACGCAAATTAGCCTCCACCATCTCTTTCTTAGCACGGCGAGCCTTGGCTTCACCCACCGACATGTTACGGTTGATTTCCTTAATTTGGGAAATACTCAAACGGCATTCTTGCTCAATTTCGCGTAACTGTTGCTGAGACTCCACTACCTGATCTTCAATAGGCTGGAGGCTATCGCGCATATCAGGCCTGCTTTCGTAAAAACGCTTCAACCATTGCTCATCCGTTTCATTTTGTGGGAAACTTTCCACAAAAACTTGCCTTGACATACCACCTCGCTGCACACACAGCTTCATAATACTGCGCTCATGCGAACGAATGCGATTAACAATCTTATTAAGTTGTACTGTCAACTTGTCAATCACAGGTTGAGCTAAGCGAAACTCCATGAATTTAGCGGCCACAGCATCTCGCGCTGCGGTATAATTTTTTTCATCATTATTCAAACGTGCCGCAACCGCAGCTTGGTATAAGCCGCGTAATTCATTGAATTTAGCAGCCGCCTCTTCCGGGTCAGGGCCAGTGTCAACAGGATCTTCCGTTACATCCTCTTCCTCATCGTCACTCGTGGCAACATCACCGCTGTCGCTATCCACCGCATCCACCTGCTCAGCGTCACTATTATCCTCATCATCTGAGCGCGACTGTAACTGAAAAGGCGCGTCATCAACGGCGTTAGGGTCAACAAAGCCATTGATAACATCCGTCAGACGCATGACTTCTTGCTCAATTAAGTCCGATATTTCCAATAATACTTCGGTGGACGCTGGATATTGCGCCAATGCCTTGAGGATTTCATTCAGACCTTCCTCAATGCGAATAGCAATCTGTATCTCCCCTTCACGGGTCAACAGCTCCACAGTCCCCATTTCACGCATATACATGCGTACCGGATCAGTAGTACGGCCAAAATCGCTATCGACATTCGCCAAAGCAGCGGCAGCTTCTTCAGCGGCTTCATCATCTGCCTGAACAGCATCTTCGTTCAGCAATAGGGAATCGGCATCCGGTGTATGCTCAAACACCGTGATACCCATATCGTTGATCATGGCAACGATATCCTCAATCTGTTCAGGATCGACGATAGTATCCGGCAAATGGTCGTTGACCTCAGCGTAGGTAAGGTAGCCCTGTTCCTTACCACGGGCAATCAACTCTTTAAGACTAGATTGTTGCTGCTCTTGTTGACTCATATGTCTCGTTTCGACCTCGACAAAATGGACGCGCGATTATAGCACACAGTAGTTAAAATAAAGACTAGTAAAATAGCATGGATTATCTTAATGATTCATCCGGCAACATTGTGAATGTCGTGCAGGAGCGACAGAAGGTCATGTTTTTCCTGAAAAGTCAAGCCTTCAGTTTGCTCCTTGTGTAACAATTTATCCAAAGCCTTTTGGTGAGCTTGGCGGCGAATTTGGCATAAGCAGTCTTCAAATTCACGTAGTAACAAACCCTCTTCCGATTCATTAGGCTGCCACTGCATCAGCTTCAACAGTACCTGCTCGTGTACAGTACCTCGAAAATGCTCCAATAACGCGGCAGAATGTATGTGGGGATACTCTTCAATAATTTCAACTAAATGCGCCAATAAATCCATGCCAGGTAGATTCCATTCCAACAGCTTTTCAGGATTTCCAACCGAACTAGCCAGTGAAGGCGAGTGCATTAATAAAGTAATAGCATAACGTACAGGTGTTTTTTTCACCTCAAAATCCCGACTATGTTGCGGAATAACGCCTAAAACTGGCTTAGCTTCCTGCCAACGTCCTGCCTTAAACTCCCCATTCGAATGTACTTTTGCAGAAAATGTTTTTATTGATTTACCTTGTTGCTCAAACACCACTTGACTACGACGCTGTACTTCACGTAACAAGTGCGTTTTCAAGTGAATAGCTGGCATCAAAGCCAATAAACGCTTCGCTTCTGTAGCAAACTTTACCCCATCCTCAACCGTATTTAAGGTTGCAACAGACTCAAACTCAAAACCAAGCTTATCCACCAGTCCATCAATAAAAAATGTTGATAAGGCTTGCGCTTTGTGTATGGCTTGCTCAAAACCTTCCTTACCCACTTTACGGATTTGGCTGTCGGGATCCTCACCTTGCGGCAAAAACAAAAACTTCACTTTGCGATCATCGCGTAACTCTGGCAGAATGACCTCCAAAGCTTTCCAAGCCGCATTGCGGCCAGCTCGGTCGCCATCAAAAGAAAATACAATCTCCGCCACACCCTGAAACAGGGTTCTCACATGCTCTTGAGTGGTCGCAGTGCCCAAAGTAGCAACACTATAAGTAATGCCGTATTGCGCTAAAGCAATCACGTCCATATACCCTTCGACCACCAACCAGCGCTTTAAGTGACGAGTGTTTTGCCTTGCTTCATAAAAGCCGTATAGCTCACTACCTTTATGAAATAATTCAGTTTCTGGGGAATTCAGGTATTTAGGCGTACTATCATCAAGCACACGCCCCCCAAAACCCACCGTGCGCCCACGACGGTCACGAATGGGAAACATCAAACGCCCGCGAAAACGATCATAGATTCGCCCTGAGGCATTCGCAAGCTGCAAACCACTGTCCAATAACTGCTTCTGTGTAAAACGTCCAACGAATCGTTTACCTACTGCATCCCAACTATCAGGTGCATACCCCAAGGCAAATTGTTGAATAACTACGTCGCTTAAACCCCGTTTTTGTAAATAAGTTCGCGCTGATGCTGCCTTAGACAAGTGATCTTGATAAAAAGTTCGAACCTCATCTAACAAATTGTAAGTAGTTTGTTCATGTTGTGGGCGTTTACTAGCCGCAAATGACTTTTGACTAGTCGTTTCACGCGGTACTTCCAAACCTAAGTGACGTGCCAAAGTCTCAATGGCCTCGGTATACTCCATATGATCATATTCCATCAGGAAAGTAATCGCGCTGCCATGAGCGCCGCAGCCAAAGCAATGGTAAAACTGCTTGCTGGGGCTAACGCTAAAAGAAGGTGTCTTTTCACCGTGAAATGGACAGCATGCCGTAAACTCGCGCCCTGCTTTTTTCAAAGGCACACGAGTCTGAATCACATCGACTATATCAATGCGAGTCAGTAATTGATCAATAAATGCTTTAGGAATACGTCCAGCCATTGCTCCAACTCAGGCACACTAAAAATCGTGCACTGCAAAAACTTTTACTTAGCTTGTTCAATAATATTAGAATAAGAACCCATGCGTTTGGGATAGCCTGTTAGAGCCATCTTACCTGAAATTCAACTCAGGATAGGTTGACAATATCACCTATAATTTTATTTCATTAAGCGCAACTGTTTGATGAGTTGCCTGAAAGGATCCGATGAAAGAAACTGCATTATTCCCCCCGCCACAGGGGCTGTATGACCCTGCTCACGAACATGATGCCTGTGGTATGGGCTTTGTGGCTCACCTGAAGGGAATCAAATCCAACCAAATTGTACAACAGGCTCTAAAAGTACTTATCCACATGGAACACCGTGGTGCTTGTGGCTGTGAAGAGAATAGCGGCGACGGTGCTGGCATTATGCTACAAATCCCACACCGTTTCATGCAGAAAGTATGTAAAGCATTACATATCCAGTTGCCTGATGCGGGCGATTATGCCGTTGGCTTTACTTATTTACCACAAGATGATGCTATTCGCGCTGATGCAGTGAGTCATTTTGAGCGCATTGCACAAGAAGAAGGCCAACCAATACTAGGTTGGCGTGATATTCCAGTTAATCCATCGCCTATCGGTAAGACTGCCCTGAAAAGCATGCCTTTGATGCGTATGGTCTTTATTGCACGCTCTGCCGATGTTCCAGCCGGTATTGACTTCGAACGTAAGCTCTATGTCATCCGTAAACGTACTTCCAGTGCGGTGCTATATCGAGAAAATCCGGGTTACATCTATTTTGCCAGTTTGTCTTCACGCACGATTATTTACAAAGGCATGTTGACAACCGAGCAAGTACAACTATTTTATCCCGATCTATCTGATCCTGATATGGAAACGGCTATTGCACTGGTGCACTCGCGCTTTTCCACCAATACATTCCCCAGTTGGGAACGTGCCCATCCGAATCGCTATATGATTCACAATGGTGAAATCAATACCATGCGCGGCAATCAGAACTGGATGAATGCGCGTGAGGATATAATTAAAACCGAGATATTTGATACGGATGTTAGCAAACTCTATCCCATTGTGCGTCCAGACGGTAGCGATTCTGCACGCATGGATAATACCCTAGAATTCTTGTATCTATCCGGCTACTCATTGCCGCACGCCATGATGATGATGGTACCAGAGCCTTGGGCTAAGCACGAAAACATGGACCCGGCCAAACGGGCTTTCTACCAGTATCATAGCTGCCTCATGGAACCTTGGGATGGCCCCGCTGCTCTAGGCTTTACCGATGGTACAGTTGTAGGTGCTACATTGGATCGGAATGGTTTACGTCCTTCACGCTATTATCTGACCCATGATGACATGATTATTTTGGCCTCTGAAGTCGGCGTATTGGACGATTTACCAGAAGAAAAAGTCATTTCCAAACAGCGCTTACAACCAGGCCGTATGTTGCTGGTTGATACCGCACGAGGCCGCATTATTTCCGATGAGGAAGTCAAAGCTGAAGTGGCACGCACTAAACCTTATCAGGCTTGGCTTGAACAATACATGGTAGCTTTGGAAGACTTGCCTTCAGCGCCTGAAGTACCTGTGCCTGCTCATGACGCTTTGATTCAGCGCCAAAAAGCTTTTGGTTATACTTACGAAGATTTACGCAAAGTGATTGTGCCAATGGCACGTGATGGTATTGACCCACTAGGTGCAATGGGCTGTGACTCGCCTTTAGCAGTCTTGTCTGACCAACCGCAACCGCTGTTTAATTATTTCAAACAGCTATTTGCTCAAGTGACCAATCCACCATTAGATGCCATTCGTGAAGCCATTGTCACCTCTTCCTTAACAACATTAGGTTCTGAAGGCGACATCACCCAGCCTGCCCCAGACAGTTGCCAGCAGATTCTATTGCAAACGCCCATACTGGATAATGCCGAACTGGCAAAGCTTAAAAATATCGATCGTACCGGTTTCCGGTGCACCACTTTGCCCATTCTGTTCAAAGCGGATGGTCAAGCAGGCACACTGGAACGTGCGCTGAGTGAACTGTTTGCAGCGGCGGATGTGGCGATTGAGCATGGTGTCAATTTATTGATATTGTCTGATCAAGGCGTGGACGCAGCGTATGCGCCGATTCCTTCTTTACTCGCTGTTTCAGGCTTGCACCATCATCTGATTCGGCATGGCAACCGTACTCAGGTGGCACTCATTTTAGAGTCGGGTGAACCGCGTGAGGTGCATCACTTCTCAGCCCTGCTCAGTTACGGCGCACAAGCGATTAATCCTTACACCGCTTTTGAGTCCATTGATGATGCGATTACAGAAGGTTTATTGACCGATACCCATCATGACAAAGCCGTTGCCCAATACATTAAGGCGATCACCAAAGGCGTGATCAAGGTCATGTCTAAAATCGGTATTTCTACCGTGCAGTCCTATCGCGGTGCACAAATTTTTGAAGCTTTGGGTATTCATCCCAGCGTCATTGATCGCTATTTTACCGCCACAGCTTCACGTATTGGCGGTATTGATTTGGATACCATTGCCAAAGAAACGCTCATCCGTCACAAACGTGCCTTTAATCATTACGACAGCGACCGCCGTTCCTTAACATCAGGTGGCGTTTTTCAGTGGCGCAGTGGTGAAGAAGCACATCAGTATAATCCGCAAACGATTTATATGCTGCAAAAGGCCGTGCGCACGGGCGACTACAAACTGTTCAAGCAGTACACGGCTTTATTGAGCGAAGATCCTGAGGTCAAATTTAATCTGCGTAATTTAATGGATTTTGACTATGCGGCCACGCCTATTCCGCTAGAAACAGTCGAACCCGCCTCGGAAATCGTTAAACGCTTTAAAAGCGGCGCCATGTCTTATGGCTCGATCAGCCCCGAAGCGCATGAAGCTTTAGCCATTGCTATGAATCGTTTGGGTGCTAAATCCAACTCCGGCGAAGGTGGCGAAGATCCAGCGCGTTACATACCAGAAACAAACGGTGACTCACGTTGTAGTGCGATCAAACAGGTTGCTTCTGGCCGTTTTGGTGTCACCAGCCTATACCTTAGCCATGCACAAGAGCTACAAATCAAGCTGGCTCAAGGTGCAAAACCTGGTGAAGGCGGACAATTACCTGGCAAAAAAGTCTATCCGTGGATTGCACGAGTACGCGGCACGACCCCAGGCGTGGGCTTGATTTCACCGCCACCACACCATGATATTTACTCTATCGAGGACTTGGCACAACTGATCCATGACCTGAAAAATGCTAATCGCTTTGCGCGCATCAATATCAAATTGGTTGCTGGTTCTGGCGTAGGCACTATTGCTGCCGGTGCGGTTAAGGGTAAAGCAGATGTGGTTCTGGTGTCCGGTTATGACGGTGGAACAGGTGCATCACCTAAAACCAGTGTGCAACACGCTGGTTTACCTTGGGAATTGGGTCTAGCAGAAACGCATCAAACTTTATTACTGAACAACTTGCGCAGTCGGGTGCGTTTGGAGACAGACGGTAAACTCATGACTGGCCGTGATGTGGTGGTCGCCGCTTTATTGGGGGCTGAGGAGTATGGCTTTGCGACGATGCCACTCGTTGCACTGGGCTGTGTCATGATGCGCGTTTGCCATTTGGATACTTGTCCGGTGGGCATTGCGACCCAAAACCCCGAATTGCGCCAAAAGTATAGCGGTGATCCACAATATGTCGTCAACTTATTGACCTTCATTGCGGAAGAAATGCGCGAATACATGGCCAAACTAGGCTTCCGCACGGTAGACGAAATGGTGGGGCGCGTTGACAAATTACGTCAGAAAAACATCGACCATTGGAAAATAGGCCGTGTCGATTTAAGCAATATTTTGTACCAGCCTGCATTAGAGGAATGCGATGGTATACGTTGGAATCGCTTACAGGATCATGGCATTGATGCTTCACTGGATATGCAGCGTATCTTAGAAACTTGCTTGCCTGCCCTAGAACAAGGTCAAAAAGTTAAAGCTGAGTTCACTATCAAAAATATTGATCGCGTCGTCGGTACGATCACCGGGCATGAATTAACCCAGCGTTATGGTGCTCAGGGGCTACCAGAAGATACGATTCACCTAAAATTCAATGGTTCAGCAGGGCAAAGCTTTGCTGCCTTTATCCCCAAAGGCATGACGCTGGAGTTGGAGGGCGATGCCAATGATTACATTGGCAAAGGTCTATCCGGTGGCAAAATTATTGTCTATCCACCCCATGAGGCTCATTATACTGCTGAAGCTAATATTCTGATTGGTAATGTGGCCTTTTTCGGGGCGAGTGCCGGTGAGGCTTATATTCGTGGCGTTGCTGGAGAACGCTTCTGTGTACGTAACTCGGGTGTGCAGGTGGTGGTTGAAGGCGCGGGTGATCATGGCTGCGAATACATGACCGGCGGTACGGTTGTCATTCTGGGTGATGTAGGCCGCAACTTTGCAGCAGGTATGTCAGGTGGCGTGGCCTATGTTTATGATACCAAAGGCATACTGGCAGAAAGCGGTAACCGTGAAATGGTGGCCTATGGTGCTTTGGAAGATGCTACTGAAATAGCACTCGTCAAAACCATGATTGAAAAACACGTGCTGTACACACAAAGTCCGCGTGGCAGTATGATTCTGGCTGACTGGGGCAAGCAGTACCAACACTTTATACGGGTCATGCCGCACGATTATAAGCGCATGTTGGCAACCATTCGCGCTTTCGAAGCGCAAGGCATGATGGGTGAAGAAGCGCTGATGGCTGCCTTTAAGGCCAATCATGAAGATGATTCTCGCGCCAGCGGTAACTGATGGCCACTGAAAACAGGGAGATTTTTATACATGGGTAAACCAAGCGGATTTATCGAGTACCAGCGCCAGTTACCGGATGACCGTTCACCATTAGAACGTATCAAGGACTGGGGTGAATTTCATTTACACTTCCACAGTGAATCAGAAAGCCGCCTCCAAGGCGCGCGCTGTATGGAATGTGGTATTCCCTTCTGCCAGACAGGCAAGGTATTACCGGGGGGGGCGAGTGGCTGCCCGGTCAACAATCTGATTCCTGAATGGAATGACATGATTTATCAGGGCTTGTGGCGGGAAGCTTATGAGCGCTTACGCATGACCAATAACTTTCCCGAATTTACGGGAAGAGTCTGTCCAGCACCTTGCGAAGGCTCTTGTACACTGGGCATTCATGAGCCGCCTGTCACGATTAAGTTGAATGAAGTAACTATTATTGACAAAGCATTTGCTGAAGGCTGGGTGCAAGCCACTCCCCCCAGCACACGCACAGGTAAACGAGTTGCTGTGGTAGGCTCAGGCCCTGCTGGGCTGGCTTGTGCGGATCAGCTCAATAAAGTTGGTCATCAGGTCAAGGTTTATGAACGCGCTGATCGCATTGGTGGCTTGCTGATGTATGGCATCCCCAATATGAAGCTGGATAAACAATTAGTTGTGCAGCGTCGTGTCGACTTAATGGCCGCAGAAGGTATTGAGTTTGTGACCGGTGTTGAAGTGGGCAAAGATATCCGTGCTGAGCAATTACAGCAAAACTTTGATGCTGTTGTCTTATGCGGCGGAGCGACCCAAGCGCGTGACTTACCCGTAGAAGGCCGTGAATTACAAGGCATTCATTTAGCAATGGAATTTCTGACTGCTAATACACGTAGCCTATTGGACTCCAAACTACAGGACGGCAACTACATCTCAGCTAAAGACAAGCATGTCATTGTCATTGGCGGTGGTGATACGGGAACCGACTGTGTCGGTACATCAGTACGTCACGGCTGCAAATCGGTGGTACAACTGGAAATTATGCCGCGCCCACCTGCCACTCGCGCACCTGATAATCCATGGCCAGAATGGCCTTTAATTTTTCGTATCGATTACGGCCAAGAAGAAGCAGCCGCTGTATTTGGGCAAGACCCGCGCCAATACCTGATTGCTACCAAGAAATTCGTAGGTGATGCACAAGGTAAGGTGAAAGAAATACACATTATTGGCGTGCAATGGGATAGAGATGCAGAGGGTCGCCCCCATCTCATTGAAGTTCCCGGCACAGAGCAAGTCTTACCGGCAGATTTGGTATTACTGGCCATGGGTTTTACTGGATCGGAAAAGACCCTAATCGATGCCTTGGAATTACTCACAGATGCCCGAGGCAATATAGAAGCTGATTATGGTAACTATCAAACCAATATCGAAGGCATCTTTGCAGCAGGTGACATGCGTCGCGGACAAAGCTTAGTGGTCTGGGCTATTAATGAAGGTCGTCAAGCAGCACGAGAATGTGATCGTTATTTAATGGGTGAAACCACTCTACCCTAAATATTTATACCTGAATAATAACAAGTAATTCAGAATCAACGCTGGCAAATAATACGTCGGCGTTTTTTTTGTCTTTCCGGCTTGCTGGCCATACCACGACTCAAATCCAGCCCTAGTGATTTCTTTCGATGCTGGTTTGCTGCACGCTTGTTTACCTTATGACGATAAGGTTGATAGTATTTTTTTCCCGGCCAACGCGGTGAAACTTTCATCGGAAGTAAACTTATTTCATTGGATCTAACCTGCTGTAAGCGTGTCACCGTATCGCGCAAAATCTCTAAATTAACTTGCGTTACATCCACTACAAGGACACAGGTATCAACTAGGGCATTTAATAGCAAAGCGTCAGCAAAACCACTGACAGGTGGTGAGTCAATAATAGTCACATCAAAATGGCGACGTGCTTGTTGCAGCAAGTGGGCAAAAAGCGGACTTGACAACGAAGTAACAGGATTATTAAGAGGATTACCCGCCGTAATCACAAAGACATTTTGCTGCTCCGGGAAGGTTTTCGTAATCCTAGATAACCCCAAATGCCCCATTAAATAATCATTCAGTCCATACTGTAAATTTAAATTTGCTTTATCATGCAAGCTAGGCTTGCGCAAATCAGCATCAATCAATAAGATTTTATCTCCCATTTGTGCATGACTCAAAGCCAACGCAACGGCTGTACTGGATTTCCCTTCGCTTGGCTTGCTACTCGTTACTAAAACTACAAACGGTTGTTTAGCAGATGTATAACGTAGACTAGCGGCTGCAATCCGATACATTTCATCCAAGGTTAATTCAGATTGCAGTACTGTATTGATAAAGTGCTTCCCTTTAAAGCCTAAATAATAATGACGTGGAATTTGTGCTAGTACCGGCAAGCCGGTCATTTTTTGCAAAGCGCTAGCAGACCATGGCTGCTGTGGTAAGTCGTTTAATAATAAAACGGCTAGCAACACCAGCAGCAAGCCCATACCAACGACATAAAACACCATCAACATTGCTCTTTTATACCTTGTGCTTTAAGCCAGCAATGACTAAAAATATTACTCTGCTTATTCATCTTTTTCTCTGATGAACTTTGTTATTTTTATGAGGGAAACGACTCAAAATACTGCCTAATAAATAGGTTGCAGGTGTATTACATAATGCATTTAAGGTCGTAATATCCTGAATACCATCCATCATAATAGTGATGTTTAACTCATCCAAACCACGCATCATTTCCAAAGTGTGGGCAGGTAATAACTCAGCCTCATTTGAAGAGCGTGAGGCAGTTCCTTTTGTGACTTGCATAGCAATAAAATTAAGCCGCGCCGCTCTAGCTAAAGGAATAAAATGCAAATCACTCTGCTGCCCTATATCTAAACTGATTTTAACACCTGTCCGTGACAAAGCTAATAAAATAGGCACAGCGACTGACTCATGTTTAGCATAATCCTCTAGCTTGACCTGTAATACCAGACGCTCTACACCACTACGATTGCGGGATAATCTGGATAATAATTCACGCAACTGCTCTGGCTGATTAAATACCCAAGCGCCCATATTTATCAGAAAAAAAGCTGTATTTTTTTGTTCCCGTGCAGCCAACGCAATACTTGACAAAGTCGCTTTTAATAACCAGCTATCGAGTTTGTAGCGTAATGCACCTTTCTGTAGTTGTCGGACAAGCATTGACCAAGGTATCGGCTTGCCTGCTCTAGTTTGTAAATAAGGCTCAGCCACGCGCAAAGCAACATGTTCCTTGCTACGTAAATTCAAGGCTTCCTGAAAACGCAGTCGCATCTGCTGACGACCACGCTTAGGTTTAGTTATAGGATTAGACGTTCTATGGCTAACAGGCATTTGGGTAACAGGTGCAATGGCAGCACTGCCATCGACATAAGTTGCCCAAGGGTCAACCACTGCCGGTATGGGCTTGCTAACACGCTGTTTATTTATGCGTCCCAAGGGATGCAAATGGAGTTGCACACAACGCTGGCCACGAAACACCGAAGGAATAAAACGTAGCTCAGCACGAAACGTCTCCCGATCAGGACGGCAAAAAGTAAGTAGTATTTTGTGGGAGGGACGTGCGCTTAATTCAGCATTGAAACTTGCGGGTGAAAAAATCTTCTGCTCATCCGCTTTAATTAATTTAATAACAGGCGTTTTTAAAGCTTCAGTTTCCGAGTTAAAGCCGAACAAGGCCAGATAAGCTATATTGGCATGTAGATGCTGCCCTTTAGAAACATAGGCGACCGGCTCACGCGAGTAATCGACCAACCATTGGCAACGCAGCTCAGCAATACTGAGTAGATGCTTGCATTGCCGAAAGTGATTCTTGAGCGCCGCATAATGCACCAAATAATCCAATTGTTGGCGCAAATCGTCTTCATTAACGATTAAAACCGTACAAGTCTCTACGCCTAATAGCCGCGTATCTAGGCTTTCCCAGCGTTCCCGCGATACCCAAATCACTAAACTATCGGGTGAGTGACGCTGCACCCACTCCATAATGCGATTACCCTGCTGATCCTTAATCCGTGCCGGGCAAAATATCAGTGAAGTCGTATCACTTAAAGCGTGGGCAAACTCAATCCAACTCCCGGCATGGTGCAAGGTAACATTCGTTTCCAGCTTGCGCAGAGCCGTTTCCAGCATCTGATTAACAGGCTGGCTTTGCTGGAGAATGAGACAGGGAATGGGATGTGGCTTCATGCTGCTGAAGATACCAATTTCCGGTAACTTCAAAAGTCTGAAGGCTGATTTTCCCGACTATCGAGTAAACTAATTTGACGGAGCGAAAATCAATTAGCCCCGTTTCTTACAAGAAGGCAATTAATTCAGCTTATAAGGAATCCCACAAACCATCAAAACCTTCAGGCTGTTTATTTTTTTTCACAGTAACACTTTCGAAGCGGAAATGCGCAAAAGCTCCCAGACACTCATCCAAGACGGTCAGCACCACGCGCTCTTCACGATTTTGCAGCTTAAGCTTTAATTCGTCACCAGGCTGGAAAAGGTAAGCAGGTAAAATCAGCACTGGATCTTCACGTCCGCCTTCAATACTAGGCAGCATTAAACCTTCTAAAGGTAATGAGAAAGCAATCTTGCGATTCTCTAGGCTAGTGACGGTCACGACCATGATTTTGGTCGAGAGCAACTCAACACCACCGTATAAGCCTTGTTTATTAATAAACTCCATCCACTTGATGACACCCACCATCCAGCTAGTATCTTCTTTGGCGGTGTCCTTTAAAGCAAGCAACTCGCCTACCCGCAGGGGACAACTTTCTTCATTAGGCCAAAACAGGCCATAGCCGCCCACACTGCTATTAATACATTCCAAAATATAAATACCATTTTCGCTGACAGCTTCAGGCTCTTCCTCTTGCGAGGATACTAATGAAGCTTCGCCATACAACATCGTATTGAACAGCAAATCCTCTTCCTGCTTACGCACAGTGTCTTCGCGGACATTGCGCACTACATCAATGACGCTAGCCATTCCGGCAACAGCAGCAATTTTTTCTTCTTTAGGGAAACGGTTGAATTCACGATTGCGCACGGTTGTAAGATGATAAAACATGCGCTTCATCAAATTACGGGTCAAGCCATTGCCCAATACCAAACCAGAACCACCTATATCTTCATTACTTTGCTGAATGGTTTGATCCATGCTAACAATCAACTCGCGTAGATTGAACACACGAACAGTGGGCGAATGTGGCAAATCACGAAAAGGCATAATGACAGCGGGCTCATCATTATTCAAAATAGCCGCATGTACAAAATCGCCCAAACGCTCTTTAGGCAATAACTCCTTCGTTAACTTAACCTGATGCGTAACAGACTCTATATAACGGGCAACTCGTACGACCTCTTCCTGACGTAAGCTATAAGGCTTGAATAAAGCCAATAAATTGATTTGTATATAACGTGCCTCAATCGAAGGAGCCCCCTTGCGAGCATCTGCAAATTTAGTTCGATCCAAACCCTGCTCGCTAGCGAGTAGATACATATGATGAATATCATGCCAAATGGTTTCCCGTGTTCTGGAATACACTGCGTAAGTGCTCAGCAAATACTCCCCCATGTAATCAATGACCCGATAAATCGCCACTTGCAAATCGCGCTTACTGCCTTCATTACGGGTCAACATATCCAAGGCTGCTAACTGATATAAACCCGCAAATTCCAATAACAAGGATAATTTTAAATCCAGAATGCGTTGACTACGCTGTGGCAAAGGCAGGGAGCGATAACTTAAATGACGGTGAAGATTAGCTACTAATAAATCAAACTTAGCGCGCAAACGCTCCCCAATACGCACACGAGTGACTGACGGTACAGCACGACGATTAAAGTCAGCCAATCCATGAAAGATACGCTTAGTACTTTCACCAAAGTCCGTAATGGACAAGGAATTAATCCATTCTTTCGCTTTGCCTTCAGATAACGGTATGGTGTAAAGCGAAACTTCCTTTTGAGTTAGGGTAGTATCCATAGCGATGGCATTCCGTTTATTTATTTTTATAATCCGTTCATCTTAACAGACAGACAGCCTGCTACACGATACTGAGCCGACAAACTGCCTGTAAAGAAGGCATAGCCACTTGCATTGATCGATATTGCTATTAGCCTTCCAACAAGGCAATAGGGGTTACATTTAATAAGCCACGTAAATTAAAATAAGCTGCAATACTGACCAGTGCAGCGCCTGACACCATGCCAACCAATAACAAGCCAATATTCCATGCAAATGCCAGCTCAAACAAGAAATAGCCCAGTACATTACTGGACAACAGCGCAAATAAGCCCGCTAATAAACCCGCCAAGGCACCCAGCAGTATAAATTCAATCCAGATACGCTGCTTTAATAACTGATGCGAAGCCCCTAGTGATTTCATAATAGCCAGTTCCCGTCGCCGCTCTGTTTTTTGGGATTGCAGGGCAGCTAATAATACAATCAAACCCGTAAACAAACTGAAAGCAAAAATACCTTGTACTGCAAAAGTTGCTTGTGTCATTAAAGCGCGAATCTGTTGCAACATAGCACCTGTATCAATGGCTGTAATACTGGAAAACTGTTTAACCAAACTCGGAATCAACAAAGGCTTAGCAACAGGATCAACATATAAACTGGTCATAAAGGTTTGCGGCTTATCGTCAAAAGCCCCTGACCCCGCGATCACAAAGAAATTAGGCTGCATACTATCCCAACGTACAGAACGCACACTACGTATCACTTCAGTATAAGGCTGTCCCGCTATATCAAAGGTCAACTTGTCCCCCAAACCAAAGCCCAATAACTGACCAACACCTTCTTCGATAGAAAAGCCTGTTTTATCCTGAGTATTGAACCACTGACCGGCTAACAAAGTATTGCTATCAGGAAATTCAGCAAAAGAAGACAAATTAAACTCACGCTCCAATAAACTTTTGGCTCGACCCGCCGCATAATCATCCGAAGAGACAGGTTTATCATTAATTGCAACCAAGCGCCCACGAATGATCGGATAGAGATTGGCCTCCACACCTTCGGCTTCCAAATAAGCTTTTACACCAGAAACATCCTGAGCTTGTATATTAATCAAAAAGTAATTGGGTGCATCGGCGGGTAAACTCGCTTCCCAACGACTAATCAAATCAGTCCGTAAACTTGTCAGCAATAATAGCGAAAACAAGCCCATCGCAAACACCAGCACCAATAGACTAGAACGCTGCGAACGTCGCAATACGGCTAAATACTGCCATTGTGGATACTGACTTAAGCGTGACAAACCTTTTAATACCAAACTTGACACCAACCAGAAGACACAGACAGCTAATAAAATACCGCCCAATAACCACAAGGCTAGCACTGTATCGCCCGACTGTATCCACAATAATAAGAAAACAGCCGGCAAGCCCCCAACAATAAGCCAACCAAAGACAGGCACATTAAAATTCATCACACCTTGCAAAATTTGCATAGGCGAGGTGTTCACTAAACCGAATAAATAAGGCAAAGCAAAACCACTCACCATCAGCAAAGCGGTCAAAAGCCCTGTCAGTGCTGGCATAGCACTAGGCGCAGGCAATACCATTGCAATCAATGATCCCAAGTATTGTGCTAATACAAACTGCAAACCAAAACCAATGAGCGCCCCCAAAACACCCGCTAATAGAGCCAGCAGCCATAGATTGCATAAATAATCCAGCAAAATGCTTTTTCGAGACAAACCCAAAGCTTTCAAAACTGCTACAGGCCGAGTTTCATGCTTCACTAGACTGGATGCAGTCAAAGCAATGGCAGCTCCCGCCAGCACCACACTGAGTAAAGCCGCCAAGCCTAGAAAACGACTCGCACGATCCAATGAACGGCTCACAGTAGGAGAACCTTCCTCCAGCGAAAGAATCTCTTCCGTAGGCTGTAGACGTGCATCAATCAACTGATGTAAATCTTGAATTGCACGAGAATTACCAGAAAATATCATTATAAACTTGGCACGACTAGCAGGCGATAATAAGCCGGTCGCCTCCAAATCAGCCAAAGGCATTAATACATTGGGAGCAAGATCAAAAAAGCGCGTTCCCTGACCTGGATCTTTAATCAGCACCTTGCTAAGTTTGAACTGCTTTGCACCCAATTGCACTTCCGCCCCAGGCTGGATACCTAACTCATTGAATAGGCGAGGCTCAGCCCATAGCTCACCAGACTGTAGGGCTTGTCGAGATGTCGCTTGACCGACTGCCGATAATTGATCAGCCGTTTCCAAGGCACCTTGCAAAGGGTAATTGGCTGAAACGGCCTTGACCTGTGCTAATTGCAAAGCATCACCAAACAATACCATGCTTCTAAAACTAATCGCTTCGCCAACTTCCACACCTCGTTCCAGTGCTAGCGCCCGATACGCATCAGCCAAAGGGCGTTGCGAACGAATAAGCAAGTCACCGCCCAGTAGCTGAATGGCTTGATTTTCCATTGCGCGTTCAACACGATCAGTAAAAAACCCCACCGATGAAACAGCCACCACAGACACCAACAGAGCCAAAAATAACAAACGCATTTCAGCCAAACGCCAACGCCGCCACCACTGTCTTAGCCAAGTTTGCAAGCCGCTCATGAGGCTCTCCCATCCTGTAAAGCACCGTCAACCAAGCGATACCAATGTTCACAGCGATCAGCCAAGCTCTCATCATGCGTGACCAACACTAGGGTGGTTTGGTAATCAACTTGTAAACGAAATAACAATTGAGCCACTTCATGACCTGTTGCCTTATCCAAATTGCCGGTCGGCTCATCCGCAAACAAAATTTGTGGCCGAGTCACAAAGGCACGTGCCAAAGCAACTCGCTGTTGTTCGCCCCCTGACAGGCGGGTGACATAATGAGTTGCGCGCTGCTCTAAACCCACCTGCTGTAAAGCCTGCTCTGCTCGTGAGCGAATATTACTTTCACCCTTGCCTAATTCTAGGGGCAACATAACATTTTCCAGCGCAGTCAAATTGTCCAGCAAATGAAAGGACTGGAATACAAAACCGACTCGCCCTAGTCGCAAAGCGGCTCGACCGTCTTCATCCAGCGGGCTAATATCTTGATCAAATAAATTCAAAGAGCCACTACTTGGTGTATCCAAGCCTGCCAATAAGCCTAATAAGGTACTTTTACCGGAACCTGATGCCCCTGTAATAGCCACTGATTCACCTGTCTGCACAACTAAATGAATCGCATTTAAAATAAGTAATTCGTGCACTACACCCTTAGCATCCTGCGGAGTGTGAACCTTCTTTTGTAGCGACTTGGCCTCAATAATTGTTTTTTTCATGATTTTTGTGTGCTTCCTTAACAAGATCGGAACTATACTTGAGCTGCCCTTCGGGAACATTTACGCCAGATGATTTCATGGTTATCATTACGGTTAGTATTACTTACGCTTATAGCTAGTTTTTTGTGCCTTGTGGTAAAATGTCAACAATATATGCTTAAATCTTTAATAAATCCCTGATTGAGTCTATTATTGTCAACATAATAACAGTTATATAATGAGGCGGTTTTTATGGCATTTTATTCGGCTTATCATACCTACGAGCCGGTCACTATTGCAGACCGCTTGTTTTTAGATTTGCGCCGCGCCATTTTGGAAGGTGAGCTGTCCGCTGGAAAAAAAATCAGTGAACCTGAATTAGCCAATATTTATGGTGTTAGTCGTGGTTCTTTACGTGAAGCGATCGGCAAACTGGAAAATTGCAATTTAGTTACGCGCAAACCCAATATTGGCGCGCGCATTATTAGTTTCTCTGTCGAACAACTGATGGAAATCTATCAAATTCGTGAAGCTATGGAAGGCATGGCGGCGCGCCTTGCTGCTCAAAATATGAGTGAACCCGAATTACAACACCTGAAAGATTTATTGGAATGGCATCAAAACGCCATTGTCAAACCTGAGGTTTATCACAAAACCGACCTAAAACAAGATGCTGATTTGGATTTTCACTTTTGCATTATTCAGGGTAGTAAAAATGATCGCTTAATGACTATGCTGTGTCAGGATTTATACGATCTCGTACGTTTTTATCGTTTTCGTCTCAACCCAGGCTTTTCCACCACCGCCATGCAAGAACATGAAATGATTGTACAGGCCATGATGCGCCGTGATGGAGAAATGTCAGAGCTATTAATGCGACATCATATTCGCGCTTCGCGTGACCGAGCAAGACTGAAACTGGAAAGTATGACACCGGAAGAGCTCGGTCAAACCATCAATTGAGCCGCTGAGCCGCCTGCCCAACCCATTCAATAAATAGGCTAAATTTTTATCTAGTCATGGTATCACGGTATCGAGGCAAGTTGAGCTATTAGCTGATCAGCCAAATCGCTAAGCAGCAGGCTTTGGGCTTGAACCATTAAGCTGATCGCTTCTCCTTTGACGGGACGTTCCAAATCAAACAAGCCGGTGCTGACAATTTTGCCATCTTTAGCCTGCTCAATACGCCAATCGCCCTGCAAACTGGCGACTTTTGCGGGCATCGCGTCAAAACGGCTCACATTGACCACGACTTGATACAACGGTGTTTGCTCCAGTTCCCAAGGAATAGCGCGAATATGCGTTTTCGGTAAACGTCTTTGTAAGTGCTGAGTTAAGGCAATCGTAAACTCATCCTTTAACTGCCCTCCCCATTGATGCTTATCAGAAATATTTAACGTAAAGTCACTGCGACGCAACACTAATCCTTCTCTATCCAATAAACTGGGCAATTTAATGGGGCCTACACCTAAGCTGGGTATACGCTTAGACAGTGCTAAGTCAGGCTGAATGGCTGCATTCACAGAGCCTAAAGTATGAAACAGCGTAGGCTTGCTCGCTGAACAGGCACTCAAAAACAGTAATACTAGCCAGCTCGTCATCAATAATTTCATCGTCCCTCCCAATCCTGTTTGCCTCGAATCAGTGACTCCGGCTGAGAACGCAAGGTATCGGCTAGCACGCGCACTGAGCGAGACATGGCAGTGACCTCTTCCAGCATTTGACTGAGTTGGTATTGCGTCGGTGAATTTCGAGCCAATAAACGGTCTAAGTGGGTGAGCGTATTTTGCAAACGCATCATGGATTTATTCAATGCCTGAGAAGTCGCTTTAAAATCCTTACCACTGCTTACAAGCTGACCAGCCAGTGTTTTCATAGCGCGATCGGCACTATCAGACACCTGCCCAACATCAGCAGTCACACTACTCATGGAGCGATTCAAGTGAGCTGAGACAGCACCAATATTGCCTGTCACACTCGTGAGCGAACGGTTCAGATTAGCAGAGACAGCACCAATATTACCAGTCACGCTCGTGAGCGAATCGGTCAATGTATCAGACACTTCATCAACATTGCGTGACAAACCAGGCAAGGTTTGCTGGTTAAACGTTTGCATCACGGTGCGCGCATCCAGCATAGCACGACGTGCCTCAACGATGGTGGTTTCTGCTTCATTCAAGACTGAATTCACATTGCCTGCCATTTGTTGTAATTCCTGACTTTCTACAAGTTGGCGTATCTGTGCCAAGGTTGCTTTAACATCATCGGCAATATCAACCGCAATACGCGACAATTCTTCCACCTGCGTTGGCAGGGTGGGAAAGACATCGTAAAACTGCCCCTTGCTAATGCTTGCCGGTTTGGCATTATCTTCAAAGGCCAAAGCAACATACATTCGCCCTGTAAGCAAGTTACCGTGTTGCAGTTTGGCACGCATACCCCGTGCTACCAGTGTGTCCATGAGTTGCGGGGCTGCGGCTATATCCATCCCTTCAGAAAAACGTTCGGGTTCTATCGAAATCAATACAGGAATACGTATTTCCTGTGTTTCTTCATCCAATAACATGCGGATTTTTTCCACCTGCCCGACCCGAATACCTCGAAATTCAACCGGCGCAGCCTCACTCAAACCACGCACAGAACCTTCAAAATACAGGGTATAATAAAGCTTGTAATCGTAACGTTTGGCTAAGCTGCTGCTATAATCAGGATAAAGATCAAAGCTCGCGCCCGCTTCACTGACAGGTACTTTGTCAATGTTCCCCTCCGGGTTATCAAAAGCAATGCCGCCAACTAACAAATAGCTCAGCGCTTCCATATGGAATTCAACACCGCTCGCTGTTAACTTAAAATCTACACCGCTGGCATTCCAAAAGCGGCTATTAGGGGTCACATAACGAACATAAGGCTCGTCAATAAAAATACTCAACTCAACTTTGCCCGTTTCACGTGCAAAATGGTAATTAATGACCTCACCCACCTTAAGCTGTCTATACAAAACAGGCGTACCTACATCCAATGACCCCATTGCTTTGGTTAATAATTTGAATTCACGCCCGGGGCGAGTCGGCTTCTGAAAAGGCGGTGATTCCAATCCCTGATAACACAATAAGGAAGGATTCTCAGCCTCATCCCCACGAGATGGAATCATGCCTACATAAGTACCAGAAAACAGTGTGCCCAAGCCAGAAATTTCTGTCCCTTGAATACGTGGACGTACAATCCAAAATTGCGCACTACATTCCAACGCATCGCTAATATCTTTATTTAAAGCCAAAGTCACTAATGGTTCTAAATGCTCATCCAGTGAAACACTTTTTACCCTACCGACCGTCACTGCCTTAAAACGCACTTGGGTGCTACCGGGTGCAATACCTTCCGCACTGGGGAAACGCACTGTGACAATATCGCCACGCTGAAACCAGTATTGATATAATAACCAAGCCCCAATTAAGAGCGCTGTTAATGGAATTAACCAAACGGGTGATGGCCAACGGCGGCGTCTTATTTTAACTTCTGGTAAAGCGCCTTGGTTTACCACAGTATCTTGCATATTGATACCTAATTAGTCCTGTGGAGAAGGAGTAGACTGAGCCTGATTATGTGATTGCCAAATCAAATGCTCATCTAAGGTATGGGCGGCCAACATGGTCAAGACCACCACACTTGCAAATGAGAGTGTTCCTGCATTTGCTTCTACTCGGGTGAGCGTACCAAACTGCACCAAGCCCGCTAGAATAGCGACAACAAACACATCTACCATAGACCATCGTCCAATGTACTCAGTGACTCGATACAACCAGACTCGCTCTTGGGGACGCCAATTTGAACCCAATTGAATACTGATTAATAAAAAACTCAAAGCAATTAACTTGAGCAAGGGAACCACAATACTGGCAACAAAAATCAATGCTGCCAAAGGCCACTGCCCTGCTTCAATCAAATGAAAGACACCACTAATAATCGTGTCGGGTTGACCAGTCCCCATCCAGTACACACTCATGACCGGCAGTAAATTGGCCGGGATATACAAAATAGCTGAGGCAATCAATAAAGCCCACGTGATTTCTACACTACGATTAGGCCCGGTAGGAAAGCCATGACCACATCTTGGGCAAAATAAACTAGCTTTGTTCAGCAGGTTGGTTGGCTTGTGACTCAGACAGGCACACACTGGACATACAATAAACGGGTTGCTCATTAAAAATTCACGATATGCTTATGGGGCATGACAAGTTTTTAAACGCTGCCAAACACTAAAAGCATCCAGCACAGCGGTTGCAGAGGCCATACTAATAATCAGAAATATAAATGACCAAAATGAATAACCCAGAATCAAGGTAGCCAAATCCCCCAGCTTCACCACTGCAACCAGCATACCCAACATAAAAACTTCCAACATACCCCATGGCTTCACCTGCTGCATCCAGCGATACAGCCATAAAGCTGGCTCAGGGCGCCAGTTTAGCCTGATAGTGAGCAAAATCCAGAGTAATGAACATAATTCAAACAATGGAAACAGTAATAGATTCAGGCTCATTAGCACTGCCAGCAATAAATAGTCCTGATCCCAAAACACCAAACTGGCTTCCCATAACGTAAATTCCTGCAACATGCCCTGAGCGCGCAGCTCCAACATAGGAAAAGCATTCGAGATGATAAATAAAACCAGGCTATTAACCGTTAATGCCAAGGAAAAGGAAAACATGTGCGGATTATTGCGATACAACACCTTGGTGCAACGCGAACAAACAGCTACCATTCCTACCGGAATGACGCGATAAGTCTGTATCAGACCGCACTCGGTGCAAGCAATAGTAGCGTGTTCTTTCACAACTCTGCTCAATGCCCCGTTTAAAAATAGCAGTATAACTGATCTTGGAAGTATAGCGCACTAAGCCTAAAACAACTTACCCGCTCAAGCTGGCGGGTTTTGCCCATCGCTTACTCCGAGCATATCAGCGCACTCCGACTCAAATGTCGATTGTTTGAACCACAAGCATCACCTTTTAGATGAGCTTACAGCCACTCTTTAGAAATTCAAAACAAGTCGTTAATTAAAAATTCTTATTTTACTCATAAGCTAAAAAGCGCTAGGATAAAATTTCCCTATAGGTAAACCCTATGATTCGCTGTATTCCTTAATCAATTAGCGCTCAATGAAGGAGTCGATATGCGTAAGCTATTTATTCTTGGCTTTAGTATGTTACTCGCCGCTTGTGGTGGCAGTGATAACAGTAGTAGCAGTAATAGCAAAAGCTCAGAAGATCCCCCTAAAATAACGCAACCCATAACCCAAACATCCTTAAGCCCTGCAACCCAACCGCCTAGCATGAAAGGTATGCTGGAAGCCCACAATAAAGCCAGAGCAGCCGTTGGCATTAATGCACTAGTGTGGTCTAGCAAGATGACCGAGTACGCCGAAGAATGGGCAAAGCACTTAGCCAACAATAAAGATTGTACCATGATCCATCGTGTAGAGGCGGATAATAATCCTTTGGGTGCAGGGGAGAATCTCTATTGGGCCAGTCCAGTGAAATGGAGCGATGGCCGTACAGAAACACAGTCCATCGGTACTAAGGATGTTGCTCAATCTTGGGGAGAAGAAAAAACCTATTATAATTATGATGCCAATACCTGTGCTAAAGGCAAACAATGTGGCCACTATACTCAGATGGTATGGAACACTACTTTAGAAGTCGGCTGTGGTATGGCATTTTGCCCAGATAAAGGGCAAATTTGGGTCTGTAATTATAACCCACCCGGCAATATTATTGGCAACAAGCCTTATTAGCTATAATTTCTTTAAAACACCTCTTGCTTAGTTTAAATAAAGGGGTGTTTATACTTCTCTGATGACCCGATAACTTAAAAAGTTTTAACTGTGTACCGTTGGGTATCACGGTGACAATGGCTGCTGTACTAGCACAAAGCTATGTTGTATGCTTAGTTGGTGGGGCACGATGGTGGGCATTCAACAACAGTTACACTTTCCATTGGGTGCGACTTCATCCTCAATCTGAAATCAGTAAAAACCAGTATCACATCAGGCTGGCGCACGCCCATCCGCTAAAAAACACTACACAAATAAAGCATTCAATCCCAAATTCCCTGTTGACCACCCTACTGACTTACACTATCTTATAGGCACAAGATTACCTTTACGTAAACGTAAAGTTATTAATTAAACGCAAAGGCCGACACTAGGAGGAGGAGTCAGTACATGACTGAACGGGTAACCGAGGCAGTGTCACGTACGGCGTTTGACCGAACGCTGGATACCATTCCCAAATTGCTGTTTCAGCATGCAGCGACACGTCCCGACAAAGTCGCAATGCGTGAGAAGGATTTGGGCATCTGGCAAGTATGGAGCTGGCGTGACACATTAGAAGAAATACGCACCCTAGCTTGTGGTTTTGCTGAGCTAGGTTTAAAGCGAGGGGATAAATTAGCTATTATTGGTGACAATCGCCCACGCCTTTATTGGAGTATAACTGCTGCACAATGCCTCGGTGCTGTTCCCATTCCCTTATATCAAGATGCTGTTGCAGAAGAAGTTGCTTTTGTACTCGATAATGCCGATGTACGCTTTGCTGTCGTAGAAGATCAGGAACAGGTTGATAAACTACTGGAAACGCGTGAGCAATGCCCCCAAGTTGAGCATATCTTTTTCGATGATCCACGCGGCATGCTGCACTATGATCACCCCTTTGTACACAATTTGGATGATCTTCAAGAAAAGGGGCATCAATACCATCAAGCACACCCCGACTTCTTCCAACAAGAAGCACTCCAAGCCACAGGTGCAGACATTGCCATTATGCTCTATACCTCAGGCACTACCGGCAAACCTAAAGGCGTTGTGCTCACACATGATAATGTCGTGATTACAGCCCGTAACGGAGCTGAGCGCGAGCATCTAACGGCGGATGAAGATGTTTTAGCCTACCTGCCTATGGCTTGGGTCGGTGATAACCTATTTTCAATGGCACAGTCTTATGTCACTGGCTTTACGGTCAACTGCCCAGAAAGTGGCGCAACCGTTGTGCAAAATTTGCGTGAAATTGGTCCAACTTACTACTTCGCTCCACCGCGTGTGTATGAAAACCTGCTGACTCAAGTCATGATACGCATGGAGGATGCTAACCAGCTCAAACAGAAATTATTTCACTACTTTATGGAACATGCGCGTAAGGTGGGCATTCCCATACTGAATGGTGAAAGCGTTTCTGCCAAAGATAAATGGCTATATAAACTCGGCCATTTTCTGGTCTATGGTCCTCTCAAAGATGTATTAGGCTTAGGGCGCATCAAGCTGGCCTTTACCGCTGGCGAAGCCATCGGCCCGGAAATCTTCGACTTTTACCGCTCGCTAGGGATTAATATCAAGCAGCTTTACGGCCAAACTGAAGCCGTGGTCTTTATCTGTGTGCAGCCTGATGGCGAAGTCTATGCAGATACCGTCGGCACGCCCTCGCCTGAGGTCGAAGTCAAAATTGATGACAATGGCGAAGTATTGTATCGCGGTCCGGGTGTATTCCATTCCTATTACAAAAACCCTGAATCGACTGCTAAAACCAAAACAGCAGACGGCTGGGTTTATAGCGGTGATGCGGGTTATTTTGCCGAAAACGGCCATCTGAAAATCATTGACCGTGCCAAAGATGTCGGCAAGCTCAATGATGGTACTTTGTTTGCGCCTAAATACTTGGAAAATAAACTCAAGTTCTTCTCTTATATCAAAGAGGCTGTGGCCTTTGGTCATGAATGTGATTATGTCACTGCCTTTATTAATATTGACCTAGAAGCTGTTGGCAACTGGGCAGAACGAAAAGGCTTGGGCTACTCAGGCTATGTCGATTTGGCAAGTCGTGATGAAGTGTATGAACTGATACGCGACTGTATTGAAAAGGTTAATCAAGATATCTCCAAAGATATTCGACTCGGCAATTCACAGATCCACCGCTTCCTGATTCTGCATAAAGAATTAGATGCCGATGATGGCGAGCTGACCCGTACTCGCAAGGTACGACGCAATTTTGTGGCCGAACGCTATGCAACATTGATTGATGCACTACATTCTGATGCACCACATTGTCATATTGAGACCGAGGTTAAATTCGAAGACGGACGTACCGGCATGCTAGAAGCCGATGTCAAAATCAGGGATGTAAAAACTTGCCCACCTCTGCATCCGCAAGGCGAAGGCGCTACTGCCACTAATAATCCCGCTAAACGCCAAGCAGCCTAGGAGCACCGACGATGAAAGAAAGAGTAATTGGCGACGTGATCCTAGATTTGCAAAATATCTCCCTGTCATTCGGGGTCATGAAAGTCTTAAACAATATCAGTTTTAATATCCGCAAAGGCGAAATCCGCTCCATTATTGGTCCAAATGGCGCAGGCAAAAGCTCTATGCTGAATGTCATTAATGGCGTCTATCATCCGCAAGAAGGTGCGATTAGCTTTCGTGGCGAAATACGCAAAAAAATGAAAGTACACGAAGCCGCTGCGCAAGGCATTGCCCGTACCTTTCAGAATATCGCCCTGTTCAAAGGGATGAGTACCCTAGACAACATTATGACCGGACGCAATCTGCGTATGAAGGCCAACCTGCTGCAACAAGCACTCTACTGGGGCAAGGCACAGCGCGAGGAAATCGAAAACCGCCGCAAGGTCGAAGAGATTATCGACTTTCTGGAAATTCAATCCATCCGCAAAACTCCCGTAGGACGCTTACCGTATGGTTTTCAAAAGCGCGTAGAGCTAGGACGAGCCTTAGCGGCTGAGCCCGATATTTTACTATTAGATGAACCCATGGCGGGAATGAATGTGGAAGAAAAAGAGGATATGTCCCGCTTTATTATCGACATCAATGACAATTTTGGCACCACTATCGTATTGATTGAACATGATATGGGCGTAGTCATGGACTTATCAGATCGCGTTGTCGTACTGGACTACGGACGACAACTAGCCGATGGTCTGCCCGATGAAGTACGCAGCAATCAGGCTGTTATTGATGCCTATTTAGGCGTTTCCCACTAAGTAACAGGAGTCATTATGCAAATTGAACGTAATGTTTATTACACCATCGGCGGTGCATTCCTGTTGATGAGCTTGCTACCTTGGCTACTCAGCAAAACTTTCCCCGATGAAGTCTTTTTTAGCTGGGCTTATTTTTTTGAAGTCGGTATTGGTGGCTTGCTCTCAGGTGTCATGTACTCTCTGGTCGCGCTCGGTTTTGTGTTGATTTACAAAGCTTCAGGCGTGTTTAACTTTGCTCAAGGCGCAATGGTTTTATTTGCAGCCCTGACGCTCGTCGGTCTAAATGAGCTCGGTGCTCCACTGTGGTTGGCGATTATACTAACGCTAGGCATTATGGTATTGCTTGCCATTATTATAGAGCGTGGTGTACTGAGCCATTTGGTGAATCAGCCACAGATTATTTTATTCATGGCTACTATCGGCATTGCTTACGTGCTAGATGGCTTAGGTCAGACAGTATGGGGCTCTAATATCAAGCGCCTCGATATTGGTATTCCCAATACACCCCATGAGTATTTTGGCGGACAAATCCTGATTAATGACTTTGACCTCGTTGCTGCGGTCATTGCAGGTTTATTAGTCATTGTGCTCGCCCTATTCTTCCAATATACCCGTATTGGACGCGCTTTACGTGCGGTGGCAGATGACCATCAGGCGGCTCAAAGTATTGGTATTCCGCTGCGGCATATCTGGATTATTGTCTGGAGTATTGCCGGACTCGTGGCACTGGTTGCAGGCATTATGTGGGGCAGCAAGCTAGGCGTGCAGTTTTCCCTATCCTTGATCGCATTAAAAGCCTTACCTGTTTTGATTATTGGCGGCTTCACATCCATCCCGGGTGCTATTATTGGTGGTCTCATTATTGGCGCAGGGGAGAATATTGCCGAAGTCTTTATTGGTCCTTTGATTGGAGGAGGCATTACCGATTGGTTTGCTTATGTACTGGCTATGATCTTTCTAGTGTTTCGCCCGCAAGGTTTATTTGGCGAAAAAATCATTGAACGGGTTTAAGGAGCACACAGCATGATTTATCGTGAAGCAGGTGATTTTAAAACCAGCTACCAAGCTGATCAGGCCATTTTCAGTATCCAGCAGGATCGCTGGTTTATCTGGGCACTGCTAGCTGTTGCCTTTGTGATAATGCCGCTGCTTGCGAGTGATTACTGGCTAGGGACTATTATGTTACCTTTCCTAATCTTAGCACTCGCAGCACTGGGACTAAATGTACTCACCGGCTATGCAGGCCAACTAAGCCTAGGTACTGGGGGCTTTATGGCAACGGGTGCTTTTGCGGCTTATAAGCTGGCAACAGCTTTTCCAGAACTGCATATTCTACTGGTTTTATTAATGGCTGGATTGATTACCGCAGCCGTTGGTATTCTGTTTGGTCTGCCTTCCTTACGCATTAAAGGTTTTTACTTGGCAGTGGCGACACTGGCCTCGCAATTTTTCCTGATCTGGATGTTTAATAAATTTGGCTGGTTTACTAATTACAGTGCCTCAGGCGTAATTAGTGCGCCACCTATGGCGATTATTGCCGGTCTAAAAGTGACTGGACCGGAAGCTGCGGTTGTCACCAAATACTTATTTGTCTTATCAGTCGTGTTTGTTTTAGCCCTTTTAATCAAAAATATGGCGCGCTCCAGTATCGGTCGTGAATGGATGGCTATACGCGATATGGATATAGCAGCAGAAATCATTGGTATAAAAATGCTGTCTACCAAATTAAAAGCATTTGCAGTGAGTTCGTTTTTATGTGGTATTGCAGGCGCTTTATGGGCATTCGTTTATACTGGCTCGGTAGAACCCGCTGCCTTTGATATTAACCGCTCGTTCCAAGTTTTATTCATGATTATTATCGGTGGCTTGGGTTCTGTCATGGGCTCATTTATGGGTGCAGCTTTTATTACGCTATTACCTGTTTTTCTAAGCAATGCTCCACACTGGTTCGGCTTGAATATTCCCGTCGATACGATCTCACATCTCGAAACGGTTATTTTTGGAGGATTGATTATTTTCTTCCTGATTATTGAGCCACATGGTCTCGCAAGACTCTGGCAAATCGCTAAAGAAAAACTGCGACTGTGGCCTTTCCCCTATTAATTTATTAATAAAGCAAGTTAAAAAAGTTAGTCAAGTTTATTTGGAGGAGAGACAAAATGAAGCAATTAAAAACACACCTGTTGGCGGCTACGGTTGCCGTGACCTGTTTACTAGGTGCAAACACAGCGGCAGTAGCAGAAGATCAATACATAGGCTCACTGGTTTACCGTACCGGTCCTTATGCACCGGGCGGCATACAGTGGGCGGATGGCTTTGCCGATTACATTAAGCTGCTCAATGAGCGTGATGGCGGTATTAACGGTGTCAAGCTAGACTTGGAAGAATGTGACACCGCTTACAATACGGATAAAGGTTTAGAGTGCTATGAGCGCCTGAAAAATGGTGGTAGCACAGGTATGCCAGCCGTGATGCCTTTATCTACTGGCATTACTTACGCCTTGCTGGATCGCGTCGTCGCCGACAAGATTCCGCTGGTTACTTCTGGCTACGGTCGAGCGGACGCAGCCGATGGCACTGTTTTCCCGTGGGTCTTTGTGCCACCTGCCACTTACTGGGGGGGTGCTGACGTTGCCGTTCAATACATTGCTAATGAGATGGGCGGCTATGATCAACTCAAAGACAAAAAAATTGCATTGGTTCACCATGACTCAGCTTTTGGCAAAGAACCCATCAAAACACTGGAGGCACTAGCCGAACAATACGACTTTGATTTGTCGCTGCATCCTGTATCACATCCTGGCCTGGAACAGCGTCCAATCTGGCTCAAGCTCGGTCGCCAGATTAAGCCTGATTACATCATTATGTATGGCTGGGGTGTCATGAATGCCACAGCACTCAAGGAAGCTGCCGCCGTTAACTTCCCGCGTGACAAACTCATTGGTATCTGGTGGTCAGGTAATGAATTCGATGTAATACCCGCAGGCGACGCAGCCGTCGGCTACAAATCATTGCAATTCAGTAATGCGGGTTCGGACTATCCGGTACACGCAGACATCCAGAAGTACTTGTATAAAAAAGGCAAAGGCTCATCTAAAACACCAGAAGATGTAGGTTCTGTCGCCTATAACCGAGGCATGCAGAGCGCCTTTTTGCTAGCAGAAGCACTCCATACTGCTATGG
The DNA here is from genome assembly GCA_002747435.1 of Pseudomonadota bacterium. Classification (GTDB taxonomy): domain Bacteria; phylum Pseudomonadota; class Gammaproteobacteria; order Thiotrichales; family Thiotrichaceae; genus Thiolinea. The sequence goes on from PDPH01000026.1 coordinate 31,096, forward strand.
ATGAATATGGCAATAAACCCATGAGCGGTGAACAAGTACAATGGGCATTGGATCGCTTGGACATTACCGCCGAGCGCCTTAAAGAAACCGGCACAGAAGGCTTGTTTGATCCGGTCAAGCTCAGTTGTTCCAATCACTTGGGCGAAGGCCGTGTTAAAGTCACGCAATGGGATGGCAAGGAATGGCAATCAGTTAGTGACTGGCTCAAACCGAATGACGATTTGATTTGGCCAATGTACGAGAAATCGGCTGCGGCTTACGCCAAAGAAAAAGGCATTACACCTCGGAAGTGCGCGAAATAATGCTTTTCCCCAGCCTCTTCTAATGAAGAAGAGGCTGGCAGAGTTCCTGACACCACGACCAAAAGATCAATAAAGGATCAATATGACCCCATCTATTTTGCAAATTAATAATATCGAGGTCATTTACGACCACGTTATTCTGGTGCTCAAAGGTGTTTCATTGAATGTGGCGCAAGGTCAGATTGTGGCTTTGCTAGGGGCGAATGGCGCTGGCAAAAGCACCACTTTGAAATCAATCTCCAATTTATTACACGCTGAGCGTGGCGAAGTCACCAAGGGTAGTATTGAGTACCTCGGCCAGCGAGTAGACAATCTGAACCCTTCCGAATTAATCAAGCGCGGTGTTATTCAGGTCATGGAAGGTCGGCATTGCTTTGAGCATTTGACCGTGGAAGAAAACCTATTAACAGGTGCTTATACACGCAAAGTCAGCAAGCAAGTGATTAGTGACGATTTGGAGATGATCTACAACTACTTCCCACGTTTGAAGGAACGCCGTCATAACCAAGCCGGCTATACATCCGGTGGTGAACAACAGATGTGTGCGATTGGTCGCGCCATGATGGCACATCCCAAAATGATCCTACTGGATGAGCCATCAATGGGGCTTGCCCCGCAATTAGTGGAAGAAATCTTCGACATTATCAAACAGCTCAATCAGGATCGTGATGTCAGCTTCTTACTAGCTGAACAAAATACCAATATTGCGCTACAATACGCCGACTTTGGCTATATCATGGAAAATGGCCGCATTGTTATGGAAGGCGAAGCACAAGAGTTGGTCTCCAATGAAGACGTTAAAGAGTTTTATTTGGGACTCTCTAGTGAAGGACGCAAAAGCTTCCGTGATGTCAAACACTACCGCCGCCGTAAACGCTGGCTGGCTTGATTCAATCAGGAGTACCAAGCCCATGCCCACTTATTTTGATGAACTGGAAGTGCGCGATCCATCTGCGCGCGAACAAAGCATGCTACAACAAGTGAGCGCACAAATTGCCCATGCCAAAACGAATACCAGCGCTTACGCCCGTTTGCTAGCCGATATTGACCCAACCAATATTACCACTGCCAAAGCATTAGCGCAGCTTCCTCTGACACGCAAATCCTCACTGATTCAATTACAAACTACTGAACCGCCATTTGGTGGTTTTGCTGCTGTATCAGGGCAGGAACTCACGCATATTTTTGCATCACCTGGGCCTATTTATGAGCCTGGCTCACGCCGTAGTGATTTTTGGCGCACTGCACGCGCTTTACATGCGGCAGGTTGCCGTACAGGACACCGTGTTCACAACAGCTTTTCATACCATCTCACCCCGGCAGGCATAATGCTGGAAAGTGGCGCACATGCACTAGGCGCGGCAGTCATTCCAGCCGGTGTGGGACAAACCGAATTACAAGTGCAGACCATAGCTAACCTCAAACCCCAAGGCTACGTCGGCACACCCTCTTTTTTGCGCATTCTGTTGGAAAAAGCGGCTGAATTAAAACAAAACATTAACTCATTGCGCTATGGTCTGGTATCAGGCGAGGCGCTACCCGCTTCTTTACGCGAACAATTTACAGCCTGTCAAATTGAAGTATTACAATGTTATGCCACCGCCGACTTAGGCTTGATTGCTTACGAAACTTCAGCCAGCGAAGGTCTAGTGATTGATGAAGGTGTCTATGTTGAAATCGTCCGCCCGGGCACAGGTGAACCAGTACCCGAAGGTGAAGTTGGTGAGGTAGTGGTCACCACACTAAATCCTGATTACCCGCTCATACGATTTGCCACTGGCGATTTATCCGCAATTATGCCGGGGCAAAGTCCTTGTGGTCGTACCAATCGTCGCCTGCGTGGCTGGTTAGGACGCGCTGATCAAACTGCAAAAGTACGCGGCATGTTTATTCACCCCTCCCAAATCGCCCAAGTGCTAAAGCGCCACCCTGAAATTCACAAAGCGCGTATGGTTGTTGACTGGCGTGAACAAGCAGACCAATTGGAATTGCACTGCGAACTATTACCTGAGCATAAGCAACAAGCTGATTTATTAGCGGCTATTGCGAATACTGTGCGTGATCTATGCAAATTGCGCTGTGACATCAAAGCCGTCCCTATTGCTAGCTTGGCCAACGATGGTGTCGTGATTAGTGATGTCAGAAAATATGATTAATAAACCCAAGATAAACCTAATTCTATGAATGTAGCTGAAGCTCTCCAAGCCCGTAAATCCGTGCGTGCTTTCTTGGATAAAGCCGTAGACGAAAGCCTGATCCATGAGTTGCTGACATTGGCATCTCATGCACCCTCAGGAACGAATACTCAACCTTGGCAAGTCGCTGTGGTCACAGGCCAAAAGAAACAGGAGCTGCAAAATGCGCTGGAACAAGCCTTTCGCAGCCAGCAGCCACGGGGTATGGAAATAAAGTATTATCCCGATACTTGGCAAGAGCCTTATCTAGCAAGGCGGCGTGCTTGCGGCTTACAAATGTACACGACCTTGGACATAAAACGCGAAGATAAGCAGCGCCAATTAGATCAATGGGCAGCAAATTACCGTGCGTTTGATGCGCCGGTGATGTTGCTGTTCTTCATAGATCGTGTCATGGCAACGGGCTCTTATATGGATTATGGCATGTTCCTGCAATCGCTCATGCTGGCAGCAGAGAGCAAAGGCTTAGCGACCTGCCCTCAAGCGTCTTTGGGCGAATTTCCTGAGATCGTAAAACAAGCGCTAGGTTATAGCGAAGATCAATTGCTGATGTGTGGCATGGCATTGGGCTATGAAGATAAGGAAGCGCTGGTAAATAGTTATCGGACACCCCGCGAAGCGGTAGAGGTATTTACGCGCTTTTTTAGCTGAGAGCCATTACTTATTCTTGAGTAGTAATGGAAGCAGCCAATGATTCGCTCATCCATGCTAAAATCAGCCCATTGCAACGCGACACTGCCCAGCAGCATGACTCAGGATTCAGCCAGCAAAAAAGCATTACCCATTGGTATTCAGACTTTTCGTGAAATCCGCGAAGAAAATTACTACTACGTGGATAAAACAGCCTTAGCGATCAAGCTGATCCGTGAAGGGAAACACTATTTTCTCTCTCGTCCACGTCGTTTTGGTAAGAGCTTGTTTTTGGATACGCTGAAAGAACTATTTGAAGGCCATCAGCCTTTATTCAAAGGTTTAGCAGCAGAATATCAGTGGGATTGGTCGCTGAAATATCCGGTATTACACTTTAGCTTTGGGGGTAATAATTATAATCAACTGGGACATGCTGAATGTGATTTACAAGAGCAGTTGTCAAAATTAGAAAAGCAGTATCAATTAATACCGGACAGTACAAGCTGTGCAGGCCGTTTTAAAAGTCTGATCCTGCATCTGAAAGCA
>PDPH01000027.1 GCA_002747435.1 Pseudomonadota bacterium
TGCCATCGGGCGTCAGCAGGTTGATTGAAGTCTGTCGAAAACTGGATGTGAGCCTTGTGTAATCAATACGTTACTGCATTAAGTTGGCGCTTATGAGGGAAGCCCTCAGCTCTTAAATCGAGATGAGGGCAGTGGATTCATTATGCTGATTTACTGGTTTTCACGATGATCAATCAGGTCATTGACAACGGTTGGATCAGCAAGTGTGGAGGTATCACCCAAATTTTCCAGCTCATTAGCTGCAATCTTGCGCAAAATACGACGCATGATTTTACCAGAACGTGTTTTAGGCAACCCCGGTGACCACTGAATAATATTAATCTTGGCAATCGGACCAATCTCTTGGCGTACCAAATCTACCAATGCTTTCTTCAGTTCATCCGTACCTTCCTCACCCGTCATCAATGTGACATACGCATAGATACCTTGACCTGTCAGTTCATGTGGGTAGCCCACAACCGCCGCTTCGGCAACTTTGGGATGCAATACCAGCGCAGATTCGATTTCAGCCGTACCCAAACGGTGACCAGATACGTTTAATACGTCGTCTACGCGACCCGTAATCCAGTAATAACCCTCTTCATCACGGCGCGCGCCATCGCCCGTGAAGTAATAACCCGGATACATGCTAAAATAAGCTTCGACAAAGCGATCATGGTTATTGTACAGCGTGCGCATCATGGACGGCCAAGGATGCTTAATACACAGACTGCCTTCCGCAGGGCTGGTTTCAATTTCATTACCTTGATCATCCAATAGAACCGGCTCTACGCCAAAGAAAGGATGAGTAGCAGAACCCGGTTTCAACGGCGTTGCTCCGGGCAAAGGTGTCAGCATATGAGCACCTGTTTCTGTTTGCCACCAAGTATCTACAATCGGGCAACGCTCCCTACCTACTACGCGGTAATACCACTCCCAGGCTTCTGGGTTAATGGGCTCACCGACCGTACCTAAGACACGCAATTTAGACAGTTGCGCTTTTTCAACAAACTGGCTACCTGCTCCCATTAACATACGGATAGCGGTAGGTGCCGTATAGAAAATAGAGACATCATGCTTGTCGCATACGTTCCAAAAGCGGCTAGCATCAGGATAAGTGGGAATACCCTCAAACATTAAAGTGGTCGCGCCATTCGCCAAAGGTCCATACACAATATAAGAGTGTCCTGTCACCCAGCCAATATCAGCCGTACACCAGTAAACTTCACCCTCTTGATAATCAAATACCAGTTTGTGTGTCATGGCAGCTTGCAACAAATAGCCACCTGTCGTATGCAACACACCTTTTGGTTTGCCCGTAGAGCCAGAAGTGTAAAGAATGAATAAAGGATCATCCGCTTCCATCACTTCAGCTTCGCACTGAGTGGCGGCATCCGCCATCGCTTCGTGATACCAAACGTCATGATCATGCCATGCAACAGGATCCCCCCCCCGCTTAACGACAATACAGGTATGCACCTTAGGGCATTGCTCAATCGCCTTATCGGCATTCTTCTTCAAAGGTACGCGCTTGCCACCCCGCATCGACTGGTCAGATGTAATCACCACACCACAGTCAGCATCTTGGATACGATCACGCAAAGCATCCGGTGAAAAGCCACCAAATACAATAGAGTGAATAGCACCAATACGAGTACATGCCAACATGGCCACCGCAGCTTCGGGAATCATTGGAAGGTAGATAGAAACACGATCGCCTTTTTTAACACCACGGCTTTTTAACACATTAGCGAATTTACAGACTTCTTCATGCAGTTCTTTATAAGTAATCTTGCGGTCTTCATCTGGGTTATCGCCTTCCCAAATAATAGCAACTTGATCACTGCGGGTTTCTAAATGACGATCTAGGCAGTTTTCAGCAACATTGAGTTGTCCACCTTCAAACCACTTGATATAGACATCATCTGCAAAACTCCAATCCAGTACATTGTCCCACTTTTTGCGCCAGCTTAAGTAATTTTCAGCCTGCTCGGCCCAGAAACCTTCTGGATCAATAATAGACTGTTCATACATGGCGCTGTATTGCTCAGCATTAATATGAGCATGCTGCGCAAACGCTTCAGGAACGGGATAGGTCTTAATATCAGACATTACATGACTCCTCACTAAAAACAAAAAAGCATACTAGGTGGTGCACACACATCGTTTTATTATTTTACCTTGGCGGCTCATATTCATACAATCCAAGGTAAAAGTCCAGACAAAGCCTACACCTAAGCCCTAAATTGTCGACAATCCCTTAAATTTCATCCAGATTGATACTGCTTAACCTGTCTTATCCAAACCTTCACGCATTAAAGGTTGCATAGCTGCCAACAAACTTTTAAACAGATTACTGTGCATGCTCTCCTCATGACTCAGCAATTGCTTCATATGTTCACGCTGGGTTGGCATATCAAAACAGGCAGGGCAATTCTCCATAATAATCGGCAAACCCGCAGTCTGGGCAAAGTCGCGCATTTGCCTTTCTCGTGCATAAACCAACGGTCGAATGACCCGCAAGTCACCTGCATCAACTCGATAATGTGCTTTCATAGTTTTCAGCTTGCCACCATGAAAAGCAGACATTAAAAAACTTTCTGCCAAATCATCCAAATGCTGCGCCAAAGCCAGTACATTATAGCCCTCTTCCCGCGCTGTCTTATACATCAAACCACGCTTCATACGCGAACAAAAAGCACAATAAGAATTATTATCCATGTGCGTTTCAGCCAATGTCATAATCGGCTCACGTACATAAAAATAAGGCATACCCAAAGATTCCACATAAGGAATCAAAGGAGAAGGATCAAAACTACCCGACTGCGGATCAATGGTAACAACGGCTAATTCAAAACGAATGGGCGCACACCGCTGAAAATGACGCAGAATGTGCAAAAGCGACAAAGAATCTTTACCACCAGACAAGCCTAGTAAAATGCGATCACCTGCACGAATCAAATCATAATCCCCGATGGCTTTACCAACTAAGCGTACTAGGGATTTTGGAGGTTTAATAAATGCAGCTTGCGGATTAGGCATTGGTTCGCTTATGCCAATATTCAGGGACTCGTCGTTGGCGTGCTACAGCATAGATTTGGAAGCCATGTTGCACATTTTCACGATAAATCACGAAGTATGGAAACCTACACAATGGGTATTTACGCAACCTACCATCAACAGGTGTGCCAAATTGCTGATTGGTGGTAATGATGCCCAATATGCGCTCGAATTCAGCAAGAGATGCTTCGGCTATGATCGTACTGGCATGTAGCGCATAGTATTCTGCGGCTGCGCCTAGTTCTTCTTCCGCTTCAGGGTGAAGCCAATATTTCATAGATTGGCAATACGAGCATGAACACGAGCAATGGCTTGCTCACCAGATACCATTTGTACTGCACCAGAAAACACATCGGCTTCACGCCGCAAAGCCTCAGATACCCACGCTTTGTCTACTTGAGAGTCTGGTTCAAAGCTGGCAAGTAGGCGCTCAAGGATACGCGAACGATCTTCTGCTCCCATACGAAGTACCTGCGCTTCTATTTCATGTACGGATAGCATAGCAATGCTCCAAGGCAATTAAGGAAATTTCATTACCATAATGATGCCACAACTAAAGGAAGCTTGGCTACCTAACTCTTTACTACGCTTTACTATACACCAGTTCCCCAGCTACCCAAGTTTTTTGTACACACAAATCCGCATCTAACAACACTAAATCCGCACGATAAGTACTAGCCAAGCGTGCGTACTGATCAGCCAAACCTAAAAACTGCGCAGGATACAAACTAGCCATACGTAAGGCTTCTGGCAAAGCCAGCTCTAGCGTATGCACACAATGACGTACGGCACTGGCCATATCCAAGGCCGAACCGGCTAAAGTACCATCTGCTTTAGCGCAACGACCATCGACAGCATAAATCGTTTCGCCATACAACTCGAAGCTGTTTACCGAGCTTCCCACTACCGCCATAGCATCGGTGACTAATAGCATTTTGCCTGTAGGCTTGGTGCGCACGGCTAGTTTGGCTACCGCAGGATGTAGGTGAATACCATCAACAATCAAACCACAATAAGTCTGTTCGTCCTCTAAGGCAGCCCCTACAACGCCAGGTTCACGACTCGCCATAGGTGTCATGGCATTATACAAATGCGTAAAGCAAGCGAGACCTTCGGCTAAAGCTTGTTGGATTTGTGCATAGTCCGCTAAGGTATGTCCGGCACTCACACGAATTCCCCTCGCCACCCAACGCGCAATCGTACCAGCCGGTAAACACTCGGGTGCTACAGTGATCAAATAACGCTCTGGGGGTAAGCATTGTAATAATTGCTCAGAAAAATCCGCCAAAAGACGCACTTTGTCAGCCGCATGCACACCTCGCTTTTCCAAATTAAGGTGGGGGCCCTCCAAATGAATCCCCAGAATACCGGGCAATTGTTCTATAGCCTGCGCTACAGCATCAACTGCTTGTGACATTATAGCGTCACTATCCGTAATCAAGGTGGGCAACATCGCCGTCGTTCCCCCTGACCAATGTCCGCGACGAATCGCCTCTAAACCAGCCAGTGTAGGCTGATTATTAAACATCACCCCACCCCCACCATTGACTTGAATATCAATAAAACCTGGCGTTAATAACTGACCTGAGCAATCCACACAGTCCAATCCTTCGGGCAATTCACTCATGGGCAGAATTTGCTCTATACGTTGATGGCTCACTATCACCGCTTGTTCATGATGTTCCTGATCATCGGCATCGAAGTAAGTACAGTGAGTTAGGGCAAATCTTTTCATAATATTTTCATCAAGCCATTCATAAAAACCGACTAATCAATACCTTATCACTGTTGATATGTTTCACTGGGATACGGACTTTATGGCCGCTGCCCGGAGCCACTTCAACTGGATTACCTTTTAAATCCTGCATCTGCTCCAATCTTATTTCCCGATTCCCCCCTGCTGGCAAAATCAGCTCCAGTCGATCCCCCACTTGAAAACGGTTTTTGACCTCAACTTTCAACCAGCCTGTTTCCATATCCACACCAATCGCTTCACCAACAAATTGCTGACGGTGGTTTTGGGATGCACCGTAAATATAATTCTGGTACTCATGCGTATGGTGGCGCTCATAGAAACCATCGGTATAGCCTCGATGCGCCAAATTCTCCAAAATACCCAATAACTTATTATCAAAAGGCTGACCGGCTACGGCATCATCAATCGCCTGACGATAAACTTGAGCTGTGCGTGCTGCGTAATAATGTGATTTGGTACGCCCTTCAATCTTTAAGCTATCGACACCTATTTCACACAAGCGCTGCACATGCTCCACTGCGCGTAAATCCTTAGAGTTCATAATATACGTGCCGTGCTCATCCTCCATAACTGGCAGCAACTCACCCGGACGATTTTTCTCTTCCAGAAAATACACCCGATCTGCCAAAGGATGACGTTGCTGATGACCACAATCCGCTACACTAGCCATTTGGTTGAAAGCATCCAGAGACAATATAGCTTCCTGCGGCACATAAGTGCCGTCCGGTGTTTCTGCTGCTGCTGTCGTCTTGTATTCCCAACGGCAAGAATTAGTGCAAGTTCACTGATTGGGGTCACGATGATTGAAATAACCCGACAATAAACAGCGTCCAGAATAAGCAATACACAAAGCACCGTGTACAAAAACCTCTAGCTCCATATCAGGGCATTCTTGGCGAATTTCTGCAAGCTCATCCAAAGACAACTCACGCGATAAAATAATGCGCTTAATCCCCAGCTTCTGCCAAAATTTCACACTGGCATAATTCACTGTATTCATTTGTACAGATAAGTGAATCACCATCTCTGGGAAAGCTTCACGCACTATCATAATCAAGCCAGGGTCAGCCATAATCAGTGCATCGGGCTGCATCTGAATCACAGGCTCAATATCGCGTAAAAAGGTTTTAAGCTTTGAATTATGTGGCATGGTATTCGCCGCCACAAAAAACTGCTTACCTAAAGCATGTGCTTCAGCAATACCTTTAGCCAGATTCTCATTTTGGAAATCATTATTACGCACCCGCAAGCTGTAGCGCGGTTGCCCGGCGTAAACGGCGTCTGCACCATAGGCAAAGGCATAACGCATATTTTTCAACGTGCCTGCGGGGGCGAGCAACTCTGGTTTTTTCATGGTGGTGTATTTTTCAAAATAATTCCAATAAAAAAGTCCAGCACTCACACAGTGCCAGACTTCATTCAGGATAAGTCTATAAGATTGGCTCAACGATCAAGCAAAATAATCCGGCTCATTGCCTGCCTTCCACTTAATATTGCAGCCCAATGAGGCTTTTTGGTCTTTCGGTGCAGCTTGGCCTGCCAATAAGTTATCCATTGCTTGGCGTAAATCCTGCCCCGTCACAGCTTCATCATTGCCTGGGCGGGCATCATCAAATTGACCGCGATAATACAGCTTATGCTCCTGATCAAACAGAAAAAAATCAGGGGTACAAGCAGCTTGATAGGCTTTGGCAACTGCTTGTGATTCATCATACAAATAAGGAAAACGGTAAGCCGCAACCTTCAGCTCTTCCACCATTTTTTCTGGACTATCCTCAGGATAGTGAACAACATCATTTGCATTAATGGCCACAACGGCAATGCCTTTGGCTTGGTATTCTGTGCTGAGTTCAGCAAATTTCTCGCGGATGTGTATAACATAAGGGCAATGGTTGCAAATGAAAGCAACCAAAATTGGCTGTCCAGCAAACTGTTGCAAGGACACTATATTATCCGTAGCCGGTTCGAGCAACTCAAAGTCGGGGGCTGCTGTGCCCAGCTCTAGCATGGTAGACGGAGTACGTGCCATCAGTAATCTCCTCAATACAATGTAATCTTGAAAAGCAAAGCATAGAGTATAAGCTTAGCCAACAGGCAGGGCTAATTTCCGCCATGCTGATAACGGCAGACGACTCAGTGAGCGAACCGCCTATCTATTAAACTAAAATTTGCTTACGCGCCATGAGTAATGCGCCATCCAGTGCATTACCTGCGGGTTTTTGCAAACTTGCCAATAAGTGAGACGGTAAATAGGGTTCGTACGCCTTTGCCAATCCCCCCAATAAAGCGATACGTCCGGTATTATAAGCTTGTAATACTTTAATCATGGCCACCAAATCAGCGGTGGCACTTGTCATTAAAGCCAGTGCATGTGGGTCATTTTGCGCAGCATATTGAAACACTAAAGGCGCAAAACGGGCATAATCAGCCGGTTTAGCTGTAAGACTCCAAGTTAAACAATGCTCAGGACACCACTCAAATGATGCAGCTATCGCATCCGTCAAATCAGAAGCTGGAATCATCGTATCCAGTGCTAACAATGTTAAGCGTACAGTCTGATGTCCCAAAAAAGCGCCACTGGCCTGATCGCCGAGCGTAAACCCCCAACCACCAAAGGTGCGGCTTTCTTCTGGCGCAATAATCTGGGCACAAGACCCTGTACCCACAATGACAATGCCACCATATTGCCCCTGATGCACACCTAGACAAGCGATATAAGCATCATTACTCACAATGCAACTCGCAAATAAATCCTTAATGGGTTGGATAGTCGTACGGTCTTTGGTTAATACCCACCCTGCCAATCCCATGCCTACATGCAAGGCAGATAAGGGCATTTTTTCCAAACCAGCTTGTTGCAAAGCAGCTTGTGTAGCTGTAATGATTTCTGCCTTAACCGGCTCCAGCCCTAAGCGCCAATTGGCAGACCTCGCTTTCCCTTCCCCCAAAACATGCCCCTTAACATCCGTTAAGCGCGCCCGACAAGTACTACCACCGCCATCAATCCCCACAAACAGCGGTGATGCCAAAGTATTTTTTTGCGTCAAACGTACCTCTCTTTATCAACATATGACGAGTTATTTCTAAACTATACCAGCAACCGGAAGAAACCCAAGGAGTACAATAAAAGTGTATAAATCTGTAAATTCAGGGACAAGTAACCCAGAATAAGATTCAATGACTACCAGACAGCGGGTATTACATCATGAAATTCCTCGACGTTAAAACCGACCTAGCCTTCAAAAAAGTCTTCGGCAGTGAAGAAAGCAAAGAGCTACTGATCAGTTTTATCAATGCCACCATCTACGAAGGCTGTCAGCAACAGGTCACTGACCTGACCATTGTTGATCCTTACAGCATTCCGCTGATCCGGGGGATGAAGGACAGCTACGTTGATGTCAAAGCAATGCTGAACGACGGCACTCAGGTTATTATCAAAATGCAGGTGCTGAATCATCAGGGTTTTGAAAAACGCATCCTTTATAACGCCGCTAAAAACTACTCAGTACAACTGCAAAAAGGTGAAGACTACAGCCTACTCAACCCAGTTATTGCGCTGACCATCGTTGATTTTGTCATGTTCGACAGCTTTGACAGCCATATCAGCCGGTTTCACCTGCTGGAAAAAGAACACCTCGTTGAATACAGCGACGACATTGAGCTGATGTTTATTGAGCTGCCGAAGTTTAACGTCGCCTTTGAAAAGCTCAGCCGCATCAGCGAGCAGTGGATTTATTTCATTAAACATGCCGGGGACATGGATTATATCCCGGCGAACTTCGCCGCACCGCTGCCGCAGGCTTTCAGCCTGATTGATGAAAGCAGCATGAGTGCGAAAGAGCTGGAAGCACAGCATAAACGAAAAGAATTTATTTTTATCCAGAAATCTTCACTGGCTCTAGCGGAGGAAAAAGGCCGTGAGGCAGGTTTGGCTGAGGGGATTGAACAAGGCATTGAACAAGGCATCGAACAGGTCGCCCGGCGGATGCTGGAATCAGGTTTAACCGTTGGGCAGGTCGCTGAACTGACTGGTTTGAAAGCAGAAAAGCTGCAAAAGTTGTCAGTCAGCGGGTAATTTGCCAACGGTAGACTAACCCATCAATCGTCCGGCTACTTCAACTTCTACCATCAGATAAAACTAGTTCGCTGACTTGTATCTGATTTACTACAAAGCCGAGGCTGTATAAGCCATCGTATCAGTGCCATGTAGAATGACAAATCCATCATAAGCCGTCCAATGCTTAGGTACGTAACCTTGCTCAGAAGGCTGCATACCAATCGTGCCACCTGTATGGATAATCAAAATGCGTCGTTTCATGATTCCACTCCGAATACAGGGAAAAAGAAAAAACGAATTGATGCTTTTGCACAACAAATGAACGATACTCAGGCAGTCACTCAACTACGAACGGCGCAATAACAATTATTTAAAAACATCCACGAACAGGTGAAAAAATAAAGCTATTTAGCCGTATCCTCTGCTTTACTGTCTCGAGTTTCGGCTGTATCGTCAGACTCAAAAGCGATTTCCGCCGCCACTTGCGTCGCCGTACCGTACAAGGGTACATAAGGATTAGTATCTTCCACAGCAATGGAATCGCTTTGTGTCATACGGTAAACACTGTAAGCCGCAATCAAACCTGTCAGGATAGCAATAAACAGGAAAAAACCCGAAGAACCCATATGGTCAACCATATAGCCCACTATAATCGGCCCGCCCATTGCCCCAATACCGTTCAAAAATAACAATCCCCCTGAAGCAGAAGACATTTGCTCGTTTTGCAAGTGATCATTCGTATAGGCAATCAACAAAGGATATAAGGGGTTAGCTGTACCGCCAACCAAGAAAGCCAGCAACAACAATACGAAAAAAGAAGAACCCTCTGTTAACATCGCGGCGATGGCGGCTAAAGAGCAGAAAAAGGTTATACCAAAAATCAAATGACGACGATCCACACGATCCGACAACCAACCAATAGGGTACTGAAACAATAAGCCCCCCATATAAATAGCCGTCAGAAACCATGAAATTTCCGCAATGGACAAGCCGCGTTTAGCCGCATAAACGGAGGCCATACCAAACAGCGCAGAAAAAACACCCCCCATCAAAAAGATACCCACACAACCTAAAGGTGAAACTGCTAGCAACTCACGCAAACTCATAGGACGAGCAGAGTGATGAACAGGTGCTGGACTCACTGACAACAAAATAGGTGCAATGGACAAAGAAACTAATACCGAAATGAGTACAAACAGGCCATAACCAACAGGATCAGATAAGTTCAGAAAGAGCTGCCCCAATACAATTCCCCCCATCTGCATAATGGTATAAAGAGACAATGCCTGCCCCCGCGTTTCATTAGTCGCTGTATCATTAATCCAGCTTTCCGCTACCACGTACAAACCAGAAAAACAAAAGCCTACCAACAGACGCAACACCACCCAATACAGCGGATCTACCCGCACTGCGTATAAAATAAAGGCGGCTGAAATCAATGAACCAAATGCAGCAAACACACGCACATGCCCTACCCGCCGCAGCAAAATAGGTGTGAGCTTGGATCCACCTAAAAAGCCTGCGAAATAAGCCGACATGACAAATCCCAATGCTGCGGAATCAACCCCCTCCAGAGAGCCACGCACCCCCAACAAGGTTCCCTGCAAGCCATTACCGATCATGAGCAATAAAACTCCGATCATTAAAGCCCATGCGCTTTTCAAAACCAACAGCATGTATTTACTCCGTATCAGGTAAACGAACCCTATGCACCTGACTAACTGCTCAGTAGTGGATTAAATTTTAAAGGGAGGACGAACTAAGAATAATTAGTATGAGTAGCTCAAAGCGTAGCTTTGGTGCCGGGAGCGAGACTCGAACTCGCACAGTGTCACCACCGGCGGATTTTGAATCCGCTGCGTCTACCAATTCCGCCATCCCGGCTGGATGTGAAGCGCGCTATTCTACCGTTTTTTTGGCATTTGAAAAGTATTTTGCAGAATTTTTTTATCAGCGCTGTATTTTCTGCCTCAATCTCCCATACGCACCAACTTAAGAGCGTAAGCTATACGATCAAGCCTATGAATTTAAGACGTTTGCGCGTGCCCACAAGATACTGACGTGCTGACACATGCAAGGGCGAATCAATATTATGGGCATAAACCAGCAAATTGGTATCAAGTGCATACATAGACTGTATTAGTCCAGACTTGATCTGACACCTATCTGTACCATTACCCACTTTCAGGTACAATGCTTGTCTTTTCTTTCACCCCGAAACGGCTGCGCTAGTCAATTGCTGCTTAATTCAATGAACAAAGTATTTTTAGCTCCTATCGCCTACCCCCCACCCCGCCAAGGACTTGTCCGCTGGGGACAATTGTATGGTAATGCTCAAGAGGCTCTCATTGCACAAACAGCCAATGAGTACAAAGGCTTAGTATTGCTCATTACCACCGATACACAAGCAGCCTATCGCACAGAAGCCGCTTTGCGCTTTTTTGCCCCTCAGTTACCCATACACTTGTTCCCAGACTGGGAAACGCTGCCCTATGATCTGTTTTCTCCGCACGAAGGTCTTATTTCTGAACGACTAAAATTATTGGCACGTTTGCCCAATATGCAACATGGCATTCTCATCGTGCCCATTAGCACATTGATGCAATACCTTGCACCCACCCGCTATGTGCAATCCCACAGCCTAGTCTTGCGCAGTGGTATGCAGCTAGCTATGGACAGCTTCCGTCAACATCTGGAAAAATCAGGTTATCGCCATGTCAGTCAAGTCATGGAACCCGGGGAATATGCCAGCCGAGGCGCTTTACTAGACTTGTTTCCAATGGGTAGTGCGACACCATACCGCATTGATTTATTTGATAATGAAATAGAGTCGATTCGCAGCTTTTCAGCAGAAACTCAACGTACTACAGCTAAATTTGAACAAATCGAACTGTTGCCTGCCCGTGAATTTCCATTGGATGAGGCGGGCATTAAACTGTTTCGCGCTAATTATCGTAGCCAAATTGAAGGTGATATTACCCGTAGCCGTATTTACGACGAGGTTAGCAAAGGTCATCCGCCACCTGGTATTGAATATTACTTACCCTTATTTTTTGAGCAAACGGCAAGTTTATTAGATTACCTGCCGGGCAAAGCCCTGATTATAAAAAGTGGTGATATAGCCGCCGCTAGCCAGCACTTCTGGGATCAAGTGCAACGCCGCTATGAAGAGCGCCGTCATGATATAGAACGACCACTGCTAAAACCAGAGCAGTTATACCTTGCCCCAGCTAAGCTAGACAGGGTTTTGGATAGCCACAGACAAATTGCACTACAAGGTTTTGAACTAGAAGGCAGTGGTACTAATTATGCCTCGCGCCCTCTGCCTGCTTTACGCATACAGCCACGCCAAGAACAGGCTTTAATACACTTGCAGCAATTCCTACGCGAGCTACAAGGTCGAGTGCTTTTTACTGCCAAATCGCCAGGGCGGCGTGAAGCCTTTATTAGGCTTCTGCGGGATCATGATTTATCAGTACAGATTGCAGAAAGCTGGCAGGACTTTATTAGCACCAAGTCAGTTATGTCCGTTGCCATAGCTCCCTTAGAGCAAGGCTTTTGGCTGCCTGATAGCAAAATCGCTGTTATTCCCGAAGCGTTACTACACGGTGAACAAGTTCGCCAACAGCGCCGCCGCAAAAAAACCACACGCGATGCGGATGCCATTGTACGTAATCTCACGGATCTCAGTGAAGGTGCACCCGTTGTACATGAAGAGCATGGTGTGGGGCGTTATTTAGGGATGGAAACCATTACCACAGGTGGGCTTACTTCAGAATATTTACTGATTGAATATGCCAACCAAGACAAGCTTTATGTGCCGGTTGCCTTCGTGCATTTAGTCAGCCGTTATACTGGCGCAGATGTGGATCATGCGCCTTTGCACCGTCTCGGTTCTGGTCAGTGGGAAAAAGCGCGCAGCAAAGCTGCCGAAAAAGCACGCGATGTCGCCGCTGAGCTATTAGATATTCATGCGCGACGCGCGGCACAAAAAGGTAATGCCATTCCCTTTGACGAACATGATTATCGTCAATTTGCAGCCGCCTTCCCGTTTGAGGAAACACCTGATCAAGCCTTGGCAATAGACCATGTTATTCAGGACATGTGCTCCGAACAGCCTATGGATCGTGTCGTCTGTGGCGACGTTGGTTTTGGTAAAACAGAGGTCGCTATGCGGGCAGCATTTGTTGCCGCTAATGCAGGCAGGCAAGTGGCCATGATTGCGCCCACGACACTATTAGTACAGCAACATTTAAATAATTTTCGTGATCGCTTTGCTGACTGGCCGTTTATTATTGAATCCTTGTCTCGCTTTAAAACGGCTAAAGAAAGCACTAAGACACTCGACAAGCTCGCCAATGGCAAGATTGATATTATGATTGGCACGCATAAGCTATTACAAGACAACGTGCAGTTCAAAAATCTCGGTTTAGTCATGATTGATGAGGAACACCGCTTTGGTGTGCGCGACAAAGAGCAAATGAAAAAGCTACGTGCGAATGTCGACATGCTTACCATGACAGCTACCCCGATTCCACGTACTTTAAATATGTCGCTGTCTGGCTTACGCGACTTATCCATTATAGCTACGCCACCTGTACAGCGTCATGCCATCAAAACATTTGTAACGGAGTGGAGCAAAACTGTCATACAAGAAGCCTGCGCACGAGAAATTGCACGGGGTGGCCAAGTTTATGTTTTGCACAATGAAGTAAAAAGCATAGAAAAAATGGCCAATGACTTGAGTGAAATCCTGCCCAATGTAGCAGTACGCTTTGCTCATGGTCAAATGCGTGAACGTGAGCTGGAAAGCATTATGAGCGACTTTTACCATCAACGGTTTCAAGTCTTAGTCGCTACCACTATTATTGAAAGCGGTATCGACGTGCCAACAGCCAATACCATTATTATTCATCGTGCTGACAAACTAGGCTTGGCGCAATTACACCAGCTACGCGGGCGCGTCGGTCGTTCCCACCACCGTGCTTATGCTTACTTAATTACACCCCCGAAAAAAGCACTGACCAGTGACGCTAAAAAGCGTTTGGAAGCGATTGAATCATTAGAAGACTTAGGCGTAGGCTTTACCTTAGCCACGCATGACTTAGAAATTCGTGGCGCAGGTGAGTTACTAGGCGAAGATCAAAGCGGACAAATCCAAGAAATCGGCTTTACTTTGTATAATGAGCTATTAGAACGGGCTGTTAAAACACTTAAATCTGGTAAAACACCCGAGCTTGATCCCACTAAACATAACCGCACAACAGTTGAGCTAGGCGCCCCTGCACTCATCCCTGATGATTACCTGCCAGATGTACATAGCCGCCTGATTCTGTACAAACGTATTGCCAGTGCAGCGTCAATCGCTGCACTAGAAGAATTACGTGTTGAAATGATAGACCGCTTTGGACTCTTACCAGAGCCCAGCAAAAACTTATTTAGTGCCACTCAGGTTAAACTGCTGGCACAGGATTTAGGTATACGCAAACTAGATATGAGTGCTAAAGGTGGACGTATTGTATTTGAAGAAAAGCCTAATATTAATCCGGCCAAGATTATTGAGCTTATCCAAAAACGGCCTTGGGTCTTTAAACTAGATGGGAAGGATAAACTGCGCTTTGAGCAAGAACTAGCAACAGTCGCAGAACGAGAAGCTTGGGTGATGAAGTTGTTGACAGACATCGCAAACTAATACTTGCAATTGCTGTTTCTGTAAGGCTCGGTTACAGTTAAAATTAGCGGCAGCAAATCGTAAACACCAGCAAGCGGAACTTTTTTTACTCATATGAATCAAAAACAAACAGACACTATGACAGGAATAGCCCCAATCATGCCCGATTCCAAAGAAGGATGCCGCGCCATCCTCTATCGCCGTCAACAAAACATCCTTAAAACACTGGGACAAAATATCAAACTAGCTCGGCAAAGGCGTGGTTTAACGCCGCAATTGTTTTGCGAACGCACGGGTATTAACCGCTTTTTGTTACGTCAAGTGGAAAATGGCGATGGCGAAGTATGTATTGCACATTACTTATTGATATTGGACGCCCTAAATCTAGCCAATGACCTTGGCAAAGTGGCTATCGAAGCAGAGATGAATCCTTCGCCAGCTTCTTTACTACAATCACAAGGAAATTAAATAAAATCTAGCTAAACCTCATCATTAATAGGTAGTTCGCACCGAAATTTCACCCATTTAGCCTTTAAATTAGAATTATTTCGGTTTTCATGAGCAAGCTGCACTATCTTTAAAAGCGTGAGTTGCTCTCTCTTCCTAGTCTTGAGCATTAGCCAGCACTGCCACCCAGCGTGCTGGCTGTTTTTTAACTACATCCTAACTTAAGCGAGAGGATTTCAGCCTGCAAATCAAGATGAAACATCCTTTCAATTATCGTTGCTATGGCTACAATATTGTCTTCATAGTCAGAAAAAGAGTTCAGTAAATCTGACAAATCACCTACCACCGCATTCAACACTAAATACACAGCAAAAAGTAACCATCCCAAAATACTAATAGACTGTAATTTTTCGGGGACAAAACGACTAAACCACTTTAATTTACAGGCAGTTTTTTCACTTGTAGCGTAGCAAACCACAATAAACATGATCAAGTTTAGACTTATCCCTTATCAAGCAAATTGCTAGAATAAGCCACTGACCTAAATTATAGTAAATTGGACATGCCATGAACAAAGCAGTCATTGCTGCCGGTCACGCCCTGACCGCTGAAGCAGCACAACACATTTTGCAAGCGGGAGGTAATGCGGCTGATGCAATGGTAGCGGCACTGTTTACTGCTTGTGTGGTCGAGCCAGTATTAGCCTCTTTAGGCGGCGGCGGATTTGCCCTAGTCCAAGCGGCTGCGGGGGGCAAAGCTGAATTACTGGATTTTTTCACGCAAACCCCTTTACATAAAACCAGCCCAGAAGACGCTGATTTTTATGCCGCTACGGTCGACTTTGGTAGCGCCACACAAGACTTCCATATTGGAACTGGTTCCATTGCAACGCCTGGCATGATCAGTGGCCTATTTGAGCTACACCGTCGTCATGGCTCTTTACCCATGCGCGAGCTTACTGCATTTGCAGCACAACAAGCCAAGCAAGGCGTGCCAATCTGCGCCTATCAGGGGTATATACTGTCCCTAGTTGAGCCTATTTTTCTATCAACGCCTGCCGCAAAACAATTATATGAAAGTGCTAACCAAACCAATAAAGTCTTGCAAGCAAGTGAACTATTAGTAAATCCTGCTTTAGCTGATACATTGGAAATATTAGGTCTGGAAGGTGAGCGCTTATTTTATGAAGGTGAGATTGCCGCTGCCATGTGTGCTCAATGCGCTCAAGGAGGGCATTTGCAAACACAGGATTTGCTAGATTATCGCACCGAGCTACGTCATCCGCTGACATTCCATTATAAAGATTGGCAAATACTCACTAACCCACCGCCAGCAGCAGGTGGCAGCTTAATCAGCTTTGCCCTAAGTTTATTGCAAACATTAGCCCCCCATTTAGGCCGTTTTGCGAGTCGTGAGCATGTATTGGCCGTGCGGGAAGCGCTAGCCTTGACGCAAGAAGCACGCCTTGCAAATACACTTGCCAATGGTATACCCGATTTTTTAGCACTAGCTGACCCCGCATTGATTCAGCGTTATCAAGCCGAAGTTTTACAGCGTAGCCGCGCTTATCGTGGCACAACACATATTTCTATACTGGATGCCCAAGGTAATGCCGTTTCAGCCACCGTTTCCAATGGCGAGGGATGTGGACATATTGTTCCGGGTACGGGTTTCATGCTGAATAATATGCTGGGCGAGGAGGACTTAAATCCCAATGGCTTCTTTCGCTGGCATTGCAATGAACGCATGAGCTCCATGATGTCGCCAACGATTGCGCATCACCCACAAGGCGATTTAATGGTACTAGGCACAGGCGGCTCGAATCGTATTCGCTCTGCAATTGTGCAAGTCTTGTTAAATTTGCTGCACTATGAGCTGTCAGTGACTGAAGCTGTTGATGCAGCGCGTCTGCATGTTGAGCAGGATATGACTTATATTGAAGGCGGTTTTAGTACAGAAGCAGCACAAGCCTTGATTGAATACAGCCCAGCCTATCGCCAATGGGATCAGCAAAATATGTTTTTTGGTGGAGTGCATACGGTTACGCGGCGTAAAGGTCAAAGCACGGGCGCAGGCGACTCGCGTCGAGGTGGTGTTGCTGTAGTAGTTTAATCAAAGTTTTATCGATGACAAATAATACCAAAGCCGGTTAAATAATCGGCTCACTCTCCCCTCAAGCGCCGCAATTTCTCTGCGATTTTAAGCTCCAAGCCCCGCTCAACGGGTTCATAATAACGCCGCCCTTGCAAACCTTCTGGAAAGTAACACTCACCCGCCGCATAAGCATCCGGCTCGTCGTGGGCATAACGATAGTTTTTGCCATAGTCTAATTTTTTCATAAACTGCGTCGGGGCATTACGCAAGTGCATAGGCACATCCAAAGAACCAGATTGTTTAGCATCAGCCATTGCCGCTTTATAAGCCTTATACACCGCATTACTTTTAGGCGCACAAGCCAAATACACCACCGCCTGCGCCAGCATTAATTCCCCTTCTGGGCTACCCAAGCGCTCATAAGCATCCCAAGCATTTAGCGCCAAAGCTAAACCACGCGGATCAGCATTACCAATATCCTCACTCGCTATACGCACGACACGTCTAGCGATATACAGCGGATCACAGCCCCCCTCCAACATGCGACACATCCAATACAGAGCGGCATCCGGGTCAGTACCGCGCACGGATTTATGCAAGGCTGAAATCTGCTCATAGAATAAATCGCCACCTTTATCAAAGCGTCGTGGTGACTCACTGGCCACTTCCTGTACCGTTTGCTCACTAATCAACAAACGACCATCAGGCATCGCCTCTGCCAAATCAGCCGCAATTTCTAGCCAATTTAAGGCACGCCGTGCATCCCCATCCGCCATTGCCACCAAATGACTCAGCGCTGCCTCATCTATTTGCAAACTACGTTGCCCCAGACCCTTTTCACTATCCTGCAAAGCCTGCTGCAAAATCGTTCGAATCTCTTCCTCTCCCAACGAGCGCAATACATAAGTACGTACCCGCGATAACAAAGCATTATTTAATTCAAAAGATGGATTCTCAGTCGTCGCACCAATAAAAATCAGCACACCCGACTCAATATGCGGCAAAAAAGCATCTTGCTGCGCTTTATTGAAACGATGTACTTCATCTACAAATAAAACCGTAGGCTTGCCCAACTGTACACGATTTTTCTCCGCTACATCGACTGCTGCACGAATATCTTTCACACCGGCCAATACAGCCGACAGTGTCAAGAATTCCGCTCCCCAATAATGGGCAATTAAGCGTGCTAGTGTAGTCTTGCCTGTCCCGGGTGGCCCCCAGAACAACATGGAATGTAGATGCTCCTCTTCCAGCGCACGCCGTAAAGGTTTACCCATCGCCAGCAGATGAGACTGCCCCGCATAAGCTGTTAAGCGACGGGGACGCATACGTTCAGCGAGGGGAATATAGTGAGACAAGGAAAGTGGAACTCCTGTGGGTTAATCCCTCACCCCAGCCCCACCTCTCCCACAATGGTAGAGGAGAAGTAAGCGCTTAATTTTTAGCCTATCGCTTTCTGGAAGAGGATTTGGGGTGAGGGGGAGAACATTTAAACTTTAACTAGGCTGCCCAATCACATCAGCATTAGCAGGCGGTGTGAACCGGAAGCGTTGTGGTGCCATCGGTATATTTAAACGCATGCCCTGGAAATGAATATAGGTCTGTTGACCAAATTTATCTTCTAATACCATCTCCTGAATACCTTTTTGGCTAATACCCAAATCCATGACGGTAAAGTCTGAATCACGTTTGTGTGGTGTTAGGCGAAACCATTCCAGACTGCTGCCATCGGCTTGCATTTCCTGCACTACAAATTGGCGCTCAACGGGCTGTTTGCTCAATAACATGCCGACTGGTGCGGCTGACAAGGCTTGCGTCATGGGCTTAACAGTAACCTGATCCAGCTCTACATCGTACACCCACACATTTTTGCCATCTGCTACAATTTGGTGTGAATCGGGTGCTGCATATTCCCAACGAAAACGGCCAGGGCGTTGTAGAAAAACCGTACCGCGTGACTTTTGTTTAAGCACACTGTGTTGGTCAAAAACTTCCTGAATAAAACCAGCTTGCATGGTGTTAACTGTAGTAAAAAACTCATTCAGGCGCTGCCGTCCCCCTTCTGCCAACGCACTGTGGGAGACACTGAATACCAACAACATGGCGGCTACTTTGCCCCATAATGATTTTGTCATAATCTATCGTAATCCTTGTTTTCTGCTTGTTAATCGAGTTCAACGGGTGGCGGAGCGAGTACATCGCGCGTACCATTCGGCAAAACCGGCGTAACCACACCGGCAATTTCCATGTCTTCAATCATGCTGGCTGCACGGTTATAGCCCACCTTGAGTCGCCGTTGTAGGTAAGAAATAGAAGCGCGCCGCGATTCTGTGACAACTTTGACTGCTTCGTCATACAAAGGGTCAGCTTCCTCACCCGCACTTAGCGGCTCCAGACCTGGAATAGCATCCGAACCACCACCTGTATCAGCTAGGACACCATCAACATACTCCGGTTCCCGCTGCTGTTTGAGATAATTAGCGACATCTTCGACTTCCTGATCAGTCACCAGCGCACCGTGTACCCGTTGAGGAATCGAGGTTCCGGGAGGCATATACAACATATCACCATAACCGAGCAACTGTTCCGCACCGCCCTGATCAAGAATAGTACGTGAGTCAATTTTGGTAGACACTTGGAAAGCAATACGGGTGGGAATATTCGCTTTGATCAAGCCAGTTATGACATCAACCGATGGACGCTGTGTCGCCAAAATCAAATGTATACCAGCCGCCCGTGCTTTCTGTGCCAAACGTGCAATCAGCTCTTCTACCTTCTTGCCCACGACCATCATCATGTCAGCGAATTCATCCACCACAATGACAATATAAGGCAAGGTTTCCAAGGGTTCGGGGTGCATGTCCACTGACTTACTCATATCGAATAGCGGATCCATAATAGGATCACCGCGCTCCTCTGCCTCGCGTACTTTCTGATTAAATCCACCAATATTACGCACCTTAAGCTTGGACATTAGCAAGTAGCGTCGCTCCATTTCTGCAACTGACCAACGCAGCGCATTGGCTGCATCCTTCATATCAGTCACTACGGGTGCCAATAAATGTGGAATATGCTCATAACTGCTTAATTCCAACATCTTAGGATCAATCATAATCAAACGCACTTCTTCCGGCGTTGATTTATATAGCAGACTCAGCAGCATGGCATTGACCGCCACTGACTTGCCCGAGCCAGTTGTACCTGCCACCAGCAAGTGAGGCATACGTGCCAAATCAGCCACAACCGGATTACCCGCAATATCTTTACCCAAGCACAGCGTCAGTGGGGAAGGGCTTTTCTTATAAGCACTGGACTCAATCATTTCACTGATAGTCACCACATCACGCTTTTCATTTGGCACTTCAATACCAATGGTCGGTCGCCCCGGAATCACCTCGACCACCCGCACGCTGGAGACACACATATTACGAGCCAAATCATTCGCTAAACCAGATACCTTGCTGGCCTTGGTACCATCTGGTAATTGCAATTCAAAACGTGTAATGACAGGGCCTGGATCACAAGCCACCACTTCCGTCTCTTTCACACCATAATGCCCTAGCGTCTCAATCAGACGTGTTGCCAATACACTCAATGACTCTTTGGATTGAGTCACCCGCTCCTTAGCAGGGGGTGGTGGCTTCAGCAATGACACACGCGGCAAGGTAATCAAACCATCCTTATGACCCGGACGCATAAACTGATAATCATCACGTGGACGCTTTAGCTTTTCCTCAACAACAGCCTCCTGTTTTGCTTGAGCAGGTGCAGAAGATTTTTTAGGTGTTTCTCTGGAGCTTTTAGTGGAACTCGCTGCTAAAGCCTGCGTCATTTCATGGGCATGGGAATTGTCGGTTTGCTTAGCATCAAGCTCATTCTCATTATCGAATAAAGGGTCATGTGTCGCGTACAAATCTTCATCCAGTGGATTGGTTTTACGCTTGGGCAATAAACTACCCTCTTTGGCGCTCATATCACGTACTTTACCCAATAAAGCGCCTATTTTACCAACAGAATCACGGCTACCGCGCAATAAGTTCTTACTCACTGACAAAGCTGCTTCTGAACTACTACTAATCGCAGGGGCATGCTTTTGCTTAGCACCTTGCACCTTATCCAATAGCTTAAGGGTAAAATCACCGATCTTTTCAGTGACCTCGCCCCAATGAATATCCCCTACTAGGGTAATCCCCCCCAAGAAGAGTGATAACAAAATCAGCAAAGCGCCATAAAAATCCAGCACAGTACGTTGCAAACCATTCGCTACCACAGCCCCCAAAATACCGCCACCGACTGGGTAAAATAACATTTCTGCCAAGCCACTTCCGGCCAACAGGGTAAATACAGCACCGATCACGGTAATAACACTATTAAGGCCGCCAATGGGATTATTCGGCATGCGCAAGTGTTTAGGAGGCTGATTAAAAGCACTTAAACCTAATGCCACCACGACTAATGGCACGGCATAAGCGACATAGCCTAATAAGCCATATAAAAAGTCAGCAATATACGCACCCATGCAGCCTATTTTATTGACACAAGCACCGACATGATTGCTATTGCTGTGAAAAATACCAGGGTCAACCCGGTCATAAGTCAGCAATGCAATAATTAACAAGACGGCAATGCCAATGGCAATAATAGTGGTAGCCTGTTGCAGACTCGCTCTTTTACGCTGGTTTAGTTTGATCTGATCCTTGCTCAACGGTCTTGCTTCCTTCGTTTTTCCCGGCGATTATTACTTTACCTTGCCCAAAGGCTCACATAGGATAACTGCCCTAATTAGATGACAAATAATTCAGCCTTCTGTTCACCAATGGAGAATTATACATGAACACTCGACATTGCCGACTGTTGATCTTGGGTTCTGGTCCTGCTGGCTATACTGCTGCGGTCTATGCAGCACGCGCCAACCTCAAGCCAGTATTGATTACCGGCCTGCAACAAGGCGGACAATTGACCACCACCACTGAAGTGGACAACTGGCCGGGCGATAACGACGGCGTCATGGGACCTGAACTCATGGATCGCATGCAAAAACATGCTGAACGCTTTAATACCGAAATCATTTTTGACCATATTCACACCGTGGACTTTCAACAACGCCCCTTTACGCTGAAAGGCGATAGCGCTAGCTATACTTGCGATGCGCTCATTATTGCGACAGGCGCATCCGCCATGTACCTTGGACTGCCTTCTGAGGAGGCTTTCAAGGGCAAAGGTGTTTCAGCCTGTGCTACCTGTGACGGATTTTTCTATCGTAAGCAAAAAGTTGCCGTTATCGGTGGCGGCAATACCGCTGTCGAAGAGGCTTTGTACCTGTCTAATATAGCATCAGAAGTCATTCTAGTTCACCGTCGTGACAGCTTGCGCGCTGAAAAAATACTCCAACAGCAGCTATTTGAAAAGGCTGAAAATGCTAATGTTACACTGAAATGGAATCATGTGCTTGATGAGGTCATTGGGGATAACAACGGCGTAAACGGCATGAAAATCAAAAATGTCCACGATGGTAGCGTAGAAAAGATTGATCTCATGGGTATATTCATTGCCATCGGTCACAAACCCAATACTGCTATTTTCCAAGGCCAATTAGCAATGGAAAATGGCTACATCAAAGTTAAAAGTGGCTTACAGGGTAATGCCACACAAACCAGCGTACCGGGTATTTTTGCCGCAGGTGATGTGATAGATCATGTCTACCGTCAAGCGGTTACTTCGGCAGGTACAGGTTGTATGGCTGCACTGGATGCTGAAAAATACCTAGAAGCGCATCATCCAAGCTGAGCAAAGCTGACATCATGGTGTCCAAATCATTCAGTTTATATTTGCTCAATCCTACCCAGCCGGATGAACCCTTTCCTCCGCACGAAAACGCTTGGGATGAGCCCAATGGCTTATTGGCGGTCGGTGGTGACTTAAGTTTACAACGCTTAAGTAATGCTTACCGTCAGGGTATCTTTCCCTGGTTTGAAGCGAATGAACCGATTTACTGGTGGAGTCCCGATCCACGTGCGGTACTCTTTCCAGAAAAAATTCGGATTACCCGTAGCTTACGTAAATCTATCCGTAATAAAGGCTATCAATTGGCCTTTGATCGCAATTTTCGTGCAGTGGTACGTGCTTGTGCAGCACCACGCAGTTACACCAATAGCACTTGGATTACTAAAGCTATGTACACTGCTTATGCCCGCTTACATGATGCGGGCATGGCACACTCTGTAGAAGTTTACTCACCCGATGGGCAAGAATTGCTAGGCGGCTTATATGGAGTCGCTAATGGAGGCATCTTCTGCGGTGAATCCATGTTTAGCCGCGCAGCCGATACCTCAAAAATTGCCTTGATTGCCTTGGCTTACCATTTGCAACAATGGGGATTCGACCTAATTGACTGCCAAATTCTCAACCCGCATTTAGCCAGCATGGGGGCTGAAAATATTTCCAGAGCAGCTTTTTTAAACAGCCTGCGCGCTCATCCTAATACGCCTCCAGCCTGTGACTGGAAAATGGATAACAGCGCGGATTTATCTTGTTGGAAGCCACGCGCCTTAGGCAGTTGAGCATGAGTATGCTAAGTCCCGTGCGATCAGTTAGTGCCAATCATTTCTTCATAAACTGCTGCATACCTTGCTGCTGTTCAACCGTCGCAAAGCACAAGCCAAAGGCCTGACTTTCCATTAAACAGGCTTTATCTAAATCCATAGCTTGCCCTTGTTGTACCAAACGCTTGCATAAACGCACGGCTGTTTTGCCTTGCTTGCTAATAGTTCGGGCTAAGTCTAAAGCCTGATCTGCTAGCTGCTCAGCGGTATAAACATGATTAACTAACCCCCAATCGCAGGCTTCTTGTGCCGTCAATTGTCGAGCAGTTAATAATAATTCCAGTGCTTTGGCTCGCCCAAGCAAACGAGTCAGTCGCTGCGTACCACCAAAACCAGGCGTTACGCCCAAACCGACTTCAGGTTGCCCAAAACGCGCATGATCCGCCGCGAGAATCCAGTCACAACTCATTGCCAACTCACAACCACCTCCCAGACAAATACCATTCACCACAGCAATCACAGGTATCGGTAAAGCTTCCAAGCTAGCAAAAGCCCGCATGCCGCGCTGAGAGAAGGCTTCTGCCTGCATAGGCGAGAAATCATACATTTCCTTAATATCCGCCCCCGCAACAAACGCTTTTTCACCCGCACCTCTGAGCAATAAAACACGCGCATCCTCTTGTTGCGCCAAACGATCAATAGCACTTTGTAAGGCTGAAAGCGTTTCACTATTCAGTGCGTTATAACTTGTAGGGCGATTGATCGTCAGTTGATAAATGCCCGTGTCCAAGGCTTGTAATAAAACTGTTTGATCTTCCATTTCCATATTCAGCGCTCAACTTTAGCTTTCATAAGTATAAAATCCGCGCCCTGTTTTGCGGCCTAAATAGCCCGCATCCACCATGCGTCTTAATAAAGGACAAGGCCGGTATTTGCTATCCCCCAAGCCTTCATGCAGCACTTCCATAATGGATAAACAGGTATCCAAACCAATCAAATCCGCCAAAGCCAATGGCCCCATAGGATGCGCCATGCCTAATTTCATAATCTCATCAATCGCTTCTGCTGTGGCGACGCCTTCGTACAAAGTAAACACAGCCTCATTAATCATGGGCATTAAAATACGATTAGACACAAACCCCGGACTGTCATTGGCAAGTACAGGCACTTTATTAATCCGCTTGTTTAAGGCATACACACTTTGAAAAGTTGCCTCACTAGTCTGCAAAGCACGAATAATCTCTACCAATTTCATTAGCGGCACAGGATTCATAAAGTGCATACCGATGACTTTATCCGGGCGTTGTGTTTCGCGTGCGATGCGCGTTAAAGAAATTGAAGACGTATTAGAAGCAAGAATAGCCTCAGACTGACAATACTGATCTAAACTACGAAAAATCTCTGCTTTTATCTGCACATTCTCCGACGCAGCTTCAATAACTAAATCCGCTGTATTTAAATCCTGTAAGTCCGTTGTGCTAGTAATGCGCTCCAAGCTTGCTTGCTTATCTGCTTCGCTGATCACTTCTTTTTTAATTAATCGGCTCAAACTATTGTTAATAGTTGCCAAACCTTTATTTAATGCAGCTTGAGAAATATCTTGCATCAATACATTAAAGCCGTGAGCCGCAAACACTTGGGCAATACCATTCCCCATAGTACCCGCACCAACAACCGCGATGGTATTTAAAGTCATATTTTGGATTCCTGCTTAAAAAAACTTATCTTGAATACGCTTTTAAGTTTTCTTCCCTACATATTCCGACGATACTGCCCACCCACTTCAAACAAGGCATTGGAAATCTCACCTAAGGAGCAGTAACGCACGGCATTCATTAATTCCGTAAAAATATTCTGATTGTGAATAGCCGCCTGTTTAACCTTATACAGTGCTTCAGCGGCGTGTGCTTGGTGACAGGTTTGGAATGCTTGTAGACGTTGAATCTGGTTCTGTTTTTCCTCGTCTGAAGAACGCGCCAATTCAATCGTAAACGCCTCGCGTCCTTGTGGATTAATAAAAGTATTCACCCCAATAATCGGCAAACTACCCTCATGTTTTTGGTGCTCATAAAACATGGACTCATCCTGAATCTTGCCACGCTGGTAACCTGTTTCCATTGCACCCAATACACCACCACGTTCAGCAATGCGTTCAAACTCGCTTAAAACAGCCTCTTCCACTAACTCGGTCAACTCCTCAATAATAAAAGCACCTTGCAAAGGATTTTCATTTTTAGCCAAGCCCCATTCTTGATTAATAATTAACTGAATTGCTAAAGCACGGCGTACCGAATTTTCAGTAGGGGTTGTAATCGCTTCATCAAACGCATTGGTATGTAGGCTATTACAATTGTCATAAATAGCGATCAGTGCCTGTAAAGTGGTACGAATATCATTAAAATCCATTTCCTGTGCGTGCAGTGAACGACCTGAGGTCTGAATATGGTATTTCAGCTTTTGGCTACGTTCATTGGCACCGTATTTATCACGTAAAGCAATTGCCCAAATCCGCCGTGCCACTCGTCCCATCACGGTATATTCTGGATCCATGCCATTACTAAAAAAGAAAGATAGATTAGGCGCAAAATCGTCAATACACATACCACGCGCCAAATAAGTTTCCACATAAGTAAAACCATTGGCGAGGGTAAAAGCTAACTGCGAAATGGGATTCGCTCCAGCTTCGGCAATGTGATAGCCGGAAATAGAAACAGAATAGAAGTTACGAATACGATGCTGAACAAAATACGCTTGAATATCGCCCATCATTTTCAGAGCAAATTCAGTGGAAAAAATACAGGTATTCTGCCCTTGATCTTCTTTAAGAATATCAGCTTGTACGGTGCCGCGCACATTTTCCAGCGTCCAAGCACGTATGTCTGCGGCTTCGTCAGCACTAGGTTCGCGTTGATGTTGCGTTCTGAACTTTTGTAGCTGCTGCTCAATAGCCGTATTCAAGAACATCGCCAGAATCATCGGTGCAGGCCCATTAATCGTCATGGATACCGACGTGGTGGGATTACATAGATCGAAACCGTCATACAGTACTTTTAAATCATCTAAGGTGGCAATCGATACACCAGAATTGCCGACCTTGCCATAAATATCGGGTCGCCAATCAGGATCAAAGCCATATAAAGTCACTGAATCAAAAGCAGTCGACAGACGCTTAGCATCGGAATGTGCTGATAACTTCTTAAAGCGGGCATTGGTACGAAACGCATCGCCTTCCCCAGCAAACATACGGGTAGGGTCTTCATTTTCACGCTTAAATGGAAAGACACCCGCCGTAAATGGAAAATAGCCTGGCAAGTTTTCCAATAATAGCCACTGCAATAATTCACCTTCATCTTGATAACGCGGCAAAGCAACCTTGCGTACTACATTGCCAGATAAAGTGGTGCGTGTTAAAGGCGTGTGAATTTCACGCTCGCGTATTTTAACCACATACTCAGAACCAGAATAATGCTCACGCAACGACGACCAACCTGCTAATGCTTGACGAGAATAATGATCCAATTGTGCATCGCGTTCGGCTTGTAAAGCGGGTAACAAACTGACCTCGCCACCTGCGGCTTCCAGCATACGTTGACTCGCGGCCAACTGTTGTCGCTCACGCGCAATACTTGCTTGCTTGCGAGCATGCGCCTTGTAAGTGCGTACCGTCGTAGCAATTTCGGCTAGATAACGCACACGCTCGGGTGGCACAATCACGGTATTGCCCGAAGACTTACGTAAGCCACTGTGTGGTAAGGCATCCTCTTGTATCGTCAGCCCCAGCGCTTGCAAGACTTCCAGCAAATAATGGTAGAGCGCTGTAACACCATCATCATTAAAACGTGCCGCAATCGTGCCGAACACAGGCATCGCTTCCAAGGGCTGCGCAAAAGCTTCGCGGTTGCGTTGCACTTGTTTGCTGACATCACGATACGCATCCTCTGCACCTTTGCGGTCAAACTTATTAATCGCAATCACATCGGCATAATCCAGCATATCAATCTTTTCTAGCTGGCTTTGTGCACCAAATTCTGGTGTCATGACATACAATGCCGCGTCAACAAACGGCACAATGGCAGCATCACCCTGCCCTATACCCGGCGTTTCCACAATAATGAGATCAAAGCCTGCCAATTGAGTGGCAGCAACAATATCGTGTACAACTTCAGGGACCTCACCTCGTGCATCCCGGGTCGCCAAAGAGCGCATAAAAATATTCGGGTGCTCAATCGCATTCATGCGAATCCGATCACCTAGTAGTGCCCCGCCAGTTTTACGGCGAGTAGGATCAATCGCAATAATGGCAATTTTAAGCTTGTCTTGTTGTCCCAAACGGAAACGACGAATCAACTCATCGGTCAAGGAAGACTTACCTGAGCCACCCGTACCCGTAATACCTAATACGGGGGCTTTACGTGGCAGTGAAGCAGCAGCAGCTTTTATATCCGCACACACACTGGCATCCAAACGACCCATTTCCAGTGCTGAAATAGTGCGTGCTAAAGCTTGCCAGTCGCTTTCCTGCAACGGTTGCAAAGTCTGCGGTGCTAGCGAAGCAGGCTCAAAATCACAACGTTCAATCATGTCTTGAATCATCCCAACCAGTCCCATTTGCTGGCCATCTTCGGGCGAATACAAGCGCGTGACACCATAAGCCTGTAGTTCCTCTATTTC
This sequence comes from Pseudomonadota bacterium, assembly GCA_002747435.1. Classification (GTDB taxonomy): domain Bacteria; phylum Pseudomonadota; class Gammaproteobacteria; order Thiotrichales; family Thiotrichaceae; genus Thiolinea. The sequence continues at coordinate 28,278 of PDPH01000027.1, forward strand.
GCTAGGAATAATGACGCCACCACCACCACCAAAAATCCTCACATGAGAACTGGCGCGCTCCTTGAGCATATCAACCATGTACTTAAAATACTCTACATGGCCGCCTTGATAAGAACTCACCGCAATCGCATGAGCGTCCTCTTGTATGGCGGCATTGACGATTTCAGCCACTGAACGATTATGACCAAGATGAATGACTTCTGCGCCTTGAGATTGCAAAATACGGCGCATAATATTGATGGCTGCGTCATGCCCGTCAAACAGGCTGGCAGCGGTAACAAAACGAACTTTGCGTAATGACGAAAGCTGATCGGGCATGCCTATTACTCCCACAGTGGTTAGAGCGAGCTATTTTCCCTTATACTATACGGTCGGGATTTTTCTGCTATTTGCGCAATTTAGGTGTTTGTTATAAATTAACTTACGTTAACGTAAGCGTCAAACACTTTCAGTGCGACGCAACAAACTGAAAACAACACACATGCAACAAAGAATAGAGCCTAGAACTTACAGCATCTCAGACTTAGCTAAAGAATACGGCGTTACACCGCGAGCCATTCGTTTGTATGAAGAACAAGGTTTGCTGGCTCCTGTACGAGCAGGCAATCGCCGCATTTACTCCGATCGTGATCGGGTACGCCTACGCCTGACCTTGCGAGCCAAACGTGTTGGCATCACCCTAGCGGAAGCCAAGGAACTGTTTGATATGTATGACAGTACACTGGATGAAAAGGCACAAATTCAGCACCTTATGAGCAAGCTAGATGAGCGCATGGATCAACTCAAACAACAGCGTCACGACATTGACATGTCGATTCTTGAAATCGAGCGTGTGTATAAAAAACTCAGTGATTCACTGAATGACTTGGAAAAACAGCAAGCTTAATAAATAAAACTTAGGGTACGCTAGGATACGAATCCCAATTCACATCACCATTGACGTTAACGTAAACGTCATCTACCATTTCTACCATGATCACGGATCAATCAACAAGATCCGTTTTAAATAAATCTCAGCAAATGGCTGCTTGGAGGCGAGAGTTATGAGTGACCCTGTGGTAGTTACAGGCATGGCGCGCACCCCTATGGGTGGTTTTCAAGGTGATTTTGCACAGGTCATGGCACCTGAACTGGGCGCTGCTGCTATTAAGGCTGCTGTAGAACGCGCAGGTATTGATCCTGATACTGTGGAAGAAGTCATTATGGGTTGTGTTCTGCCAGCCGGACAAGGCCAAGCACCTGCACGCCAAGCAGCATTAGGAGCAGGTTTAGCACTTTCTTGTGCTTGTACGACGGTGAATAAAATGTGTGGTTCGGGCATGAAAGCTGTCATGTTAGCCCACGATGCACTCCTCGCTAATACCAATCGCCTAATATTAGCGGGTGGCATGGAATCCATGTCTAATGCGCCGTATCTCTTACCTAAAGCACGCGCTGGTTTACGCATGGGACATAGCGATGTGAAGGATCACATGTTTTTAGATGGCCTAGAGGATGCCTATGACAAAGGGCGGCTCATGGGTACATTCGCAGAGGATTGCGCGGAAAACTATGGGTTCACGCGAGAAGCGCAAGACGAATTTGCCATTCGTTCCTTACGGCGTGCCAAAGCTGCCATTGAGAGCGGCGCATTTACAACAGAAATTACACCTGTCACCGTCAATAGTCGCAAAGGTACGCAAACGATTAGCACTGACGAACAACCCCATAAAGCCAATATTGACAAAATTCCCACACTAAAACCTGCTTTCCGACAAAACGGTTCGGTCACGGCGGCCAATTCCAGCTCTATTTCCGATGGCGCTGCTGCACTCCTGCTCACTCGCCAGTCGGAGGCTGAACAATGCGGTCTGCTACCCCTAGCTGTCATACGAGGCCATGCTACTTTTGCACAAGCATCTAGCCTGTTTACCACTGCGCCCGTGTTTGCCATTCGCGCATTATTACAACAGCTAGACTGGACGGCTGAGTCGGTAGATTTATATGAAATCAATGAAGCCTTTGCTGTCGTCACCATGGCTGCCATGCACGATTTGCAGTTACCCGCAGCTAAAGTCAATATACATGGCGGTGCTTGTGCGCTCGGGCATCCCATAGGCGCATCAGGAGCACGTATTTTGGTTACGCTGATTGCAGCTTTGCAACAGCGCGGTTTAAAACGCGGCATTGCCGCTTTATGTATTGGTGGCGGAGAAGCCACAGCAGTTGCGGTGGAATTACCATGATGCTTAGTGAAGAACAAAACATAATCCGCGATCAAGTGCGGGCCTATGTAAAAGCAAATATTACGCCTCATGCGGCTGAATGGGACAAAAATAATACCTTTCCAGCGCAAGTCTTAAGTGAACTAGGTGAGCTGGGCTTGTATGGCATGACCACACCAGAACAGTGGGGCGGTGCAGGTTTAGGCTATCAGGAATTGGTCTTAGCACTAGAAGAAATCGCCGCAGGCGATGGTGCTTGTTCGACCATTCTCAGCGTCAATAACTCGGTCGTTTGTGGTCCTCTACTCGGCTATGGCTCAGACTTTTTAAAGGAAACCTACCTCAAAGACTTAGCTTCTGGCAGGAAATTAGGTTGTTTTTGCTTAACCGAATCACAGGCTGGTTCTGATGCTGCTGCAATCAAAACCCGCGCCATACGTGACGGCGACACTTATATCATTAACGGCAGCAAACAATTCATTACTTCTGGGCAAAATGCGCAAGTAGCGATTGTCTTTGCGGTAACTGATCCTGCTGCGGGTAAGCGCGGTATTAGTGCTTTTATTGTACCGACGGATAACGCTGGCTATCAGGTGGCTGGCATTGAGCATAAATTAGGACAGCATGCTTCGGATACCGCAACTTTATGTTTTACTGATTGCCGTATTCCTGCTAACCACTTACTCGGCAAGGCAGGCGAAGGCTACAAAATAGCCTTAAGCAATTTGGAATCAGGACGCATGGGTATCGCAGCACAATCCGTGGGCATGGCACGCGCTGCGTATGAAGCAGCCTTGGCTTATGCACAAGAGCGCATGAGTTTTGGTAAACCTCTGATTGAGCATCAAGCTGTTGCTTTTCGACTAGCAGACATGGCAACTCAAATTGAAGCCGCTCGTTTACTGGTATGGCAAGCGGCCAGCTTACGTGATGCGGGTCAGCCCTGTTTGAAAGAGGCCAGCATGGCAAAATTATTTGCCTCAGAAATGGCTGAAAAAGTCTGCTCCGCTGCCATACAAACCTTGGGTGGTTACGGCTATTTACATGATTTCCCCGTGGAACGCATCTATCGTGACGTGCGTGTTGCCCAAATTTATGAAGGCACAAGCGACATACAACGCATGGTCATTGCCCGAGAATTAGTGAGGTAAATCTATGGAATAATCTTACCCAGCCTTGCTCACAGCCAGATTAGCGCACAAACTTAAGACTGCTTGCGAAACCTTTAGCCCATTCAAGCGCTACTTGATGATTAGCGAACTGTCTTGCTCAGTATTTCCACGAAAATAACTTTAAATAAAGTGCAGTTTCTTTATACTGTGATGCCTTATTTCGTTACGCAAGTAGATTGCCGACACTTTTTAAACATTTGCTACTTGACAGATACTGACACAGCCTGGAAACCAACATGACCGACAACACTGCACTCTTGACCTACTTAGAAGCCGCTTATGGCTTAAATCCTGCAAAAACACACTGGAATTTGTCCTCCCCTGCTTTATTCGAAGCAGCTATACGGCGTGGTGAAGCCTATGTCGGCAAAGGCGGTACGCTGGTCGCTTATACCGGAGCATTTACCGGACGCGCCCCTAAGGACAAATTTATTGTGGATGAAGTTGGCAGTCATGACAAAGTGTGGTGGGGTGAAGTTAACAAAGGCATTTCTGAAAAACATTTCAATACACTTTTGCACGAAGCCCTACAATTTCTCAGTGATAAAGAGATTTTTGTGCAAGATTTGCTGGCCGGTGCAGACCCAACCACCGAATTACCTGTGCGTATTATCACACAACATGCTTGGCATTCCATGTTTGCGCGCAATATGTTCATTCGCCCTGATGAAATCCAACGTAGCATTGCCGTCGATGAGCCTAGTTTTACGGTCATCCATGTTCCTGATATGGAAGCCGATCCTGTCAAACATGGCACACGTTCCAGCACGTTTGTACTCGTAAATTTTGCCCAACGCTTGGTCTTGATTGGCGGTACGCATTATGCGGGTGAAATCAAGAAATCCGTCTTTTCGGTGATGAATTATCTATTGCCACAGCAAGGTATTATGTCCATGCACGCCTCCGCCAATGTAGGCAAAAAGGGCGATGTGGCTATTTTGTTTGGTCTGTCTGGCACAGGTAAAACGACTTTATCGGCTGACCCTGAGCGCGAACTGATTGGTGATGATGAACATGGTTGGAGTGATCAAGGTGTCTTCAACCTAGAAGGCGGTTGCTATGCTAAAGTCATTAATCTCTCCGCTGAAGCCGAACCCATGATTTATGCCACGACGCAACAGTTTGGTACTGTGCTGGAAAACGTAGTCATGGATGAACATAGCCGTGAGTTAGATTTGGATGATGGCAGCATTACCGAAAATACCCGTGCCAGCTATCCTGTGACTATGATACCGCATGCACTTTATCCAGGAAAAGCAGGTCATCCACAACACATTATTATGCTGACTTGTGACGCTTTTGGTGTATTACCACCTATTTCCAAGCTCACTACCGCACAAGCCATGTATCACTTTTTGTCTGGTTATACTGCTAAAGTCGCCGGTACAGAAAAAGGTATTACTGAGCCCACGACCACTTTTAGCACTTGCTTTGGTGCGCCTTTCATGGCTTTGCATCCCTCAGTCTATGCTGATTTATTGGGCAAAAAGATTAATGAACACCATGTTGCCTGCTGGTTATTAAATACAGGATGGAGTGGCGGTTCTTATGGCATAGGTAATCGCATGAAAATTCGTCATACCCGTAGTATGTTGAATGCTGCCTTACGGGGGGATTTGGATAATATTGAAACACGCACAGATCCCATCTTCGGCCTGCATATTCCAGTGACTTGCCCGGACGTACCTGATGAAGTACTGGATCCTATGTCGACTTGGACAGATAAAAGTGCCTATGAAGACAAAGCCCACTACCTAGCAAGAGCCTTCCATGAAAACTTTGCCCACTTTGCCGACTATGTAACAGAAGAGGTGCGCAACGCAGGACCTTTGGCAGGACGTTAACCTTCTCCTATCAATCAAGTAGGGCGGCGAACACACCTAAGCTCGCTCTTATATTATCCTAAATCCCACAGAGGGGTAGACGACTTATGCGTCTGCCCTTTTACAAAGCCACCTCTCGATACAAACGCAATTCCTTCCCTTTACAGGTTGCCAACACCTTACCGTCTGGGCTGATGGCAAACACAGTGCCTACTAAGGTTTGCAGCTTTTCCTTGCCATCAACGCTGTAAAGGCTACTGTTTTGATCATACTCTAGACACTCCGTTAAGCGGAGTGGATCAAAATAGTGGCTCACTCTGTAGTTAAATGCCGGTGAAAGTGCGGCTAGTTCGCCTTCTACCGACTTAACCGCTCTAGGGAAATAGGTTTGTTCTCCTGTTTGGGTATCTACCCTGATGATCTTATCCGTGAGTTCAAATACAATCGCTTGCCTGTCATAACTGAAGCTCACGCGATACTCATGCTTAGGCACATTTAAAGCAGGAAAGTGCTGCTGCCACAATAACTGGAGCTTGTCGTCTTCATGCGTGATCAAAGCAAAATCAGATTCATGCTGTAACAACACACAAGGGCCTGCGGCATATACCACACTGACTTGGACGCCCTTGAAGAATTGCTTATCTAGCCATTGTTTTTTGCCGTAATCCCATAGGTTGATCATCACTT